>CAZMLV010000162.1:0-4419 GCA_964567235.1 uncultured Chloroflexota bacterium | reverse complement strand
CCGATCCGCGCGGCGTTCGATTCTGGCGCCGAGTGGCTCTACGTGCAGCGCTGGCTCCCGGAGGCCACCGCCAACGCGATCGCCGCGCTGAACATTCCCGGCCTCGGATTCCAGAACGAGCCGAAACGCCTGTACCCGAACGACGCGATCGGCGCGTCGGTGCTCGGCTTCGTCAACGACAACGGAGACGGCGTCACTGGCATCGAGGGCTACTACGACGCGCAGCTGCGGGGCACCGATGGCCGCCTCGTCGTCGAGCGTGATCCGGCGAACCGCGACCTCGCGGTCGGGCTGCGCGAGGCTGTCGCGCCGCGGAACGGCGTCGACCTGACCCTCACGATCGACCTCGTCGCCCAGACGGCCGCCGAACGCGAGCTCGCCGCGGCAATGAAGAAAGAGCACGCGACCAGTGGTTCCGTCCTCGTGGTGGATCCCACCGACGGGTCCATTCGGGCGCTCGCCTCCGCGCCGACGTACGACCCGGCCGCCGTCCGGGTCGCCGATCCGGAGGCGCTTCGCGATCGCGCGCTGGCGTGGCCGTACGAGCCGGGCTCGCCGGTGCAGGCCGGGGCGATCGCGGGGGCGCTGGACGCGAAGGTGGTCAAGCCGACGGATTGGTACAACGATGTCGGCTACACCGTCGTCGGCGGGCGCAGGCTGAACAACGCCCTCGGCAAGGCGTACGGGCCGACGACCGTGACGGGGATCCTCGAGCGCTCGCTGAACGCGGGCGCGGCGTGGGTCGGTCAGAAGCTCGGCGCCCAACGCCTCTCCGACTACTTCTCGCGGTTCGGCTTCGGGAAGCCGACCGGGGTGGACCTGGCCGGCGAGGTGACCGGCACCGTGCGGCCCCTCGCCGAGTGGTATCCGGTCGACGTCGGAACGGCGTCGTTCGGGCAGGGCGTGAGCGTGTCGCCACTGCAGCTCGCGATGGCCTACGCGGCCCTCGCGAACGGCGGGACGCTCTTCCGGCCCTACGTCGTGGCGAGCCGGCGCGATGCGGACGGGGAGCACCGCACCGCGCCGGTCGCCGTGAGCCAGGTCGTGACGCCGGACACCGCCGCGACCCTCCGCGGCATGCTGCTGGGCACGGTCGACGAGGGAATCGCGCACAACGCCGCGATCCCGGGCTTCAGCGTCGCGGGCAAGACCGGCACGGCTCAGATCGCCGGCCCCGACGGCAGCTACGTCGACGATCAGTACGTGAGCTCGTTCGCGGGATTCTTTCCGGCCGACGATCCGCAGTACGTGGTGCTCGTCGTCCTCGAGAAGCCCGACTCGAAGCTGCTCGGCACGGTGACCGCCACGGACGCGTTCAAGGGCATCGCGCAGGACATCCTCCGTTACGCGCGGATCCAGCCGGATCGCAAGCCCTGAAAGATCGGCGGAGCCCTAGCATCGACGGCGTTGTTCACGCTCGAACGACTCCTCGCCGCGAGCGGCGGCCGGGTGGTGCGCGGCAGCCCCGACCCCGTCCTGCGATTCACCGGCGGCGCCTACGACTCTCGGTTGATCGAGGGCGGTGAGTGCTTCTTCGCGCTCCGCGATCAGCGCGATGGCCACGACTTCGTCCGTGACGCGCTCGCGCGCGGCGCGGCGGCCGCTGTGGTCGAGCACGACGTTCCCGACCTCCCGGACGGCGCCGTGCTCGTCCAGGTCCCGAACGCGCTGCACGCGCTCCGTGCGGTCGCCGATGCGGTGCGCGACGATCGGCCGATCCCCGCGGTCGCCATCACCGGCAGCGTCGGCAAGACGACCACGAAGGAGGCCACCGCCGCCGCGCTGGGTGCCCGTTACCGGGTGCTGCGGACGCTCGCCTCGTACAACAACGAGATCGGCGTACCCCTCACCTTCCTTCGCCAGGAGCCGACGCACGAGGTCGCGGTCATCGAGCTCGGCTTCTATGTTCCCGGCGAGATCGCCGATCTCTCGCGGCTCGTGCGCCAGCGTGTCGGCATCGTCACGACGATCCCGGAGATCCCGGTCCACTTCGCGCGCACTCCGAACGTCGAGGCGATCGTGAGCGGGAAGGCCGAGCTCGTCGAGGCACTACCAGAGGACGGCGTCGCGTTGCTCAATGCGGACGATCCGCGGGTCCGAGGGATGGCCGGACGGACCCGAGCGCGGGTGATCCTGTACGGCGAGTCGCCCGACGCCGAGATCCGCGCGACCGACGTCCGCGACCTCGGCCTCGACGGGATCCGCTTCGCCGTGGATGCGTCGGGCGAGCGGGCCGAGGCATACCTGCCGCTCCCTGGCCGCCATCTGTTGACGACGGGCCTCGCCGCGATCGGCGCCGCGGTCGTGCTCGGTGTGCCGCTCGACGAAGCGGCCGTCGCCCTCGCGACGCTCGAGCGGCCCGCCCACCGGATGAGCGTGCGCCACGCCGCCGGCCTCGTGGTCATCGACGACTCATACAACGCGAGTCCCGCGGCGGTCCACGCCGCGCTCGCCGTGCTGCGCGACGTGCGCGGGCGGCGCGTGGCGGTGCTTGGCGACATGCTCGAGCTCGGCAGTCTCTCGGTCGGCGCGCACGAGGCGGTCGGCGCGGACGCCGCGAAGAGCGTCGACGCGCTCGTGGCGGTGGGCGAGCTTGCCGCAGGCATCGCCGCGGCCGCCGAGCGGAACGGGCTCCGCGACGTGCACCGCGCGGCCGATGGCGGAGAGGCGCTCGTGCGGCTGCGCCAGCTCCTGCGGCCGGGCGACACCGTGCTCGTGAAGGGCTCTCGCGCGCTCGCGCTCGACAAGCTCGCCGACGAGCTCGTGCGCGCCGAGGCGCGCGCCTAGATGGCGATCCTCTCGCTGGCCGTCTTGCTCGCGACCTTCCTCCTCGGCCTCGTGTTCGGAAGCCCGTACATCGGGCTCATGCGGCGCCTGCGGATGGGCAAGCAGATCCGTCGCGAGGGCCCCCAGTCGCACCTCGTCAAGCAAGGCACCCCGACGCTCGGTGGCGTGCTGTTCATCGCCGTCGTGGCGGTCGTCTGGCTCGTCGTCTTCGCCATGCTCCAGGAGCCTCAGCGCGGAGACTTCGTCGCGCAGACGATCATCCCGATCGGCGCGTTCATCGCGGTCGGCATCCTCGGTGCCATCGACGATTATGTGAACGTCGTCTACGGCTTCGGCATCCGCGGCCGCCACAAGCTCGTGTGGCAGCTCATCGTCGCGATCGTCGCCGCGCTGTACATCCAACGGCACTTCGCGATCACGGGTGTGTTCGTGCCGCTCGTGGGCGAGGTCGAGATCGGCGCCGTTGCGTTCGTGGTCATCGCCGTGATCGCGATCGTCGGCACATCCAACGGCGTGAACCTCACCGACGGGCTCGATGGCCTCGCTGGCGGTACCTGCGTGTTCGCGTTCCTGTCGTTCGCGTTCATTGCCGCCGCGCGTGGGTTCCCGTGGCTCGTGGTGATCTGCGCGGCGATCGTCGGAGCGCTGCTCGCGTTCCTCTGGTTCAACACGCATCCGGCGGAGTTCATCATGGGCGATGCTGGCGCGCTGGCGCTGGGAGCGACGCTTGCCACCGTGGCGCTGACGGCGGGCTTCATCCTGCTGCTGCCGGTCGCCGGCGTCATCTTCATGGCCGAGACGGTGTCGGTGATCCTGCAGGTCGGCAGCTTCAAGCTCCGCGGCAAGCGCATCTTCCGGATGGCTCCATTCCACATCCACTTCGAGCTGCTCGGCTGGCCCGAGCAGAAGGTCACGATCCGCTTCTGGCTCATCGGCGCGCTCGCCGGGATCATCGCGGCGATCCTCGCGTTCGCGACGCCGCTCGCATGACGCTGCTCGAGGACACCTGGATCGAGCGCGACGGGGTCCTGTGGTCCCCGGCGCTTGGCCGGCTCGGCCTCGTCGCAGGCTTCACCACTCGCGCGCTCGGCAGCATGGCCGGCGGCGTGTACGCGCTCGAGGAGCAGGACCGCAATCGCGAGACCCTCGCGAAGCGGCTCGGCTTCGACCGCGTGGTCCGCCTCAAGCAGGTCCATGGCGAGACGGTCGTGCGCGCGGATGATGTCGGCACGCCGTGGCCGGAGGCCGACGCGATGTGGACGGCGACGCCGGGCCTGCTGCTCGGGGTCGCCGCAGCCGATTGCGTCCCGATCCTCGTCGCCGATCCGGGCGGGCCGATCGGCGCGGCGCACGCGGGCTGGCAGGGGACGAGCCGGCGGATCGCCGTGCGGCTCGTGGAGGCGCTCGTCCGCAACGGCGCCGACCCGCCGCGGCTCGTCGCTGCGATCGGGCCGTCGATCGGCCCGTGCTGCTACGTCATCGACGACACGCGCGCGGCGACGATCCGGGAGCGCCTCGGCGCGGACAGCGCCGACGTCCTGTTCGCCGGCCCGGACGGCCGCCCGGTGTTCGACCTCTGGTCCGCGAACGCGCAGCAGCTCGAGCAGGCCGGCGTCCGGACCATCGAACGCT
>CAZMLV010000161.1:0-4433 GCA_964567235.1 uncultured Chloroflexota bacterium | reverse complement strand
GGGTGTGGTCCATGTCCACCAGCTCCATGAGCATCTCGCGGATGTCGAACGGCGCGCGGATGCTCTCGAGGCCGAGCCGGCCCATCGTCGATTCGATGCGCGCCTTCCCCACCCGGTGGAACAGCAGGTCGGTCGCGGTGTTGTCGCTCACCGACATCATGAGGACCGCGAGGTCACGAAGCGTCGGGTTCAGCCCGTCGTCCAGGAACTGCAGGACCCCGGAGCCGGCCACCTTCGTATCCTCGCGGTACGTCACGCGCTCGGAGAGGTCGATCCGGCCGGCGATCGCGTCCTCGTACAGCGTCACGAGCAGCGGCAGCTTGATCACCGAGGCGGTCGGGAAGAGCTCGCCCTCGCGATAGCCGATGTGCCGCCCGGTCGCAAGCTGCGTCGCCGCGACGCCGACGATCCCGCCGGTCGCATCGGCGAGTCGTTCGATCTCGGAGCGCACCGCGGTGAGCGTCACGGCTTGGGCGGCTTGGCGACCACGCGCAGGCCGAGCTCCTCGAGCAGCTTCGGATCGACATCCGCCGGAGAGTCGAGCAGCGGGTCGTAGCCCGTCTGGGTCTTCGGGAACGATTGGACCTCGCGGATGTTCTCGGTCCCCGCCAGGCTCATGCAGAGCCGGTCGATCCCCGCGCCGACCCCACCGCTCGGCGGCGCGCCGTACTCCAGCGCGTCGAGCAGCGCGCCGAACCGCAGCGCCGCGTCTTCCTTCGTGACGCCCATCTGCTCGAACACGCGCTCCTGGACGGCCCGCTGGTGGATGCGCACGCTCCCGCCGAAGATCTCTTTGCCGTCGACCGTGAAGTCATATTGCTTGGACAAGGCCCTCTCTGGCTCCGTATCCAGCAATTCGAGATCGTGATGTGTCAGCGGGGCACAAAATGGATTGTGGGTGAACGTCCACCCGCCTTCGGGCGTCCGTTCGACGAGCGGGAAGTCCGTGATCCACATGGCGTAGTGCTTCGTCGTGTCCGCGAGGCCGAGCTCGGGACCGAGCCGCTCGCGCACGACGCCGAGGGACGTGCTCGCGACATGGTGCGTGTCCGCGACCGCCAGCAGCAGGTCACCGTCCGTCGCGTTCGACGCCGCGCGGATCCCGTCCAGCTCCGCTGGGGTGAGGAACTTCGCGACGGGCGACCGGATCTCGGCGCCGGCGAACGCGAAGGATGCGAGGCCCTTCGCGCCTTTCGTCTTCGCGATCGCCTGCCAGCCGTCGATCTCCTTCCGGGTCGCGTCGGCCTTGCCCGGCACCAGCACGCCGCGCACGGCACCGCCGGCGTCGATGACCGAGCGGAACGCGTTGAAACCCGTGCCGCGGAGCGCGTCGGTGAGATCGACGAGCTCCATCGCGAAGCGCATATCGGGCCGGTCGATGCCGTACCTGCGGATCGCCTCTTCGTAGGTCATCCGAGGGACCGGGGTCTTCGCGAGCGGCTTGCGTCCGAACTGCTTGAAGATCTCGGTGTAGAGCGCCTCGAGCGTGGACATGACGTCCTCGCGATCCACGAAGGACATCTCGAAGTCGAGCTGGGTGTGCTCGTAGACGCGGTCGGCGCGCGGGTCCTCGTCGCGATAGCAGTGCGCGATCTGGAAGTACTTGTCGATCCCCGCCACCATGAGGATCTGCTTGTACTGCTGCGGTGACTGCGGCAGTGCCCAGAACTTGCCCGGGTAGTAGCGCGAGGGGACGATGAAGTCACGTGCCCCCGTCGGGTCGGACCGGATGAGCGTCGGGGTCTCGATCTCCCAGAAGTCGCGCTCGGTCAGGTACCGCCGGATGAACGCCACGACCTCGTGCCGCAGGCGCATGAGCTCTCGTGGCCCCTCGCGCCGCAGGTCGACGTAGCGGTACTTCCAGCGCAGGGTCTCCTCGACCGGCGTCTCCTCGTTCACATAGAAAGGAGGGGTCTTCGCCTCGTTCAGCACCGTGACCGCTTCGGCGGCCACCTCGATCCCACCTGTCGGAAGCTTCTGGTTGACGGTCTCGGCCGACCGCTCGCGGACCGTCCCGGTGACCTGGAGCACCCACTCGTTCCGGACGTCTCCGAGCGCGTCGTGGACCGCGTCGCCGGACTTCGCGACGATCTGGGTGATCCCCCAGCGGTCGCGCAGGTCGATGAACGTCAGGCCGCCGAGGTCGCGCCGCCGGTGGACCCAGCCGGCGAGCGTCACCTGCTTCCCCGCCGCGGCGGACGTGAGCTCGCCGCAGGTGTGCGTACGCAGCATCTCGTTAGTCTCGCGGGTCCGTGAGGAACGGCGTCTCGCCCGCTGCGCCCGGCTCGTCGATGAGCTGCGGCTTCGGCCGCTTGGGCACGTGGCGACCGACCTCGACCACGACGGCGGCGAGCCTCGTGACGCGCTGCTCCTTCGCGACGAGGTCGCGCACGATCACCTTGCCGCCCCGGGACTCCTCGGTGCCGCGGATCACGGCCACCTTCGCGCCGTGCTTCAGCGCGCTCTCGAGCTGCTTGTCGAGCGAGCGCTTCGAATAGTCGATCGCGACGCGGAACCCTGCCTCGCGCAGCGGGGTCGCGAGCTGGATCCGGTCGGCGCCGTCGTCCGGGTCGCCGGACAGCACGTAGACGTCGGCATCCACCGACTCGTCGATCTTCACACCCTGCGTCTTCAGCGCGAAGTACAGCACGTCGACCCCGCCGGCCACGCCGACGCCGGGCACATCCGGCCCGCCCATCGTTCGCACCAGACCGTCGTAGCGGCCGCCGCCGGCGACGGAGATCTCGCCGGCCTGCGTGTACTCGGGGTCGGTCAGGATGAACTCGAACACCGTGCGGGTGTAGTAGTCGAGCCCGCGCACCTTCCGTTCGTCGATCTCATAGCGGATGCCGAGTCGGTCGAGGCCATCGGTGACCGAGCTGAAGTGCGCCCGGTCGTCGTCGGAAATGAGGTCGCTCACCTTCGGCGCGCCGGCGGCGATCTCACGCGTGCGAGGATCCTTCGAATCGATGATCCGCAGCACGCTCGTCCCGAGTCGCTCCTTCGAGTCCTCGTCGAGCTCGTCGCGGTGCTTCGTGAAGTACTCGGTCAACGCGGCCTTCACCCTCTCGCGCGACTCCGCCCCGCCGATGGTGTTCACCTTGAGCACGTGATCGGTGAGCCCGACGTCGGCGAGCAGTCCGGCGGTGAACTCGATGATCTCGACATCGGCGGACGGCTCCGGCGCGCCGAAGCACTCGAGGCCCCACTGCCAGAACTGCCGGTAGCGGAGCTTCTGCGGCCGCTGACCGCGGAACATCGGATCCCAGTACGAGAATCGAACAGGCTGCGGCGCCCGATGCAGCCCATGCTCCAGGTACGCGCGCGCGACCGGCGCGGTGCCCTCGGGGCGCAGCCCGAGCCCGGCCTGCCCGTGCAGCGACACGTCGTACATCTCCTTGCCGGCCGTGTCGCTGGACTGACCCGACGTCCGGAGGAACACCTCGCGATCCTCCGCGATCGGCGTGACGATGCGCGGGTAGCCATGACGGCGCGCGCGCGCCATCACCACGGCGAACAACCGGTCGAAGCCGGCCGCCTCCTCTGGGAGCAGGTCCCGCATCCCGCGGGGCGCTTGGTACGTGGGCATCGGGGCATCAAGTATGGTCGAAGAACACAGCTCACGGAGGTGCACCACGGCAGATCAACAGAGCGCCACGATCGATCTCGAGCGCGGCGGGAGCTTCACCATCGCGCTCCGGCCGGACAAGGCCAATCAGACCGTCGCGAATTTCGTCGCCAAGGCGAAGAGCGGCTTCTACGACGGCAAGACGTTCCACCGCGTCGAGGACTGGGTCGTCCAGGGCGGTGACCCGGACGGGACCGGCCGCGGCGGCGGCAAGATGCCGAGCGAGCTGAACGACCTCCCGTTCTCCAAAGGTTCGGTCGGGATCGCCCGCGGCGGCGACATCAAGGTGAATAACGACAGTCAATGGTTTGTATGCAAGGCAGACGCGTCCTGGCTGAACAACCAGTACACGAACTTCGGCCAGGTGACCTCCGGTCAGGACACCGTCGACGGCATCCGGGTCGGCGACAAGATCAAGAAGGTCACCATCGCGTGAGGATCGCGGCAGCGCTCGCTGCGATCGCCGTGCTCGCCGGGGCGTGCGGCGGCGCGGCCGCTCCCTCAGCCACGCCGATCCGGACCGTGACGCCGGTCGGCACCGCGGCGCGAGCCACCGTGACGCCGACGCGCACTCCCTGCGTCGTGAAGTCCATCCAGTTCGTCAAGGCACCGAGCAAGGCGGTGATCACGCTCGAGAAGGGCGGGACGATCACCATCGCGCTGCGGCCCGACAAAGCGCCGAACACCGTCACAAACTTCGCGAACGTCGCGCTCTCGGGCTGCTACGACGGCCTCACCTTCCACCGCGTGGAGCTGAGTCCTCCGTTCGTGATCCAGGGCGGCGACCCGAACGGCGACGGGACCG
>CAZMLV010000160.1:0-4488 GCA_964567235.1 uncultured Chloroflexota bacterium | reverse complement strand
GCGACGGGATCGGGAACGGCATGCCGCGCCAGCGCTCGAGCCCGTTGAACGCGGGCACGCGGCGAAGCTCGACGGGGCCATCGTGCTCGAGCGGCGAGCCACCGCCACCGTCGGTGGCGACCCAGGTCACGTCGTGGCCCGCGCGGCTGTACCAGTGCGAGAGCTGCTGGGCCACGCGTTCGACGCCGCCGCGGTGCGGCGGCATGTAATGCGTGACGAGGCAGATGCGGGTCATCGCACTAGGGTCGCGGGCTGGGCGAGGCGCTCGGCGCCGGTGTCGGTGTCGGCTTCGCCTGGGTGAGCTGCTTCGCCGCCGCGTCGCCGACCTGCGCGTAGAGCTGCGCCGCGCGATCGACGACCGCGCTGATGTCGGGCGCAAGCAGCACGCCGGGCTCGTTCGCGAAGGTCTGGCCCTCGAGCCGCGCGTCGGCGTCGCGGGCGTACGCATCCGCGTCGGCGGCTGACATCCCAAGGACGCCTCCGAGGGCCACGAGCGCGCTCCTGCGGACCGCGTGCAGGTCGTCCACCGCCTTCGCGCTGATCGCCGCCGCCTCGGCCTTCGTCACCGGCAGCACGAGATCGTTCAGCTTCGCGAGCTGCGCGACGGCCGCGGCGTACGAACGGGCGATGTCGTGCTCGGCCGCGCTGCGCTGCGGGACGATCGCATCCGGGCCAGCGATGACGGCGCGGTTCAACGCGAGCGGCGCCGGCGTGGTGCGCGCGAGCTCGCGCTGCACGGCGATCGCCTGGGCGACGGCCGACGTGGGACCGACTTGCTCGACCGCGAGGACCTTGTCGCGGTTGATGCGCATGCCGTCGGCCGGGTCGTGGGCCTCGTTCCCGCGCCGGACGAGTGCGACGGAGACGCCGGTCGGGCTGCCGTTCGCGTCCTGGAAGTAGTAGACGTCGCGGAGCAGGAGCATGCCTGACTCACCCGAGTCGTCGAGATGCCCGAAGTAGGCCTGTCCATCCTGGAGGAGCACCGCACTCTCGCGCTCCGCGCCGACCAGCGGGAGCGAGCGCACGTCGACGTTGCCCGCGATGAACACACCGAGCGCCGCCGGCAGGACGAGCCAGCGAAGCGACCACCGCAGCCGCCGGCCGAACACCCGCACGGGATCGCGCGCCGGGTCGTAGCGGCTCATCGGTGGTCCTGCCGCATGTACTGACCGATGGGCGAGGCATCGCTCAGATCCTCGACGAACAGGATCGCGGACTTGGGCACGAGCATGCGCGGCTCGGGGGCATGGAGCTCGCTGCCGCGCCGGATGACCTTCGTCGACGCGGCGGTCGTGTCGGTCGCATCGACCTGTTGCAGGTAGTAAACGTCCTCGATCTTCGCGTAGCTGCCGAGGCGGTCGTAATACCGGCCGAAGTACGTCTGGCCGTTGGCGAGGAAGACCGCCTGGTACTGGGCGCGCCCTGGTGCAGGGATGGTGAAGTCCCACCACTGGGCGAAGAAGAAGGCGGCGGCGAAGACGACGAGCGCGATCGCGGCGTTCCGAAGTCCCCGCCGGCTCGGCCGGCGGATGCGGAACCGCCGGCGGATCCGCGTGATCAGCGCGACGCGCTCGGGCTCGGCGTCGCCGCCGGTCGAGCGGTGGTCGGCGTGACCGGCGGCACCGTCGCCGTGGGGAGCTGGCCCGACTTGAACTTCTTGATCAGCGCGACGATGTCGCTGTCGTCGCGGAGATTCTCGATGAACAGGACCGACGCGCGAGAGATGATCATCGGCTCCTTCGGGCCCTGCGCCTCGTTCCCCCGCTTGATGAGCTGGGTCCCCGACTGGTCGGAGGTCGAGAGGTAGAACACGTCGCTCAGCAGGAACCAGTCATCCCCCTGCGGCTCGAGCTTCCCGAAGTAGGTCGAGCCGTTCGCAAGGAACACCGCCTGATAGGCGGAGTGGTCGATGACCTCGCCGGCCCCGGGGGAGAACAGTGTGGCGATACCCGAGCGCACGACCTGCGTGCGGAGGGCCAGCACGAGAACGATAAGGATCGCGAGGATCAGCAAGAGCGCGAAGATCCGGCGGACGGCGCTGATCGGAATGACGATCGCGTTCTTCACGATGCGCTCAGCCTACGGACGGCGGGTGGTTAGTGGAACTCGGTAACGCGCACGACACCGGCAGCACCGACCCCACCACTATGGCCCGTGTTCGTGGTCGCACCGGCACCACCACCGCCACCGCCGAAGTTCGTGCCCGCGGCGCCATTGGCAGCGGCGACCTGGCCGATCCCGCCGCCTCCGAAGACGCTGTCGCCGCCCTCGCCGGAGCCACCCACGGACCCGGAGAGCCGGATGCCTCGAGTCCCGGGGGCGCCGTTCGCCGTCAGATCGCCGACGCCGCTCGACGCCAGCCCGCCGAGACCGGCCTGCTGGACGAGGAGCGAGGTGCCGGTGGCCATCCCGGTGCCGCCGGCGCCACCCTTTGCGGTGCACACGGCAGCCACGGTGGTGTCGCTGCCGACCCCGCCGGCGCTACCAGCGGTGGACCCCGCGGTCCCGCCACCGCCGATGGTGACCGCGTAGCTTGCCGCAGGGCTCGCGATGTAGACCGCGGAGTACGCGCCGCTGCCACCGCCCGCGCCCCAGGCCGACTGGCCGGTGGTACCGCTCGCGCCCCCGCCACCGCCCCCGCCACCGACGCACTCGATGTAGAGGGCGACCGTGCCGGCCGACGGCGTGTAGGTCGACGTCGTCGTGACCATCACGACCTTGCCGACACCAGGGGACTGGAACGTCGGCGCGCTGCCGACGCCATTCGCGGTGAGCACCTGACCGGAGGTGCCGTTCGCGACGTTGGTCAGCACGCCGCTCGTGTTGTACACGAGGCCGCTCGTCAGGCCGCTGAAGGTGATCGTGCCGGATGACGTGAGCCCGGTGAGGCTGGTCAGCGTGCCGGCGATCGTGCTGTTGCCGACGATCGTGAGACCGCCCGCGGTGTTGCTGATGTTGCCGCCGCCGACCAGCGTGCCGGCGATGGTCACGTTGCCGGCGAGCGCTTGGGTCTGGCCGCTGCGGCCGACGGTGACGGTACCGGTGTTCGCGGTCGTCCCGATGTTCAGCGCGCCACCGGCGAAGCCACCGTCGATGCTGAACGTTCCCGAGGTCGGGCCGGTGATCGTCGTGCCGAGGATCGAGAGCGTGCCACCGACGACCGTGTTACCGGTCGCGGCCGCGGTGGAGAACTTGCCCGAGTTCACGTTCACATCACCGGCGATCGCGGTGTTGCCGGTGAGCGCGGTCACGACGAACTTCGACGACCCGACGGTGAGGTCGCCCGTGACGCCGAGGGTCTGCGCGATGGTCGCCGCACCCTTGATCGCCGTCGTCTGCCCGGACTGGCTGAGGTTCACCGGAGCGGCGGTCCCGCCACCGATGTTGATCGCCGAGGCGTTGCCGTTGTCGATCGTGAAGGCGCCGGCCGCCGGTCCGGTGATCGTGCCGCCGTTGACGACGAGGTTGCCGGCGAGAGTGAGCTTGCCGGTCTGATCGACGCTGAACTTGGAACCGGCGTTGACCTGCAGGTCGATGAGGTTGCCGCCGTACAGGTTCGCGGTGTTCACGTAGAGCGGCGTGCCGGCGGTCCCGACCGTCACGGAGACGGCCTTGCCCGTCGCGGTGAGGCTCGTGGTCGACACGTTCACCGCGGTGCCGGTCGTGAGGCCGTTGCCCTGCACGTTGAGCACGTTGCCGGCGAGCTGGGTGCTCGAGAGGTTCGCGAGGTTACCGGTCGACGTTGCCGCGCCAGACGCCGACACGTTGAACACGTTGCCGGTGAATGACTGTGCCCGCACGTTCACGGCGCCGACGGTGTAACCGGCGACGGAGTCGGTCTGGCCCGAGTACAGCGTGCCCAGCGAAACGTCGATGGCCTTGCCGGTGGTCAGGTTCTTCGCGCTGATGCCGAGCACCGTGCCCGCGGTCGTGGTGTCCGCGGTGAGCGCGACGAGCGTGCCGGTGAAGTTGCCCGTGTTCGCGAACGTCGTGGCGCCCGCGTACGAGCCCGCGGCACCGCCGTAGAAGAAGCCGCGGGTCGCGTTCGTGTTGTCCTGGGTGTTGCCGGTCGTGACCAGCGAGCTGCCCGTGTTCACGTTCAGCGCCTGACCGCTGGTCAGGCCGTTGCCAGTGCTGATCGACGTCGAGGTCCCGGTCGTGGTCGCGTTCGTGACCGCGAGCGTGCCGCTCTGCGTCGTGTTGCCGCTGAACGTCTTATCGCCGGCGATCGACTCGGTGGCGGTCGTGTGCACGAAGCCCGAGCCATCGATCACGATCTTGCCGCCGACGTTCGTCACGCCGAACCCATTCGTGAAGTTCACGGTGCTCTGCGTCCCGACGGACACGCCGCCCTGCTGGAAGTCACCGACCGAGCCGGTCGCGCCCGTCGCACCCGTCGCGCCAGTCGCGCCGGTTGCACCAGTCGCGCCTGTCGCGCCTGTCGCGCCATTCGTCCCGTTCGTGCCCGCGGTGCCGGTGGCACCAGTC
>CAZMLV010000159.1:0-4497 GCA_964567235.1 uncultured Chloroflexota bacterium | reverse complement strand
GTCCGGCGGCGCGGCGGATCGCGTCGAGCAGCTGGCGCGGAGGCGCGTCCTTGAGGACCACGCTCGTCGCGCCGCTGTGCAGCGCGGCGTCGCGGATGCTCGGGTCGAGGGTGAGGAAGACGATCCGCGTGTCGGGCAGCTCGGCGTGGAGGCTGCGCGCGACCTCGAGGCCGGTCATCTTGGGCATCGAGTTGTCGAGGACGATCAGGTCCGGGCGCAGCTCGAGGGCCCTCGACACCGCTTGAATGCCATCGGCGGCCTCGCCAACGACCTCGAAGTCAGGCTCCGTCTCGAGCATCGCCCGGACGCCCTCGCGTACGGCGAGATGGTCGTCCGCGACGAGGATCCGCGTTGCCACTTCGGTCGGTTGCTCCCTTTTTCGCGAGCCCGTTTCGGGCGATCCCGCGCGGCTGCGCCTGTTCGGCTGCCTTTACGGCTTCGTTAGATTCGCGAAAAGGGCGATTTGCAGCATCCATCTGCAGGTGGACTTTGGTACGAGGCCGATGTGGGGCGGATCACCAGGTGTCGGTGAGACCGACAAAGGCGGTATCAGGCCGGTATTTAGGACTCGATGTCGGCCAAGCCCCGTTTGTGGGCGTACAGCGCCACTTGCGTGCGGTCGGAGAGCTCGAGCTTCCCGAAGATGTTGGAGACGTGCGTCTTGACGGTCCGCTCGCTGATCTTCAGCTCTCCGCCGATCTCCTTGTTCGACCGCCCGTGGGCGATGAGCAGGAGCACCTCGCGCTCGCGCGCGGTGAGGTCGTGATACCCCTCGTCCTCCTGGCCTGACGCCGCGCCCTCGGCCGGGCTGCTGCGGAGACGGCCGAACTCATCGAGGACGCGGGCGGCGATCGACGGGTAGATCAGCGAGAAGCCGTCGGCGACCGTGCGGATCGCATTCGCGAGCTGCGCCGCGGTCACCTCCTTCAGGAGATACCCGGATGCGCCGGCGCGGATCGAGCTGAACACGAGCTCGTCCTGATCGTGGTTCGTGAGCACGATGACCCGCGTCGACGGCACGGAGTTCCGGATGCGCCGCGTCGCGGTCACGCCGTCCCAGTCCCCCATCTTGATGTCCATGAGCACGATGTCCGGCAGCATCTCCTGCGCGAGCGCGAGCGCCTGATGCCCGTCGCTCGCCTCCGCGATCACGGTGAGGTCGCCCTCCATCTCGAGGATCGAGTGGAGGCCGCTCCGCACGACCGCGTGGTCGTCGGCGATGAGGATACGGATCTGCCGGGTGTCGCTCATCGGCCGAGCAGCCGCGCGAAGATCCCCGGCCGCGACTGCGGCAGTGCGAGGTCCGCACCAAGGAGCTCGCCGCGAAGCACGCCGACGGTCGCGCGCGAGGCCTCGTATGGGATCGTCGCCTCGACCGTGGTGCCGGCGCCGGGCGTGCTCCTCACGACGAGCCGGCCCCCGACCGCCTCGGCGCGCTCGCGCATGCCAATGAGCCCGAAGTGGCTGTTGGCCTCCGCGCTCGCGCTCATCGCCGGAAGGTCGAAGCCCGCACCATCGTCGGCCACGGTCACCACGACATCAGTGTCGCTGTAGCTGAGGGTGACCGTCGCATGTCGGGCGCTCGCGTGCTGCGCGACATTCCGGAGAGCCTCGCCGACAATGCGGACGACCGCGCGCTGCAGGTCCGCCTCGAGCTCGTGCTCGCTGCCCAGCTCCTGCATCTCGACCGCCAGCCCGGTCTGCCGGCGGAGATCGTCGATGAGCCGGGCGACCGTTGTCGGAAGACCGAGCCCGCCCGGCGCGCTCTGGCGCAGCGCACCCATGTATTGCCGCACGTCGGCTAGGGTCGCGCGCGCGTCGCGCGTGGCCTTCGCGAGCTGCTGACCGAGGACCTGCGGGTTCCGTTCGAACGCGCGTTGCGCACCTTCGAGGCTGAGGACGACGCCGGTGAGCTCCTGCGCGAGGCCGTCGTGCAGCTCCTGCGCGATCCGCTTGCGCTCTCCGGCCGTTGCCTGCTCCTCGACCGAGACCGAGTCGGTCGAGCGCACGAGCTCGAAGAGGTATTCGGCGGCCGTGGCGGCGAAGTCGGCCTCGGCTTCCGGATAGGGAGCTCCGCCGCGGCCCAGTACGAGCACGCCGATGGTCTTCCCCTGTGCGCTCACCGGTGCGAGCACATACGTCGTCGCCCCGACGCCGGCCCACGACGGCCGTGCGCCGTCGTCATCGGCCGTGCATTGCGCCCGGACCGGGTGCTGCTCCTCGAGCGCCTCGCTGAACGGGCCGCTGAGCGCGGCGGGTTCGATCATCGTCGGCGCGGCATCGTCGTAGCCTCGGGACGCCCGTCGCTCCGCGCTGCCGTTCGCGGCCATGACCCAGAGGCCCACGACGTCGTGGTGCATGACGTCGGCGAGCATCGCGACGGCGGTCTCGAGCTCCTGCTGCGGCTCCTCACCGAGCGTGCCGAGCCGCGAGAGCTCGTACAACGCGATCGCCTGCTTGCGGTCCTCCTCCGCGCGGGCGACCGCACCGACGAATGAGAGCGTCGCCGCGATGTCCACGCCGATGGCCGAGAGGGCATCGAGATCGGTCGCGTCGTACCGCTCGCCCGACTCGCGGCGCTTCACGCTGACCACGCCGATGATGTGATCGCCGTTGCGCAGCGGCGCGACGAGCGCGTCGCCGATCGACGGGTCGTTGCCGTTGAACCGCTCGTCGCCGATCTCTCCGCGGAGCAGCAGTGGTTGCCCGGTCTTGGCGACGAATCCGGAGATCCCCTCGCCGAGCCGTTTCCGATCGCGCTTCGCTTCCTCGGACAGACCGACCGAGCTCCGGATCGAGAGCACGCCGTTGTCGACGAGCATGATCGACACGCCGTCGGCCGCGAAGACGCGCGCGAGACCGTTCGTCGCGCTCTCGAGCAACGTGTCCGGATCGCGCTCGGCCCGGACGATCTCCTGCAGCTCCGTCGATGCCTTCGTGCGGGCCTCGAGCTCGGCCGCCGCGCGCTGCATCCGCCAGAACGTGTTCTCTTCCACCAGCTCGAGCGCCACGAGCTGCGCGAGCCGGCCCAGGTTCGTGGACTCTTCGTCGCTGAACGGACCGCTGACCCGAAGCGCCGCGAGGGCGCCGATGCGGTGCTGGTGCCACTCCACCGGGAGGGCGCGCATCGCGAGGGCGACCTGCCCGTCCAGCAACTGCACGTTCACCGCGCCGTCCGCAGCCGCACCCCCGAGCGCCGTGACGAGCAGCGCGGACTGGTCCGTTCCGCTCCACGCCGATTGCGGGGCCACGTTATGCGCGGCATAGGTCACGAACGATCCCTCGCGCGGCCGCAGGACGATCGCGAGCGCGTCGGCACGCGCGAGCTCGGCGAGCATCGCGATGCGCGCGGACCAGAACTCATTGTCACGCTCGACCGTCATCAGACCCTTCCATCGGCGGCCGGAAGCCCGGCATGCCGGTTACACCGGTCATTGAGCCTCATTCGCGCGGGAACGGCTACCCCGCCGTCGGGGGTGTTCAGCAGGACTGAGATGTCCCCCATACGGGTGAGAGCGCGAATAATCGGACGATCGATCGGCCGAAGATCCTCATCGTCACGCCCCACCCCGTGATCGGGGCGGGGATCGAGACCGTGCTGCGCATCGAGGATCTCTATGACCTGCGCCGCGCCGCGAGTCTTGCCGACGCGAAGGCCGCCGCCGAGTCGTGGCCGGCGGACGCGGCGCTCGTCGACAGCGTGCTGCTCGGCGGGGACGCGTTCGAGCTCGAAATCCCATGCACGATCCTCGCTGGCGACGCCGAAAGCGGCGCGCGCCTCGTCGCGAAGGTGCCCGGCGCGCGCGGCTGGCTCCTGAAGGACGCACCGCCGTCGCGACTCGTCGAGGCGGTGGACCGGTCGCTGGGGATCATCCGCGTGCGCCCCGACGTGCGCGGCACTCTCGGCGTGGTCGTCGCCGCGGTCATCGTGATCGTCTTCGTCGCCGCGGTCGCCCTGTTCCTCTGGCGGTTCGTGCTCAGCTGAGCCGAAGCTAGCGGCCCAGGAGCTTCCCGATGAATCCGACGCGCTGAGCCGGCGCCTCGACATCCTCGACGACCGTCGTCGGCTCGCGCATCCCGCGCGTCGGATCCTCCGCGAAGAGGTACGGAAGCTTCGCGGTGATCACCGAGCCCTGCCCGGGCTGGCTGAGGATCGTGAGCGACCCACCGATGCTCTCGGCACGTTCGCGCATCCCCGCGAGACCGAAGTGCCCGCGCTCGGTCGCGCTCGCGATGGTCGGCTCGGTGTCGAAGCCGACACCGTCGTCCTCGACGATCACGCTGATCTCGTTCTGCCCGTATTCGAGGCGGAGCTTTGCCGCGTTCGCGTGCGCGTGCTGCGCGACGTTGCGCAGCGACTCGCCGACGATGCGCATCACCGCGCGCTCGAGCGGGGGCTCGAGCTCACGCTCGGGACCCTGCTCCTCCATCTCGACGCGCAGCCCGGTCTGCCGGCGGACATCGTCGACGAGACGCGCGACCGTGGACGGCAGGTTG
>CAZMLV010000158.1:0-4503 GCA_964567235.1 uncultured Chloroflexota bacterium | reverse complement strand
TCTCGTACGCGAGCGGGACGCTCTTCGTCTCGGTGGTGACGATGATGTCGGGGTGGCGCAGGTGGAGTCGCGCCGCGAGCTCGCGCCCCGCGGCCTTGGTCATCTCGATGTCACCCAGCATGTTGAACACGGCGAGCCGCACGCCGCTCGGCACCGTGATGATCGGGAGCTCCCGTTGCAGCCCGACGACGTCCACGCGGTGCGTCTTGTTCATCGGGCCTTCGCCGCCTTCTCGACGGCCTCGTAGATCGCGGTGTAACCGGTGCAGCGGCAGAGGTTGCCCGAAATGGCGTGGGCGATCTCGGCTCTTGACGGGCGCGGATTCGAGTCGAGGAGGGCCTTGGCGGTCATGAGCATGCCCGGGGTGCAGTAGCCGCATTGCGCGGCACCCTCCTCTGCGAACGCGGTCTGCAATGGATGCAGCTGGCCGCCGTTCGCCAACCCCTCGACGGTCGTGATCTGCGCGTTCGGGCCGAGCTGCGCGGGCAGCGTGAGGCACGACAGGACCGGGACGCCGTCCACGAGCACGGTGCAGGCTCCGCACTCGCCGAGCTCGCAGCCGTGCTTCGTGCCGGTGAGCTGCAGCTCCTCGCGAAGGACCTCGAGCAACGTGTGATGCGGCTCGGCCGCGACCGTGTGCGGCTCGCCGTTCACGCGCAGGCTGAGGAGCTCCTTCGTCACGCGACCTGACGCCGCCGCCCGAGCTGCGCGGAGAGCGCCGCGGCCTCGCGCGCGCACGCGTCGCCGATGCGCTTGAGGGTGCGCATGTCGAGCTGCTCCTTGAACCCGACGACGATGAGCGCCCCGACCCTCCGCCCCCGCGCGTCGATGACCGGTGCGGCGGCCGCGCGCACGCCGGCAAGATACTCCTCGTCGTCGAAGGCGATATCCGCGTCCCCGCTGAGGACCTTGGCGTGTGCGCCGACGTCAGCGGGCAGTCGGCGCCCGAGCGGCGCGCTCATGTGCAGATCGGTGATCGGCTCGGCGCGCGCCGCGATCTCGATGCCGCCTTTCGTCGCGATACCCAGCAGCGCGGTCTCGCCGAACTCGTCACGGAGCGCTTCGAGGTGCGGCTGTGCGAGGTGGGCCAGATCGACGCGCTGGCCGCCGCGGCGGAACCGGCCGTCGGGGTCTCGCGTGACGAGATCGTGCGACGCGAGGGTCAGGAGGATGTCGCGGACGGTCCCCTTCGACGCACTGATCCGGCGCGCGAGCTCGGAGATGCCAAGGCCCTCGTCCTCACGAAGCTCGGCGAGCATCCGTGCGGCCTTGTCGACTGCCGGGACCACCCGGTACGTACTCTCCCTCATACGGCGTCCTGCCGATGATACGACGCTCGCTCCTAGCATCACCTCGAAGATCTCGGGGAGGACGACGATGCCCACGTCCGCTTCTGCGACGGTCCAACTGCGCAATCCCGACCCGAAGAAGAAAGGCCCGCGGATGGACCGGGCGACCTACGCCGTGGTGCGCAAGGCTGCGCTCGAGATCCTTTCGACCAAGACGTCCGGCCTCACGCTCGAGGAGTTCCGCGGAGCGCTCGCGAAGAGGCTCGGTCGGACAAGAGGCTGGGACAAGAAGCTGAGCGCGCAGTGGTACGGGATGGCGATCAAGCTCGATCTCGAAGCGCGGGGGGAGCTCAAACGCTCAGGCACGCCGCAACGGCTTACTCGCGCATGACCGGGAGGTGAATTCGATCGTGCCGCGCGTTGAGGATCTTCGTCATCAGATGCGCGTCGCTCGCACGGATCCCCCAGTCGCCCATAGCTGACGGCGCTGATCGCACGACCGACGACCCGGTCCGCGGGTGCCAGCCGCAAGCCCGCGGCGGGCGTGGACCGGTCCAAGTGCCGCGTTCGCGATTGACTCCTCTGGAGTTAGCTGCGCCCGCGCGAGTGTTACGGGCCGCAGCGGCCGCTCATCTCGCCGAGCTTGTCTGGATCACTCGATCGCGGACCTGGTCGTGGGCCGGCAGTCCGGCTCCTTCGGCAGCCAACGATGCGAGGATGTAGCACCCGACGGCAACGACGCCGAGCGTCGTGAAGCCCGCCGCGAGAGCCACGCCGCTTCCAACGATCGCGCCGAGCACTGAGGCGGTCCCGTTGATCGCCCAGATCCACGAGACGAGCACGCCTCCGTGCCCGCTGACCGTCCCGATCAGCTTGGGGAACACGGTCCCAAGCGGAACACCGACCACCGCGGCGGCGACGATCGCGATCAGCACGCGAAGCCCAAGCGGCGCCGCGAGGCTGATGCCGGTCACGATCGGTAGCCCGAAGAGCACGACGGTGAGGACGATCGCGCTTGCGGCAGCGGCGCCCCGGACCCCGGCGGTCAGCCGCGTCGCGAGGGCACTCCCGACCGCGGCGCCGCCGAGCAAGGCGGCGATGCCCAGGGCGAGCGCCAGGCTGGGCTGGCCAAGGTAGAGCGTGAGCCGCTGCAGGACGACCAGCTCGGATGCGATGAAGCCCGCCCCGAGTGCGACCGCGACCATCGTGCCGTGCGGCACGATGCGTCCGGAGCGTTCGCGCGCTCGCCGGTAGAGCGGCATGAGCGCGCCGGCCACGGCGAGCAGCGCAGCGAGCACGAACGCGACGATGAGGACGCCGTAGCCGAGCGACAGCCCGGCTTGGCCGTCGAGGGCCGACCCGAACGGGACGGTGTCGAAGAAGTACGGTCGGTCATCGGTCGCCGGTGCGTCGGGCGCCGCCGCCGCTGCGGCGCGCACACTGTCGGTCACGAGCTCGAACCCATTGCTCAGCGCGAATTGGCGGAGCCGGTCGACCTGCTCGGCGGTGAAGGCGCGCTGCCCGATCAGGACCAGTCCGAATCCGCCGTCCCGCAGCACGGCGAGCTGGGCCTCAGGATGGTCCTGGCCTAGCCCGCGCAGGCTGGACATCGCGATCTGGTAGGTCCGGGCGACCTCGAACGGGTACCAGCGCCCGATCGCGACCACGCCGCCGGGGGTCAGATGGCTGACGTAATCGGACAGCGCCTCCTGCGTGTAGAGGTAGTTCTCGCTCAGGGCGTACGCGCCGCTCTGGAGCGCGGCACCGCTGTCCACGACGGTCATCACGATCACGTCGTACCGGTCCGCGGACCGGCGAACGAAGCTGCGCGCTTCGTCGACCACCAGGTTCACTCGCGGGTCTTCGTAAACGCCGCCGCTGAACGATGCGTAGCGGGTCTGCATCACGTCGGCGATCGTCCGATTGACCTCAACGGCGACCACCGACGTCATCCCCTTGTGGAGGGCCATGTTCACGTCAAGCCCGCCACCCGGCCCGATGACGAGCGCGGTCGAGCGGCCCGCGAGCTCATACGGCGCGCTCAGGATGCTGTGATCGAGCACGCTCGTGTCGGCCTGCTGTCCGTCTTTCAGGATGTAGGTTTCGGCGCCCATGTCCAGGTACAGCGCCTTCGCTTGGATGGGCGTCGCATCCGAGGGCCGACTGACCAGAAAGACCCATGATGACGCGCTGCTGGCGGGGGACTCCACATCGATCCTCGCCAGCGGATCCCAGCGCGAATAGTCGCGGACGGATACGCCAGCGATGTCCGCGAGACCCTTGAGCGGCCCAGGGTGTGGCGGCGCGAGGTTCTCGCCCCACACGGCGAGGACAACGACGACGAGCGCGGCAAGCGCTACGACGCTCGCGCGGAAGAACAGCCTGGCGCGTGCGCCGTCATTGCGAAGGACCGCGGCTGCCACGAGACAGAGCCCCGCGGCGAGCCCATGCAGGCCTTGGTCGCCCAAGAGGCCGAGCAGGCCATATCCGAGGAGCCCACCGACCGCCGCACCGGCCAGATCCGACGCGTAGATCGCGCCGCTCGATCGCGGCCGCTCGCGGAGCGTACGCACGATGACCCAGCTCACGAGGAGCATCGGGAACACGCCTACGACGTACGCGACCGCCGTGGCCGTCGCGAGCCCGCTGGCCCGCGAGTCGAGCTGCGTGTTCACGAACAGGGAGACCAACACCGCGGTGCCGGCGCTGATCGCCAACACGTCCGAGCGTGGCCGACGAGTCCGGTCGTCGACGAGCGCCGCCGCTGTCCCGCCCAGGGCGACGCCGAGCAGGGCGCCACTCACGACCAGGAAGCTCAGGTGATAACCAAGGGTGGCGCTGAACAGGCGGGTCTGGGCGAATTGGAAAAGGAGCGCAGCGGCGGAGAGGGCGAAGACGGCCATCCGTTCGACCGCCGCCTCATGCGATGCGGATCGCGAGGCCGGGTTCATCAATTCGATCCGCATCGTGAGCCGACCGTAGCGTCAGCCCGCGGCCCCGGAAAGCGGTACTTACGCCGCCTTCTTGCCCGTCTTCGGTGCAGGAGCCGTTACACGTGACCCGAGTCTGTCAGTTGCCTGCCGCAAGATTCCGGCGGACAACAAAAGAGGCCCGGTTTAGCCCGCCGCTTGAACAAAGCCCGGATCGGATCTAGTGCGCGCAGGCCTTAGCGGTCCCGGAGTCGCCCCCGGTCTTTAACGACAGACCGCAGCCC
>CAZMLV010000157.1:0-4509 GCA_964567235.1 uncultured Chloroflexota bacterium | reverse complement strand
TCTCCGCGAGGGCGTCGGCCTCAACCGCCTGCTCGAGCCTGGCGAGGAGCCGCATCTCGGCGGCCTTCAGCGCGGGCGTCTGCTTCCCTGCGGGCGCGGCCGCCGCAGGCGCGCCCGCGTTCCAGCAGGCCCTGCGCTGGGTCTGGCCGTCCCAGGGCCCGGTGAGCCAGCCGTTCGGTCCGACCGCGCTCACGCTCGAGCCGCCGCGGACCTACCACGGAGTGGCCTATCCGAATTTCCACGACGGCATCGACATCGCAGCACCGCTGGGGGCGCCGGTCTTCGCCGCCGCCGGCGGCCGGGTCGCGTTCGTCGGCCACCTTCCCGACGGGGCAGAGATCGTGCTCATCGCGCATGACGGTGCCCTCTTCAGCATATACGCGCATCTGGACGACACGCATGCGCCGCCACCGGTCAAGGTCGGTGACTCGGTGCGAGCCGGCGACCCGATCGGCTGGATCGGGCTCACCGGGATCACAACTGGGCCGCACCTGCACTTCGTCATCCGGCGCGGCGACGAGCCGATCGATCCGAGCGGTCTCCTTCCGCACTCCTAGACTTCCGCTCTCGTGAGGCAGACCGGCTTTTCCACAAAGGTCGGATCGACCACCGAGATCCGTGCGAGCTCCGACGTCATCGTCGTGAGCGAGCCGACGCTCGGCGCGACCTTGCGCACGAAAGGCCGGTTCTACCTCCTCTGCGAGGTCCTGCCGCAGGGCAGGCCGGGCGCCGACGTCGCCCGCGAGGTCGCCGATCTCGTTCGCGAGCAGTACGAATACGACCTCTCCGCGGGGATCGAGGTCGCGCTCCGAAAGGCCCTCCGCGACGCGAACCGGCGGGCCGCCCATCGGCTCCGTGACCAGCACGGCCGGGTGACGCTCCACGTGGCCTGCGCGATCCTCGTGAACAACGAGCTCTACGCGGCGCGGATCGGACAGGCCCAGATCTTCCTCGTCCGGCGGGCGCGGCTGTTCCTCCCGGGAGACGAGCAGAACGAGCTCGCCGATTTCGTCCATCGCACGACCACGCGGCGCGCCGCGTCACTCGGCAGCGAGGTGGATCTCCTGCCCTCGGTGTGGAAGCAGGCCATCGAGCCCGGCGACACGATCATCCTCGCGGGCGGCAACGCGATCGCCGCGCTCGGTGCCGACGCCCTGCTGAACGCGGCCGTGACCCTTCATCCGCGAGCGGCGGCCGAGCATCTCCACAACCGATTCATGGCCGAAGGCGGCTCCGGCAGTGACAGCGTCGTGTTCATCGAGGTGTCGCCCGCGACGACGACCGCGCCGCGGATCGCGTCGGCACCCGAGCCGAGCCGTCCCCCGGAAGAGGTCCTCGTGGCCGAAACGATCCGGTCGCGCGTCGACGCGATCTGGAGGCACCGGCCGCGCATCGGGCGTGCCGTCGGCGCGGTCGCCACGCCGGCCGCGGGGGCCGTCGGCAGGAGCGTCGCCATCGGCCTCGAGCTCATGCCGCACAAGCGCACCAGGCTGGGCGGGCCGATCCACACCGCGCGGGAGCGCTCAGCTCGCCAGCAGCGCATGGTCAGCCTGCTCGCGGTCGGGCTGCTTCTGGTGTCGCTCGCCATCGGGGCGCTCGTCGTGCGCGACTACCAGTCGAACAACGTCGTCGCGGTCTACAACCTCGCCATCATCGGCGCCACCAGCGACCTCGATTCCGCGCAATCGCTGCTCGACCGGAAACCGGCTCCCGACCTGGACCGCGCCCGGCAGCGGATCGATTCCGCGCGGGCCCATCTCGCCGAAGCGTCGTCGTCCCCGGCTGCCGACGCCAAGCAGCTCGCGGCCCTCACGGCCCGCACCGATGCCCTGTCCGATCGTGTGAACCACGTGCTCATCGATCTCGCATCGGTCGCCCCCGGCGCGAAGGCTGCGAGCTTCACCCAGACGCAGTTCGGCCTGTACGTGGCCGACCCCGGAAGCGGCCACCTATGGCGGATCTACGAGCAGCCTGTCGGGACCACGGTCGCCGGCGCGGTCCTGCAGAAGGGCAAGGTCGGCGTCGGGAACCCGCTGTTCGTGACCGCCGTCACCAACGCGCTCTTCACCATCGATGACGCGAACAAGATCTGGAAGGCCGAGGGCAATACTGTCGCTGCGGTGACCCCTGACGGGACGGATAAGTGGAAGAGCGTGAACGGCCTCGCGAGCTTCACCGGCACGCTCTACGTCCTCGATGCGACCTCGGGGCAGATCTGGCGCCACGAAGAAGACCGCGGCACCTATCTGGCGGCCGATCCGGTGCTCGCGCAGCCGTTCGCGCCCGGCGCGATCACCTCGTTCGCGGTCGACGGCAGCGTGTGGGTCACGACGACCGCGGGCGACGTCGGCCTATTCAAGCGGGTCGGCCTCGCGACGACGGCGACCAAGGCGGACTTCACCATCAAGTGGCTCGGGGAACCAGTGAAAGCGACCGCGATCCAGGCGATCGATTCGCAGGGCAGCATCTACCTGCTCGACGCGCCGGGCCGGCGGATCGTGCAGCTCAGCCGCGACGGACGCGAGGTCGCGCGGTTCGATCTTCCCCCCGACCTCCCTCCTCCGTCGGCGTTCTTCGTGTCCGAGGGCCAGCGCATCGCGTACACGGCTCACGGATCGAAGATCGCGGCGACCGACCTCAGTCGGTGATCCCGCTCTCCGACACCAATCCCACGAGGGGTCCCGCGGTCGTCAACCGGCTGCTGCTCTTCACCAACATCGCGGTGTGGATCTACATCGTGAGCCTGCAGCGGACGCCGGGCGCGCTCGAAGCGTTCTTCGACCGCTACGCCTTCGACTGGTCGCGCTTCACGCACGATCTGACCGGTGGCGCGTGGACGATCTCGACATTCGTGCCGTTGATCACGCACATGTTCCTGCACGGCGGCTGGCTGCACATCATCGGCAACATGCTGTATCTCTGGGTCTTCGGCGACAACGTCGAGGACCGCCTCGGTAGCCCGACCTACCTCCTGTTCTATCTGCTGTGCGGGATCGCTGCAGCCATTGGTCAGGGCCTCGTCGCACCGGCGCCGATGCTCGGCGCATCGGGTGCGATCGCCGGGGTCCTCGGCGCGTACCTCGTCCTGGACCCCGGCGCGCGCATCCGCACACTCATCTTCCTCGGCATCTTCATCACGGTCATCCAGCTGCCGGCGATCGTCGTGATCGGATTCTTCATCGTCATTCAGCTCATCGAGGGGGTCGCGGCCCTGCGGCTCGAGGGCTATCCCGCGACGGAGCAGGTCGCGTACTTCGCGCACATCTTCGGGTTCGTCGCCGGGATCGTGCTGCTGTTCCTGCTGCGCGACCGTACGCGCCGCGACGCGACACCGTACGGCAGGTACGGGTAGCATTTTCCAGTGCCCGAGTCAGCCCCGCGTTCGGGCCTCGTGCTGTGCACGGTCGAGTCGGTGCGCGTGCACGTTCTCACCGGGCAGCACGTCGTGCTCCTGCAGCCGCAGGACTCGGATCGCCTGGTCCCGATCTGGATCGGCGCCGATCAGGCCCACAGCATCGCGACACGCATCGCCGGCATCCCGAGCGACCGGCCGCTCACCCACGACCTCATGATGTCGATGCTGTCCGCGGCCAGCGTCGAGATCACCCGCGTCGTCGTGAAGGACCTGGTCACCGACGCGTCCGGGCAGGGCAGCGTGTTCCACGGAAGCGTCTTCCTGCAGGTCGGACAACGCGAGGTCGAGATCGACTCACGGGCGTCCGACGCGATCGCGCTCGCGGTCCGCTGCGATGCGCGGATCCTCGTGTCGGAGGGCGTGGTGGATCGCGCGTCGATCGCCGCGTCCGGCGACGATGACACCGAGCCGGGCGAGCTCAGCGTCTTCCGCCAATTCATCGAGAGCCTTCCGGACGAGCCCGCCAAGGGCGGAGGCGACAGCCCCGACGATCCGACCAAGGGAAGCAGCTGATCCCGCTCCGGTCCACCGCATCGTGATCGACCCCGCGATCTGGCCGCTCGAGACGAGCGCCGACCGGCGCGCGCACCTGCGCATCGGCGGCGTCGATGTGGTCGCGCTCGCCGGCCGTCTCGGCACGCCGCTCTATGTCTACGATGCGGCGACGATCCGCGACGCCTACCGGCGGTACGGCGCCGCGTTCAAGGCGATGCGTCCGGTGCGCGTGTCGTACGCGATCAAGGCCTGCGGTGTGCGCGGGGTCGCCAGGGTCCTCGCGAATGTGGGCGCGGACGTCAGCGCCGCGTCGCTCGGAGAGCTGCTCGCGGCCCGGCGCGCCGGCTTCCCGCTCGCGCGGGCGCAGCTGCACGGGAACGCGAAGACCGACGAGGAGCTCCGGACCGCGCTCAGGCTCGGGGTCGGCCGGATCGTCGTCGACGGCGCCGATGAGATCGATCGGCTGGCTCGACTGGTCGCGCGGCGGGCGCGTCCGCAAGAGGTATGGCTCCGCGTGTCACCCGGCATCGGCGCCGACACGCATCCGCACCTGCGCACCGGCGTGCTCGACAGCAAGTTCGGCGCGCCGATCGAGGGTG
>CAZMLV010000156.1:0-4556 GCA_964567235.1 uncultured Chloroflexota bacterium | reverse complement strand
CTCGCGGCGAGCTTCAGCGCGTTCGCGGCCTTCTCGGCCTCCGTCGCGCTCCGCCAGAGGATCGCGGCCGCGCCCTCGGGTGAGATGACCGAGTAGATCGCGTTCTGCAGCGCGAGCACGACGTCGCCGACCGCGAGCGCGAGCGCGCCGCCGGAGCCGCCCTCGCCGATGATGATCGCGACGATCGGCGTCTGGAGCCCGGTCATCATGAGGATCGACTTCGCGATCGCCTCGGCCTGCCCGCGCTCCTCGGCCTCGGGGCCGGGGTACGCGCCGGGCGTATCCACCAAGGTGACGAGCGGCAGGTGGAACTTCTCGGCCATCCGGTACAGGCGCATCGCCTTGCGGTAGCCCTCGGGGTACGGCATCCCGAAGCTTCGCGCGATGTTCTCCTCGGTCGTCGCCCCGCGCTGCTGCGCGACGACGACGACCGGGCCGACGCCGTCGAGCTCCGCGATGCCACCGACGACCGCCGGATCGTCGCGGTAGCCGCGGTCGCCGTGGAGCTCCTGGAACTTCTCGAACAGCCCGTCGATGACCTCGATCGAGTGCGGCCGCTTCAGCTCGCGGGCGAGCTGCACCGACTGCCACGGCGTGCGCTGCGTCGTGAGCTGCGCCGCGTCGGTGATGAGGCCGGCGTCCTCGGGCAGGTGGCCATTCCCGTCGACGGCCTTCTTCGTGCCGAGCAGCCGGTCGACGACGTCCACTAGAGGCTCCACCGCAGATCGCGCGCGCTCGGCCGGAACGAATTCAGGAAGTACGCGATGCGCTCGCGGACCTGCGCGCGCGGCACGACCTGGTCGACGAACCCGTGCTCGAGGACGAACTCCGCGCGCTGGAAGCCCTTCGGCAGCTTCTCGCCGATCGTTTCGCTCGTCACGCGCGCGCCACTGAATCCGATGAGCGCGTTCGGCTCGGCGAAGATGATGTCGCCGAGCGACGCGAACGACGCGAGCACGCCGCCGGTCGTCGGGTCGGTGAGGAGGCTGAAGTACGGGAGGCCGGCCTCGTCGAGGCGGTGGAGCGCGCCGAGGATCTTCGCCATCTGCATGAGCGAGAGCGTGCCTTCCTGCATCCGCGCGCCGCCGGACGCGGACACGATGAGGAGCGGCGTGCGGTTCGCGAGCGCGCGCTCCGCGGCGCGGGTGAGCTTCTCCCCCACCACGCTGCCCATCGAGCCGCCCATGAAGTCGAAGTCCATGACCGCGAGCTCGATCAGGTTGTCGTCGATCTTCGCGCTGCCGCAGATCGCCGCGTCCTTCTCGCCGGTCTTCACCTGCGACTGCTCGATCCGCTGCAGGTAGGGCTTCTGGTCGCTGAATCCGAGCGGGTCGCCGCTCACAAGGTCGGTGTCGTGCTCGGTGAAGCTGCCCTTATCGACCAGGAGCTCGATGCGCTCGCGCGCGCCGAGCCGGAAGTGGTGGTCGCAGTTCGAGCAGACGTTGTGATTCCGGGCGAGCTGCTTGTTGAAGAGCATCTCGTTGCACGACGGACACTGCGTCCAGAGGTGCGACGGGAACTCCTTGCGCTGCCGCCCGAACGGCATCCGAAGCCTCATGACGCTCCATGTTCCTCTTGGTACCAGCCGAGCGCCACCGCTCCGGGGCCGGCATGGGACGCAAGTACCGAACCGGCCTCGTCGACCCAGTACTCGACGCAGTGGTAGCGCTCCTGGACCCACTCTCCGAGCACCCGCGCCCGGTCGGGCGCGTTCGCGTGGAGGATCGCCGCGTGGATCCGGCCGCCCGGCGGGGTGCGTGCCTCGATGAGACTCTGGAGCGTCGCCATCCCCCGCTCGCGCGTCCGGACCTTCTCGACCGCCTCGGCCTTGCCGTCGGCGAGGTCGAGGATCACCTTCAGTGAGAGCAGCGAGCCGAACGCCGCGGCCGCGCCGGAGATCCGGCCCGAGCGGCGGAGGAAGTCGAGCGTGTCGATGAGCGCCAAGAGGTGCGTCTTCGGCGCGAGGTCGCGCGCGAGCTGCGCGGTCTGCTCGAGCGTGCGGCCATTGCGCCGCGCGCGCGCGCAGGCGGTCGCGATCAGGCCGATGCTGCAGGCGGTCGAGCGCGAGTCCACGACGACGATGTTCGCGTCGATGATCTGCTGCGCCGTCGTCGTCGCGACCGAGTACGTGCCGGAGAACTCCGTCGCGACGCTGAGCACGAGCATGTCGCGGTAGCCGTCGCGCACGGCCTGCTCGTACACGTCGCGGCATTCGCCGATCGACGGCTGCGAGGTCGTCGGCTTCGCCTTCGGATCCTTCACCTTCTCGTAGAACTGATCGGATGTGAGATCGACGTCGGCGGTGTACGACTCCGCGCCGAAGCTCACGTGGAGCGGCAGCGTGCGCATGTCAAGCTCGCGCCGCATCTCGTGCGGCAACACCGTCGTGCCATCGATGATGATGGCGAACGGGAATTTCCCGCTCATCCCAGAACCCTCACTTCTCCCGCGATGACCCGCTGCTGACCATACGGGGTTTCGACCACGAGCGCGCCGTCGTCGGCGAGATCGGTCGCGGTGCCGCGGAACGCCGTCGCGCCCGCATCGGTCACCTCGACCTCGCGGCGCAGCGTGATCGAGCGCTTGCGCCACTCGCCGAGCAGCTCGTCGCGGTTCGCCGGATCAGCGGCGGCGTCGAGCTGGGTGGTGATGCGCGCGAGGAGCGCGAGCCGGTCGATGTCGTGCCCGGCGCGGGCAAGCGTCGTGGCGATGTCGGCGATCGCGCGCGGCAGCTCGCGCTGCGAGACGTTCACGCCGATCCCGATGACCAGGTGATCGGCGGCCCCGTGCGCGAGCACGCCCGCGATCTTCCCGTTCGTCAGCCACACGTCGTTCGGCCACTTCAGACCAAGGTCCGCGACGCCGAACGGCCGCAGGGCCATCGTCACCGCGACGCCCGCCAGCAGCGTGAACAGGCCGGGCTCGGCGGGCGCGGGCCGGAACGTCCACGACGCGAGGAGGGACGCGCCTGGCTCCGAGAGCCACGACTTCTCCCCACGTCCGTGTCCTGCGGTCTGCTGATCCGCGACGACGACCGTCGCCCCAGCGCCGGCGCGGGCGAGCTCGCGCGCCCGATCCTGGGTCGAGGTGATCGATGCGTGGTACTCGATCGCGCGCGCGAGCTCGTTCCCGAACGCGGAGCGCGCTGCGGGATCGGCGAGCAGCCCGAGACGATCCATCGCGCGAAAGGCTAGCGACAAGCCGGGCGCTAGCACCCGCGGCGCACACTCTTGGCACATGGGCGTCCTCAGTGGTCCGATCCTCTGCCCGACGCTCATCGGCCGGGATGCAGAGCTCGCTGCGCTCGCCGGATCGATGGAGCGGGCCCGGACCGGGGACGGGCGCACGGTGCTGATCGCAGGCGAAGCCGGCATCGGCAAGACCGCCTTCCTCCGCAGGTTCGCCGAGCTCGTTCGCGCCGGCGGCGATACGTATCTGGCCGGTGAGTGCGTGGAGGTCGAAGCCCGCCGGCCGTTCGGTCCATTCGTTCAAGTGCTCGCGGCTGCCGAGCAGAAGGTGCCCGCCGTCGTCCACCGGACCCTCACCGGGGACGGGCGCGCCCTCGCGCGGTTGCTTCCGGGATCGCAGGGTGACGAGGGTGCGGCTGCGACCCACAGCAGCGAGCGCTACCGGATCCACGAATCGTTCGTCGGGTTGTTCAGGGAGCTCGCGCGGGTACGGCCGCTCGTCGTGGCGATCGATGATCTCCAGTGGGCCGATGAAGCCACGCTCGAGCTCATTCCGTACCTTGCGACCCGCCTGCGCGACGAGCGTGTCCTGCTCCTGGGCACGTACCGCAGCGATGAGCTGCATCGCCTCCACCCGCTCAAGACCGCGTTCACGCAGCTCGAGCGTGGGCGGCTCACGGAACGCGTCGAGCTGCACGCGCTGGATCGAGCCGGGACCAGCGCGGTGATCCAGGGTGCGCTCGGGCTCGACGAGCCGCCCCTGAAGCAGCTCGTCGCCGCGATCGACGAGCGCTGCGAGGGCAACCCGTTCTTCATCGAGGAGATGTTGAAGACGCTCGTCGAGCGTGGAGCAGTCGTCCCGCGGGAGAACGTGTGGCGGCCCGAGCGGCTGGCGGCGGCAACCGCGATCCCGGACTCCGTGCGCGACGTCGTCGAGCAGCGGATGAGCCGCATGGACCCGGTGGCCCGTCACGTGGTCCAGGTCGCCGCCGTGATCGGGCCGACGTTCGATTTCGATCTCTTGAAGGCGGTGTCCGGCGCGGACGACGAGGCCCTGCTCCTGGCGCTGCGCGGCGCCATCGACGGCCAGCTCGTCACCGAGGCGAGCGGCGGAGACCGGTACCGCTTCCGCCATGCGCTGACGCGGGAGGCCGTGCTCGGCGAGCTGCAACAGCGCGAACGCCGGCTCCTCCACCGTGCGATCGGCAACGCGATCCGATCACGTGCGGGTGGTGATGACGGACCGTGGGCCGAAGACCTTGCCGACCACTTCGATCAGTCGGGCGACACCGACGAGGCCCGCCGCTACCACGACCTCGCGGCCGTCCAGGCGAAGCGCAGCTTCGCATTCAGCCGCGAGCTCCGCCA
>CAZMLV010000155.1:0-4614 GCA_964567235.1 uncultured Chloroflexota bacterium | reverse complement strand
CGGTGGAGGTCTGATGGCGGACGCATTCGAGCTCCCGCGCCGCGCGATGGCGATCTTCGCGCATCCGGATGACGTCGACTTCGGCTGCTCGGGCACGATCGGGCTCTGGACGCCGAAGGGCGTCCACGTGACGTACTGCCTCATCACGAGCGGGAACAAGGGCACCCACGACGCGAACATGACTCCCGAGCGCATCGCTGGGATCCGCGAGAAGGAGCAGCAGGAGGCCGGCCGCCGCGCGGGCGCGTCGGAGTTCGTCTTCCTGCGCCACGATGACGGCGAGACCGAGGTCTCGATGGCGCTCCGCGGCGAGGTCTGCAAGCAGATCCGCATCCACAAGCCCGACCTGGTGTTCTGCCCCGACCCGTGGCGCACGTACCAGATGCATCCGGATCATCGGGTCGCCGGCTGGGCCGCACTCGATGGCGTCATCGCCGCGCGCGACCACCTGTTCTTCCCCGAGCAGCTCACCGGCGGCCTCGTGCACCACCGGGTGTCGCGGGTGCTCATGTTCGGGACCGCGGACCCAAACATCTGGTTCGATATCTCGTCCTCGATGAAGACGAAGATCCACGCCTTGCAGGCCCACGAGAGCCAGATCGGCGACTTCAAGCGGCTCGCGGAGCGGATGCATGCGTTCGCGGCCGCCACCGGAAAGGCCTGGGGCCTCGAGAAGGCCGAGGCGTTCCGCTACCTGGAGCTCGCGTAGCGCGCGCGCGCGCTAGTGCTTGAAGTGCCGCCGTCCGGTGAAGAGCATCGCCATGCGGTGACGGTTGGCGGTGTCGATCATCATCTGATCGCGCATCGAGCCGCCGGGCTGGATGATCGCGGTGACGCCGGCGCGGGCGGCCACCTCGATGCCGTCCGGGAACGGGAAGTACGCGTCCGAGGACATGACGGCGAGCCGCGCGTTCTCGCCGGCCTTGCGGACCGCGACCTCGACCGCGACGACGCGTGACAGCTGGCCGGGACCGATGCCCACGCTCATGAGGTTCTTCGCGAGCACGATCCCGTTCGAGGTGACGTGCCGCACGCATCGCCACGAGAAGATGAGGTCGGTGAGCTCCTCGAGCGTCGGCTGGCGCTCGGTGACGACCTTGAAATTGGATTCGTCGGCCACAGACTCATCGGGGGTCTGGACGAGCATGCCGCCGGAGACGCGCTTGAAGTCGAGCATCCCGTCGCCGTGCCGCCCGCGCAGGTGCGGGACCCATCCGCGAACGGCGAAGATCTCGAGGTTCTTCCGCTCCTTCAGGAGGGGGATCGCGTCCTCCGCGTACGCGGGCGCGATGATCGCTTCGTAGAACGTGTCGCGGAGCGCATCCGCGAGCTCGCGCGTGACCGGACGGTTCAGCGCCACGATCCCGCCGAACGCTGACACCGAGTCGCAGAGGAACGCGCTCCGGTACGCCTTCGCGATGTCGACGTCGGACGCGATGCCACACGGGTTCTGGTGCTTCACGATCGCCGCGGTCGGCTGCGTGAAGTCCGACGCGATCCGCCACGCGGCGTTGATGTCGAGCATGTTGTTGAAGCTCGTCGCCTTGCCGTGCAGCTGCTCCATCGTCGTCATCGCGCCGGATTCGCCCCGGACCGCGTAGAACGCCGCCTGCTGGTGCGGGTTCTCGCCATAGCGGAGGTCACGGATCTTGCGCAGCGACAGCGTCATCTCATCGGGGAACTGGACGCCCGCGTCGGTCGCGACCTGCGCCGCGATCGCCGCGTCGTACGCCGCGGTGTGCGAGAACGCCTCGGCCGCGAGCTGGCGCCGCGTTTCGACCGAGATGGAGCCGCGCTCGCGGAGCTCCTCGAGCACCGGCCCGTAGCGTTCCGGGCGCGAGAGGACGATGACGTCGGAGTGATTCTTCGCGGCGGCGCGGAGCAGTGTGACGCCGCCGATGTCGATCTTCTCGAGCAGCGCATCACCCGACGCGCCGGAGGCCGCAGCCTCGCGGAACGGGTACAGGTTCGCGGCGACCAGGTCGATCGGCTCGATGCCCTGCGCCTTGAGCTCGCCCATGTGCGTCTCGTTCCCACGCCGGGCGAGGATCGCCCCGTGGATCTTCGGGTGGAGCGTTTTGACCCGGCCGTCCAAGAGCGCCGGTGATCCCGTGACGTCCTCGACCGACCGGGACGTGATGCCCTCCGCGGCGAGCGCGGCACGCGTTCCGTCGGTCGCGACGAGCTCCCACCCGAGCTCCTCCAAACCGCGGGCGAGCGCGATCAGTCCAGTCTTGTCATCAACGGAAAGCAGTGCGCGCATGCGTCTCCATCACCTTGAGGCGTCGTCGGGATTCGCCGGTAGTATACGAAGCCCGTGCCATTCGACCTTGGGCATTTCGCCCACCGTTTCATCGAGCCGTTCAACGGCGAGTCCCGCTTTTACTGGCCGGCGGTGATCGCGCTTGGGATCGCGCTCGTCGCGAACATCGTCTGGTATTACCTGCCGGTGCGCGGCGTCGCGCCCGCCGAACACACGGCGCGCCCGTGGGCGTTCTGGATCAACGTGATCACCCTCATCATGGCGATGGTCATGCTGATGGCGAAGGCGCCGTTCGTCCTCATCGCGATCGCGTTCGGCTTCGATCTCGCGTGCCTCGTGTATATCTACGTCGGGTGGCTGCCGCCGCTCGAGGCGGCGTGGATCCGTGAGCGACGCCGCGCGAAGTATCTCCCGAAGCCGAAACGCCGCCGCCGTTAGTCGATCGCGAAGCCGCTGTGCCGCGGCTCGCCAGCAAGCGCCTCCGCCTCCACCGATTCAACGGTCGCGTACGACGGCCCGCGATGCAGCCAAGCCTCGAACCTCGCGAGCGCGTCGTCCGGGCCGACCGCTTCGGCCTCGACCGCTCCGTCTTCGCGATTCCAGATCCGCCCACGAAGCCCGAGCCGCAGCGCGTACTGGGCCGCGGTCGCTCGGAAATTCACGCCCTGCACCCGGCCGCGCACGACGTATCGCTTCGCGCTCACAGGACCTTGCGGCGCAGCACGGCATCGAGGCCACGCGTGTTGCCGACGCGATCGGCGGTCGCCCAGCCGCGGCGCGCCGTCGCCGCGCCGTAGACCGTCCAGTCCAGCTCCTCGATCGCGTGCGCGTCCGAGTCGACGACGAGCGTCGCGCCCTTCTCGACCGCCTTGCGCACGGCCCAGTCCGGCAGGTCGAGGCGTTCGGGCCCGCCGTTCACCTCGAGCCGGGTCCCGGTCGTGACCGCCGCGGCGATGACTTCGTCGAGGTCGACGTCGTACGGGTCCCGGCGCTCCAGGAGGCGGCCGGTCGGATGGGAGATCGCCGTGACCAGCGGGTGCTTCATCGCTCCGACGAGCCGACCGGTGATCTGGTCGCGCGGTTGATTGAATGCCGAGTGGATCGACGCGGTGACGATCTCGAATCCCGCGAGCACATCGTCCGGGTAGTCGAGTCGGCCATCGGCGCGGATCTCGACCTCGGTGCCGATCAGCACGCGGAACGGCGCGAGCTCCTGATTCAGCTTCGCGATGACCTTGTTGCGGGCCGCGATCCGCTCGAGGTTCAGGCCGTTCGTCATCCCGAGCCCGACGGAGTGGTCGGTGACCGCGACGTACTCGTAGCCCTTGTCGCGCGCGCGACGGACCATGTCGACCAGTGTGTCGCGGCCATCGGTCCAATCCGAATGCGTGTGCAGGTCGCCCTTCAGGTCGCCGACCGTGACCAGGGCCGGCAGGGTGTGCGCGAGCGCCGCGTCGATCTCGCCGTGGTCCTCGCGCAGCTCCGGCGCGATCCAGTCCATCCCGAGCGCGGCGTAGATGTCCTCCTCCGTGCGTGACGCGACAGGCGTTCCGGTCTTCTCCTCGCCGACGCGGTAGAGGCCGTACTCGTTGAGCAGCAGCTTCTTTCGGAGCGCGAACCCGCGCAGCCGGACGTTGTGCTCCTTTGATCCGGTGAAGTAGAGGAGCGCCGCGCCCCAGGCGGCGGCCGGCACGACGCGGAGGTCGATCTGCAGCCCGCGCTCGACGATGACCGACGACTTCGTGTCGCCTTGGGCGAGGATCCGTTCGACGTTCGGCGCGCCGGTGAATGCGGCCATGATCGGGCCGGCCTGGTCGCTCGCGACGAGCAGATCGATGTCGCCGATCGTCTCCTTCCACCGGCGCAAGCTGCCGCAGACCGAGATCTCGCCGACGTCCGCGCTCTCGCGCAGGTGCGCGACCATCCGGTCGGCGGCGGTGCGGGCGAAGTTGATGAGCGACCGGCCGGTCCGCTGGCGGAGCGACGCGATCGACTTGAGGATGTTCTCCTCCGTCTTCGCCTGGATCTTCGGCAGCGTTCGAAGGCGACCGTCCTTCGCGGCGATCTCGAGCTCGTCGATCGTCGTGATCTTGAGGTGCTGATTGATCAGTCGGGCTGTCGCGGGCCCGACCCCTTTCACGCGGAGCAAGGTGAGGAGACCCTCGGGAACGGCGGCCTTCAGCTCCTCGTGTCGCTTGGCCTTCCCGCCCTGCAGGTACTGGGCGATCGCCTCGCCGACCGACGCGCCGACCTTCGGGATCGAGGCCAGGTGCCCGGCCTCGTAGATCGTGCGGATCGGCTCGCGCAGGTCGCGGATCTCGCGCGCGGCCGCGCGATACGTGACGGCGCGG
>CAZMLV010000154.1:3525-4616 GCA_964567235.1 uncultured Chloroflexota bacterium | reverse complement strand
GCAGGCCGAGCTCGACGGAGTCCGCCAGCGCCTGGTCCTGGGTGTGGATCGTCACGCGCGCGGTCCCGAGCAGTCGCGTCCAGCTGATCACCACGTCGAACCCCCCCGTCATGACGCTGCCTCATGACAGCCCTACATGAGGGTTTCACTGGCGGACGGGGCTGTCTGTGCGGCACCTGACGGATCGGGCGAATCGCTCAGGCCGGGCGGCCGTCCTCCATCAGGCGCGACGCTTCGCGGCGCACGATGCCGTAGCACTCGCAGGCGGCCCGCTCGAGGCCCGGGCGGTCCTTGACCTGGACGGAGCCCCGCCGATAGGTGATCAGGCCCCGCTTCTGGAGCCCGCCGGCGGCAAGGGTGACGCTCGGACGCTCGGCGCCCAGCATGTGCGACAGGAACTCGTGCGTCAGGACGAAACTCTCGGTGTCGACGGAGTCCTGGCTGAGGAGCAGCCAGCGGGCGAGGCGGGGGGCGATCCGATGTGCCGCGTTGCACGCGGCGGTCTGCCCGAGCATGGCCATCCGGAGCTCGCTGTACCGGAGGAGCCGGGCGCGGAGGGCCGGGCTGCGGGTGACCTCGTCCGTGAACTCGGCCGCCGGCATGCGGAGGCCATTGCCTGCGACCTGCGACACGATCTCGTACAGGCTCGTCTTCGAACCGAGGAACAGTGGAAGGCCGGCCATCCCCTCCCGTCCGACGGTCGCGACCTCCGCGCGCCTGCCGCTCTTCAGCGCAGCGACGACCGAGATCATGCCCAAAGACGGGAAGTAGACGTGGGTGATCGGGCCACCGGCCTCGACCAGCACTTGGTGATCGGATCTGTATGGCTCGAGCACGGACGCGAGCCGGATCCGGTCGGCGACCGGAAGCGGCGCGAGTACCCGGTTGTGGTCGAGGTCGGAAACCGTGACGCCTGTCGCCATGCGGGCTCCTTCAGCAGGTGGCCCGGCATGGGACGGGTCTTGATCGAGGTGACGGGCACACCCAAACCGTGCCCGGCATCGCGACGCCCGGTCATCGTGACCGCGCTGGCGACCTCCTCACCGTAGCAGCGACGCATCCGCCGAACGTGCGTGACGCCGCACAGGGTC
>CAZMLV010000154.1:0-3425 GCA_964567235.1 uncultured Chloroflexota bacterium | reverse complement strand
CTCCTCACCGTAGCAGCGACGCATCCGCCGAACGTGCGTGACGCCGCACAGGGTCCGCGCGGTAAGGCTCGCTGCGTAGCCTCGTAGGGCTGTGCTGCGCAGCCTTCCAAGGTCTGGTGGGCGAGGAGGGACTTGAACCCTCACGCTCTTACGAGCACGAGCTCCTAAAGCTCGAGTGTCTGCCGTTTCACCACTCGCCCGGCGGAAAGCGTATCGCGCGCCCGGCGAGCGTCAGGACCGGGTCCGCGCCTCGATCCCCGAGAGCCTCTCGATGACCTTGATGATCGCGAGATTCCCCTCGCGACCGCCGCTGTCCCGTTGCAGCGCGGTGTAGAGCTCGTGCGCGAGGGCCGTCCCAGGCAGCGAGATGTGTGCGGAGTACGCGGCGTCGAGGACGTTCCGCAGGTCCTTCTGCTGATGGTCGACCATGAAGCCCGGCTTGAAGTCGCCGGCGAGCATCTTCGGCGCGTAGTTCTGCATCGCCCACGAGCTTCCGGCTCCGCCGGCGATGACCTGACGCGTGCGTTCGAGATCGATGCCCATGGCCGCGGCGAAGACGAGCGCCTCGGACACGCCCAGGTTGTTGATCGCGACCGCGATCTGATTCGCGAGCTTGCAGGCCTGCCCGGCACCGTGGCCGCCGATGTGGACGATGGTCTTGCCGAGCGCCTCGAAGAGCGGGCGCGCGCGCTCGACGTCGGCCTCGTCGCCGCCGACCATGATCGAGAGGCGTGCCTCGATCGCGCCGATCTCGCCACCGGACACCGGGGCATCGAGGGTCGTGAAGCCCTTCGCCTGCGCACGCTCCGCGAACGAGCGTGCCGCGACAGGCGAGATGCTGCTCATGTCGATCGCCAGCAGGCCCTCGTGCGCGCCGTCGGCGATCCCGTCGGCGCCGAACGTGACGGTCTCGACGTCGGGGGCGTTTGTGACCATCGTCACGACGATGTCCGATCGCTCCGCGACCTCGCGCGGGGTCTTGACGATCGTGGCCCCTCCGGCTCGCAGCGGCTCCGCCCGATCCAGCGTGCGATTCGTGACCGTGACCGGGAACCCCGCCTTGATGGCGTTCTGGGCCATCGGCCGGCCCATGATGCCGAGGCCGACGAAGCCGATCCGCGCCTGGCTAGTTCGGGCGGTCGCCATTGGGCTTCGGCTCATCGCCTTCGACGTACACGGTGCGCACACCCTCGTCGCTCGCGACCAGGAACGTGTCCTGATCCGTGTCGCCGACGCTGACCGATGCGAGAAGCCGCTCGTCGGTGACGTGCACGAACCGGCTCGATCGCTCGAGCTCGTTCGCGATGGCTTCCGGCAGCGACGCTTCCTCGAAGCTGTCCTTCACGAGGTCGCGGGCCTTCTTGACCATGCGGAAGAACTCTTCTGGTGAGAAGCGGTCCTCGTGGGACAGCAGCACGGCCGTGCCGAGGTCGTCGTCGGGCTCGTGGATCTCGTAGAAATACATCGGGGTGCTCGCCAGCATAGGCCGCGGAGCCCTAAACTTGATGTCTCCATGACGACAGAGCAGCCGCCTATCGACGTGCCTCAGGGCCCGGCTTCGCCGGCCCCCGACGAGCCCCGGTCAACGGACACGCCCGAGGCAAAGGCCGGCCGCTCGTTCACCCACACAGTCCTGCGCAAGCCCGGCTCGATCGTCGCGCTGAACGTCGAGGTCGACGCCGGCCGGCTCGAGCGCGCCAGCGACCGCGCGTTCGAGAAGCACGTGCAGCACGCGAAGATCCCCGGGTTCCGGCCGGGCAAAGCGCCGCGCGCGCTCTACGAGCGGACGTATGGAGCCGACCACCTCTGGGAGGACGCCGCCGCCGACGTCGTCGACGAGACGTTCAAGGAGATCGCGGATCTCGAGAGCATCGACTGGCTCGACCGGCCCGACGTCGAGGTGAGCCAGCTCGAGCCCGGCAAGCCGCTCAAGTACACCGCGACGGTGCCCGTCCGCCCGGACGTCACGCTCGGGGACCCGGCTGCTGCCGGGGTCACCGTTCAGCCGACGCCGATCACCGACGAGCAGGTCGAGCAGACGATCGCCGGGATGCGCGAGCACCACGGGGAGCTCAAGCCTGTCGAGCGCGCGGCCGAGACGCGCGACGTGCTGACGATCGATCTTGACGTGAAGCTCGACGGCAAGCAGATGCCGCCGATGGGGCGCAACGCGCACCTCGAGCTCGGGAAGGACTACGCGATCCCGGGCCTGGCCGATGCGCTCGTGGGCACGAAGGCCGGCGACACGAAGCAGTTCGAGCTCGCGTTCCCGGATGACTATCCGGACGAGGATCTTCGCGGGAAGACCGGCGCGTTCACCGCGCACGTGTCGCAGGTCGCGGAGAAGATCCTGCCGGCGCTGGACGATGAGTTCGCGAAGACGGTGGGGGTCACCACGCTCGGGGAGCTCGACAAGGCCGTCCGCAGCGAGCTCGCGCACGCGGCGTTCCACGAGGCCCGGGACGAGGCGGCTGAGAAGCTCCTCGCCCACCTGCTCGACACCTCGACCGTCGAGGTGCCCGAGATCCTCGTGTCCGACGAGCTCGACCACCTGATGGCCGACCTGAAAGCCCGGGTCAAGGATCAGGGCTTGAGCTGGGAGCAGTTCCTCCTGCAGGCACGAAAGACCGAGGACGAGATCCGCACCGATTGGCGCTCGACGGCCGAGCGCCGCGCGAAATCACTGCTCGTCCTCGATGCCCTTGCCAAGAAGGAGAACGTCACGATCTCATCGACCGAGCTCGCGCAGGAGGTGGCCCTCACGCCGCTGGCGCAGCAGGACCCGAACGCGCTGCGGAACCCTGCGGTCCTCGGTGCGCTCGCACGCTCGATGCGCAATCGCAAGCTCGTCGACAAGCTCATCGGCCTCGATTCGCCCGACGCCGAGCGCGATCTGATCCGCGCCGCGGGCGGGCCGGAGGACGCGGACTCGCCGCACCCCGCCGCCGACCGGTCGGCCGAGCAAGCGATCATCGTCCCACCCGCGCAGGCACCAGCTCCGGAACGATCCAGCGAGAGCCGGGAAGCCATTCGGGCGATGCTCAACGACCGACCGGGCCAGTAGCATTCCGCGCCAATGACGGCGCTCCAGCTCATCCAGGGGCTCACGAACGCGCTCTTCGTCGGCATCTTCGTCCTCGTGGCGTTCGCCGCCTCGCGGAGCCGGACCCGCACGGCCGTCGACACCGCGGTGTTCTTCGGGGTGATCGCGGCCGCGGTGCTCGAAGCTCCGGCGCTGCAGCTGCTGGGGGTCGCGAGCAACGTCGTGACCAGCTCGATCGCCGCGATCCTGGTCATGGCGCTGCCGTACCTCATGCTGCGGCTGCTCGACGACTTCGCCGACGTGCCCCTGCTGGTGCGGGCGGCGACCCTCGGCGGCCTCATCGCCTCCGCGATCATCGTCGTCACCAGCGGCTCGCCGATCG
>CAZMLV010000153.1:3572-4641 GCA_964567235.1 uncultured Chloroflexota bacterium | reverse complement strand
GTCTGGTAGTCGAAGCCCTTCGGCACGTACGCGCTGCCGTTGTCGATCATGCGCTTCATCATCGTGACCGCGTCGATCGCGGGCTGCTGGTCCCAGGCGACGGTCTTCTGGTCGGCGCTCATGAGCTGGCCGCCACGCGAGAGGACCCAGCCGTTGAAGTTGGACGCGTTGATCGTGATCGCCCAGCCGTAGCGGGTCGGCTTCCCGTCCGGCCCGACCTTGCTCGCGGCCTTGGCGGTCGCCTCGAACTCATCCCAGGTCTTCGGGTCGCTCTTCCCGATCTCCTTCAGGATGTCCTCGTTGTTGTACTGGAGGAACAGCGACTTCGTGAACGGGAACGAGAGGAGCTGGTTGCCGAACTGCGGGAAGCGGTTCGTGTCGTAGTACGGCTTGTAGATGTCGGCCTGGGAGTCCTTCGTCAGGCCGTTCTTCGCGGAGTTCACGTACGGATCGAGGTTGAGGACGACGTCGGCCTTCATGTAGTCGGCGACGAAGCTCTCGTACGCCACGGCGAGCTCCGGGAGCGCGCCGGCCTGGATGGCCGACAGGTTCTTCTGATAGAGCTGCGTGTAGCTGCCCTGGTACTGGAGCGTGACCGTGATGCCCTTGCCGTTGGTCGAATTGAACCGGTCGACCATGGCCTGGAGCGCCGCGGCGTTCGCGCCGGTCTGCGTGTGCCAGAGCGTGAGCGCGACCGGTGCGCCCGAAAGGTCGATGTCCGCCTGAGTGGACTGGGCCGGCGCCGGCGACGCAGCCCCGCTGCACGCCTGGGCGACGACCATGACCGCGGCGATGATCGCAAGCTTCAACCGCATGTTCATTTTGAAACCCCTGCCCTTAATTACCCGCTTCTACTCGTTCCGTCCTGGTATACGAACTGGCCTCAGCCGCGGATACCCGTCCTGGCCACCCCCTGGATGAGATACCGCTGCGCGAACAGGAAGATCACGACGACAGGGGCGATCACGAAGGTCGCCGCCGCCATCTCGAGATGATATTGCGCCCCAAATTCCGTGCGGAACTGCGCCATTCCCACCTGGACCGGTCTGACCGCGTCGCTGTTCGTCAC
>CAZMLV010000153.1:0-3472 GCA_964567235.1 uncultured Chloroflexota bacterium | reverse complement strand
TAGCGCGTGACGAGCACGAAGTTCGGGATGAGCGTCGCCTCGCCCGGGATCATGTAGGTGGCGAGCAGGATGAAGAAGATCGCGCCCTTGCCCTTGAACTCCAGCCGCGCGAACGCGTAGGCCGCGAGCACGGAGGTCACGAGCTCGCCCAAGGTCACGGCGACGCCGATGACGAGGGTGTTCCGGAAGAATCCGGCCCACGGCGCATCGCCCCAGGCGGTCGCGAAGTTCTCGAGGTGCAGCTCGTGGGGGAACGCGGTCGGCGGGAACTGGGTGGCCTCGAAGAAGCTCTTGAACGCGGTCGAGATCATCCAGTAGAACGGGAACGCGATCACGAGCGCCACGGCGGCGAGCACGACGTGCTTCACGACGGTCCGCGGCCGGACCCGCGGGATACCGGATGGCCGCGCGACCGCGGCGCTAGCCATAGTGCACGCGCCGTTCGGCTACCCGGAACTGGAACACCGTGAAGCCGAGGATGATCACGGTGAGGAGCACCGCCATTGCCGCGCCGAGATCGATCCGGCCCTGCTGGAAGAAGACGTGGAAGATCTCATAGCCGAGCGTCTTGGTCGTCTCCAGCGGCCCGCCGTTCGTCATCGCGTAGATCTGGTTGAACGCCTTCAGCGATCCGATGGTGGCGATCGTCGCGACGAAGAAGGTCGTCGGGCTGAGCAGGGGGAGCGTGATCTTGGTGAAGATCTGGCGCTCGCTCGCACCGTCGAGCCGCGCGGCTTCGTAGTACTCGTTCGAGATGTTACCCAGGCCGGCGAGGAAGATGACCACCTGGAAGCCGATGTAGTGCCAGATCGTGTAGATGGACACCCCGACGAGCGCGAGGCTCGGCCCGGCCAGGATCGACTGATGGAACTGGCTGCCCGCCGCGAACGGTGACCAGTCCGGCAGGGTCCAGCCGAACGCGCCCGCGATGAGCTCGATGACCCCGCGCGGCTCGTCCAGCCACTGCTGCGGGCCGATCCCGACGAAGCCAAGGATGGTGTTGAACAGGCCGTAGCTCGGGTTCATGAGCCAGTTGAAGATCACCGAGGCCGCGATCACCGACGTGATGTAGGGCAGGTAGTAGAGGGTGCGGTAGATCCCGCGGCCGCGCATCTTTTGGAACAGCAGGTACGCGAGCACGAGCGAGAGGACGATCTCGACCGGCACGGTGATGACGGTGTACGTGAGCGTCACGGACAGCGATTGCCAGAACTCCTCCGCCCGCGCTCCGACGAGCACGGTCTGGTAGTTGTCGAGGCCGCGGAAGGCGCCCTGGACGATGTCCCACCGGAACAGCGACATGTAGACCGCCGCGAAGCCAGGAAGGAACTGGAAGATGAGGATGACGAGGATCGCCGGGAGGACGAACGCGTAGGCGAGGACGTTCTCGCCGAGGATGCGACGGCGGCGGGCCGCGCCGGTCGCGGGGCGCGTCATGACGGAAGCCCTCACCGTGCTGCGATGATAGGGGGCGAATGCCGATCTACGACTACCACTGCGACCACTGCGGTCACACCTTCTCGGCCGTCCAGTCGTACACCGACGCGACGCTCGAGAAGTGTCCGAGCTGCGGCAAACGACCGCGCAAGCTGATGGCGATGCCGGCGATCGTCTTCAAGGGCGGCGGCTGGTACAAGACCGACAGCCGGCCTGCGCAGAAGGACGGCGGCGAGAGCAAGGCTGGCGATGTATCCGGCGATGTATCGAAAGAGATCGCTGATAAGCCCGCGGCCGGATCCAAGGGGGCGACCGAACCGAAGCCCGCGGCCGAGGCGAAACCGGCGACCGACGCGAAGCCCGCGGGCGGGACCAAGAGCGGCGGCGCATCGAAGGCGGACGCCGCATCCTGACGATCGCGCGGCGGGTCGTCGGGGGATTCCTCGCCGACGATGGCCCGTTCCTCGCGGGTGCGATCGCCTATCAGATCTTCTTCGCGCTCATCCCGCTGCTCGCGCTGATCATCGGCATCTTCGGCTTCGTCTACGGCACCCAGGAGGCCGAGCTCGAGCTCGCGCGGATCGTGGGCGGCCTCCTGCCGGCGGCCACGGGCCAGGAAACGAAGCTCGTCGGGCAGCTCGTGCAGGGTCGCGCGCTCTCCCTCAGCCTCGGGCTCGTCGGGACGCTGCTCACGGTCACGGCGATCCTCGGATCGATCGACACGGCGATGTCCCACATCCTCGGGCGCGAGGGCCGCCGCGCGTTCGTCCGTGAGCGCCTCAACAGCACGCTGTTCGTGGTGCTCGTGTTCGTCCTCGCCATCGCGTCGTTCGCCGTGAGCTTCGGGGTGCAGCTGCTGGCCGCCGCGCTCGTCGGCACCGGTCTCCGGGGCGTCCGCCTGCTCTTCCAGCTCGTCTCGCCGCTCGTGGGGCTCGGCTTTGGGTTCTGGTTCTTCTACCTCGTGTTCCGGTTCGCGCCGAGGCGCCCGGTCCGGCGCCGGGCCGCGCGCCAGGCGGCGCTGGTATCGGCCGTGCTCTGGGAGATCGCCAAGGTCGCCTTCGGCTTCCTCACGAGCGGGCTCGGGATCTTCGAGGCGTACGGCGCGCTCGCGTTCGCTGCCGGACTATTGACCTGGATCTACGTGACGGCGGTCATCATCCTCATCGGAGCGGAGGTCGTGAAGGCCCGCGATGCTTGAGCGGCTCGAAGCGATGGCCAGCCGGGTCATCGAAGGCTGGAGCGCCCGGCTGTTTCGCGCCCGGCTGCAGCCGGTGCAGATCGCGAAGCGGGTCATCCGCGCGATGGAAGCGCACCAGACGATCTCGCTTGCCAAGACCTTCGTCCCGAACAGCTACCTCGTGTCGCTGTCGCCTTCGGACTACGTCCAGTTCGAGCAGTACAAGCGGAGCCTCGAGCGGGACCTCGCCGAAGCGGTCCTCGGAGCGGCCCGGGATCGGAGCTTCACCCTCCTGGCGTACCCGACCGTCGAGCTCGAGCAGGACGCGGACATCTCGCCCGGGGATCTTCGGGTCGCCTGCGCGCTCGTCGATGCATCCGGCGAGGAGGTGCCGGCGAATGAGCCGGAGCGCCTCGGCGGCGTCGAGACCGGCCACACGATGGTCCTCGATCGCGACGCGCTGCGGGCGGCCAAGCCGCGCGCGCCGCAGGGCGCGATCGTCGCGCGCGAGGGCAGCGTGCGGCGCGAGGTGCCCCTCACCGCCGATCCGATCACCGTGGGCCGCGATCCGAAGAACGACATCGTCCTCGATGACCGGCGCGTGTCACGCCGGCACGCGGAGGTCCGCCTGCGGCTCGGCCGCTACACGCTGTACGACCTCCAGAGCACGAACGGCACGTTCGTGAACGGCCGGCGCATCGCGGAGATGGTCCTCTCGGACGACGACCGCATCACCATCGGCGGAGCGGAGCTGCTCGTCCGCCTCGAGGGCTGATGGAGCTCACCTTCGCCGTCATCCTCTGGGCGGTCCGCATCGCGGTCCTCGTGCTGATCTATCTCTTCCTGATCCGATCTTTC
>CAZMLV010000152.1:0-4654 GCA_964567235.1 uncultured Chloroflexota bacterium | reverse complement strand
ACCTCATGCTCGAACGCGACCTCAGCCTGACGTGCGCTCGTCGAGATCCGCAGAATGTGCCGGCCCGCCGCGCTTGCGACCACGAACGTGTCGTTGCTCCAACCCAGGCTGTCGCGGTCACCGATCGCGGACGCGGCAGGCCCCACCGGTCCAGAAGCTCGTCGTACACGATCGCCATGATGATCGGCGCTAGTGCTCCCGGCGGAGATGGTCCAGCACCTCGGCCATCACGCGGCAATCGATCTCGTTGTAGTGCGAGACCTCGCGCATGAGCTCGACGGCCCCGAGCGCGCCGCCATCCTTCGCCGCGAGGTCCGCCGCCGCCCAGGCACCGGCCATCGCCCCGGTCCCGTCGGCCAGGCCCTCGCCCCACTCGGTCTCGATCAGCCCGTGTGATCGCATCGCGCGCGCCACGGCCTTGAGGCCGAAGCTCCGCGCGCCGCGCACGACGACCGGAGCCGCGTGCACGATCCGCTCGAGCAGGTCGTACCAGCCGAGCAGCGGCCAGCCGCGGTCCGGGTGGCGGGCCATCGCCGAGCTGTACGCGCCCTCCATGAACACCGTCTCCGCCGCCGACCAGTGGAAGAGCCGCGCGTCAGCCGCGCCGGCGAGGCCGTTCGCGCGTGCGAGCCGCTCGACGTGCGCGAGCCACGCGTCGATCATGTCGGCCTCGGCGTCCGCGGTGAGCGACCGCGCCGTGAATTGCGAGAACTGCCACGCCCCGCCGGCGTAGGTGCCGCAGCCGATCTGGAAGATCAGCGACTGGCCGCCCTTCTGCGGGAACGACGCAAAATCGTCGTTGAGGTCGTTCACCGTCTCGAAGTCGACATAGAGCTCGAGCGGCGCGCGCTCGCGCCATCGCCCCTCGTCAGCCTCGATACGCGCCGGCCGCACGGCCGGCCCGGTCTCACGGTTCACCGCGATCATCGCGTCGAACATCGCGGGGTGCGCCTCGCCGCTGATCCCGAGGAGGTCCGCTGAGATCCGGTCGTCGTCCCAGCGGATCACACCGCGCTGGCGCGCGCGGTCGCGCATCGCCGCGCTCACGCGCCAGAGCAGCGTGAGCTCCCGCAGCTCCTCGGCGAGCTCCCGCTTGGCGACATGCCAGGGATGGTCGCGGTCGTTCTTCATGTTCGGCCAGAGCTCCGCGATGGTCGGCGTCGGGAGAACGGACCACGCCGCTCCATCCCGGCGGACCCGCCGGATCCAGTCACGGCCCTCGGCGACGACCTCACCGAGCGTCGCCTCGCGCGACCGCACGTACGTTTCGGCCGGGACGCGAGCCAGCTTCTCCCAGCATGTGTCGCCACGCCCGCTGTTGCCCTGCCGCCACGCGCGGCCGAGGACATAGCCGAACGGCGCGACGTATCCCTGCACGCGGCCGAGCATCTGGTTGTAGGTCCAGACCTGCGCGCACGTCGCGAGATCGCTCGCCGTGGAGAGCGATCCGTCCTTCAGGAGCTCCAGGGTCGAGAACTTGATATCGATCACGCGGTAGTGCCACGCCGCGCCGTGCAGGGCGGGCGCGGCGACGTTCGGGTCGTCGCCCTCGCCAAAGGCGTCGCCGCACAGCGTCGCCAGCACGTCACTCCGCACGAGGAGGTCGATGCGACCGTACGTGCGCGCCTGCGGGTCACGGAGCAGGCCCTGCGCGATGACGCGCTCGCCGCGCTCCATCGCGGCGACCGTCGCGTGCGCCGCGGCGAGACTGCGCGCGTCATCGCGGTCGACGTCGATCCGAGTCAACCCGACGCGCTGCTCGAGGTCGTCGAGGACCCTCTGCTCGAAGCGGCGGCCCTGCCGCGCCAGGAATTGCTGGAAGTCGAAGCGCTCGTCGTACGCCGCGCGCTGGTCGTCGCGCGCGATACCGTGCTCGCGGCCGTAGCGGTCCAGCCAGTCGAGGATCCCGTCGTTGCGCGCCCAGTTGCGGATCGCGCCGGCGGCGACCCAGTCGTCCCACTCACCCTCGGTCGTCGGCAGGACCGTGTTGCCGTCGTCCCGCGTGACGAGCGCGTTCGCGCCGCGGACCGGCCGCCCGATCGAGAGCGACAGCGTGAGCTGCGTCGGCTCGAACTCAGCCATCGAGGAGCGCGGCCAGCTTGCCGAGATCCGATGCGTGGACCAGCGGCGCCGCGTCGTCCGGCGGGGGTGCCCCGAGCCGGTTGGCCCAGTAGACGTCCATGCCGACGCGCACGGCACCGCCGACGTCGTGGGCCGAACCGGCGACGAAGAGCACGCGCTTCGCGTCCATCCCGATCGTGGCCAGGGCCGCGCGATACGGCCGCGGATCCGGCTTGTACGCGCCCGCCTGCTCCGCGGTCATGACGAATGCGAACTCGCCGGCCTGCTTCGCCGCTCGCTCGCCCAGCTTCTGCGAGCAGTTGGTGACGATGAATCGCTGCGTCGAGCCGAGCGCGATGAGCGCCCGGCGCGTGTCGGGCCACGGCCGCGCCTCGCCCCAGCGCGAGAGGAGCGTGGTCGCGTGCGCTCGTCCCAGCCCGACCTCCTTGGCGCTCTCGTGCACGAGGTCGTCGAACGGGACGTACGGCTTACCACGCAGCAGCCGCTGATTCGCGGTGTGCCACCTCGTCCCAAGGTCCTCGTCACCCGCGGCGGATCGCCACAGCGGCAGCGTGTCGAGGAGCGCGGTGAGCAGGTCGAAGCCGACAGCGTCGTATCGGGGCATGCGTCTAGGCTACGCGGCGATGGGGCGCTTCATCGTGGAGGGCGGGACCCCGCTGCGCGGTGAGATCACCGCGATGGGGAACAAGAACTCGGCCCTGCCGCTCATCGCCGCGAGCCTGCTCACGAGCGACACCGTGATCCTCCGGAACCTGCCGCGTATCCGGGACGTGAACGGGATGCTCGAGATCCTGAGCGGGCTCGGCGCGACCGTGGAATGGCTCGATCCGCACGCGGTGAAGATCTGCGCCGCGAACGTGAACAAGACGAGCATCGACCCGAAATTGTCACGCGAGGTCCGAACGTCGCTCCTTTTCGCCGGCCCGATGCTCGCGCGGTTCAAGAAGGTCACCCTCGGGCCGCCGGGCGGCGACGTCATCGGCCGGCGCCGCACGGACACGCACTGGCTCGCGCTCCAGAAATTCGGCGCCACGCTCGCGCACGATCGCGCCGGCTTCGGGCTCGAGGCGAAGGAGCTCACCGGCGCGGACATCCTGCTCGACGAAGCGTCCGTGACCGCGACGGAGAACGCGCTGCTCTGCGCCGTCCTCGTGCCGGGTCGCACGGTCATCCGGAACGCTGCGAGCGAGCCGCACGTCCAGGAGCTCTCGATGGTCCTCGTGCAGATGGGCGCGCGCGTCCACGGCATCGGGACGAACACGCTCGAGATCCGTGGCGTGCCCGAGCTGCGGGGGATCGACCACGAGGTCTGGAGCGACCACCAGGAGGTCGGCTCGTTCATGGGCCTCGCCGCGATGACCCACGGGGAGCTTGTGGTGCAGCGCTGCGCGCCACAACACCTCGCGATGATCCGCCTGGTGTTCAAGCGGCTCGGCGTCGATTCGAGCGTCGATGGGGACGAGCTGCACGTGCCGGCCAAGGAGCGCTACGTCATCGAGCAGGACATCGGCGGAAAGATCCCAAAGGTCCAGCCGCAGGTCTGGCCGGGGTTCCCATCCGACCTCACGAGCATGGCAACGGTCTTCGCGACGCAGGCCGAGGGCATCGTGCTCATCCACGAGTGGATGTACGACGCGCGGATGTTCTGGCTCGGGACGCTCGAGACGATGGGCGCCCGGCTGCTGCTGGCGGATCCGCATCGCGCGCTCGTCGTCGGCCCGACCCAGCTCTATGGCACCGACATCCGCAGCCCCGACATCCGTGCCGGTCTGGCGCTGCTCGGTGCCGCGCTGGCCGCGAAGGGCACGAGCGTCATCGACAACATCGACCAGATCGACCGCGGCTACGAGGACATCGACGGCCGCCTTCGCGGGCTCGGCGCGAAGATCGAACGCGTGGCGTGACCGCGACCGGTACCGAGAGCCAGCCGGCGCACGTTCCCGCGCGGTCCTACGTGACCCATCTCGAATGCGCGAAGTGCGGGACCACGGCCGACGCGACGAAGCTCGCGAACCTCTGCCCGAAGGATGGCGGTCCGTACCTGGTGCGCTACGACCTCGACCGGCTGCGGTCGGTGCCGCGCAGCATGCTGGCCGGACGGCAGGCGTCGCTCTGGCGCTACCGCGAGCTGCTGCCGATGGACGATCCGAACAACGCGGTGAGCCTGGGCGAGGGCAATACACCGATCATCGAGCCGTTCACGCTGCGCGAGTCGCTGCAGCTGCACCGCCTGTTCATCAAAGACGAGGGCCTGCTGCCGACCGGGACGTTCAAGGCGCGCGGCGCGGCCATCGGCGTGACGCGGGCACGCGAGCTTGGCGCGACGACGATCGCGCTGCCGACCGCGGGCAACGCGGGCGCCGCTTGGGCCGCCTACGGCGCGCGCGCCGGGATCGGCGTGATCGTCGTGATGCCGGCAACGACCCCCGACGTGATCCAGCGCGAGACGGCCGCGTACGGCGCACGGGTCTATCTCGTCGATGGCTCCATCGCCGATGCTGGTGCGGTCGTGAAGCGAGCCTGCGCGGACTACGGCTGGTTCGACGCCTCGACCCTGAAGGAGCCGTACCGC
>CAZMLV010000151.1:0-4656 GCA_964567235.1 uncultured Chloroflexota bacterium | reverse complement strand
TCGAGCGCCGACAGCCTGGACAGCTACGAGGCCGCGCTGAACCGCGGCAAGGCGATGGCCTTCCAGGAGGCCGCCCACTACCTCAAGTCCGCGCTCCACGACATCGACGTGAAGAGCCTGTAGGTCATGATCACCGCGGTCGTCCTGATCAGCGCGGACCGCAAGGCGATCCCGACGCTCGGTGAGGCCCTTGCGGCGGTCGACGGCGTGTCCGAGGTGTATTCGGTCACCGGCCCGATGGACTTCATCGCGATGGTCCGCGCGCGCGAGCACGACGAGCTCGCCGACATCGTGACCCGCCGCATCGGCCAGGTTCCCGGCGTCGTCCGCACCGACACCCACGTCGCGTTCAAGATGTACTCCCGCCACGACCTGGAATCCCTCTTCTCCATCGGAGCCGATCAGCCCGCGAAACGCGCCTAGACTCGCGCCGATGCAGGCCGTCGTCATGGCCGGCGGCGAGGGGAGCCGCCTCAGACCCCTGACGATCAACCGTCCGAAGCCGATGGTGTCGATCGTCAACAAGCCGTGCCTCGGGCATATCTTCGACCTCCTCAAACGGCACGGCATCGAGGACGCGTACGTCACCCTGCAGTACCTCGCGTCGGTGATCCAGGACAGCTATGGCGACGGCGGTGCCGTCGGTATGCGGCTCCGTTACAGCGTCGAGGAGACCCCGCTCGGCACCGGCGGATCGGTGCGGCAGATCGGCGCGGCGCTCGACGATACGTTCCTCGTCATCTCCGGCGACGCGATGACCGACATCGACCTGTCCGCGGTCGTCGCCTTCCACAAGGAGCGCAAGGCGGCCGTCACGCTGACTCTCGTCCGGGTGCCCAACCCGCTCGAATACGGCGTCGTCATCACGCAACCTGACGGGCGCATCACGAAGTTCCTCGAGAAGCCATCGTGGGGCGAGGTCTTCTCGGACACGATCAACACCGGCATCTACGTGATCGAACCGCGGGTGCTCGAGCGCTACGCGGTCGGCGAGAAGTTCGATTTCAGCAAGGATCTGTTCCCGCAGCTCCTCGCGGACGGCGAGCCGCTCTTCGGCTACGTCGCCGACGGCTACTGGACGGACGTCGGGTCGATCGACGAGTACAGCCGCGCGAACGCCGACCTCCTGCAGGGCAAGATGAAGAGCGAACCGCTCGGGCGGGAGGTCCTGCCCGGGGTGTTCGCGAGCGGCCAGGTCGAGATCGAGCCGACCGCTCAGCTCACCGGACCGATCTACCTCGGCGCGGGGGTGCGGATCGGTGGCGGCGCCGAGATCATCGGGCCGACCGTGCTGCGCGACGCCGTCGCGGTCGACCAGTTCGCGCACATCGAGAGCTCGATCGTCTGGCGGAACAGCTACATCGGGGAGCGCGCGGAGCTTCGGGGCGCGATCGTCGGGCGGCAGTGCGCGCTGAAGGCCCGGGTCGTCCTCGAGGAGGGCTCGGTCATCGGCGATCACTCCGTCATCAACGAGGGCGCCCGGGTCCGCGCGGAGGTCAAGATCTGGCCGGACAAGCAGGTCGAGGGCGGAGCGGTCGTCGGGTCGAGCCTCATCTGGGGGTCGCAGAGCCGGCGCTCGCTCTTCGGTCGCTTCGGGGTCACCGGCCTGGTGAACGTCGACCTCACGCCTGAGTTCGCGGCTCGGCTCGGCTCGGCGTACGCCTCCACGATCCCGAGTGGTGCCACGGTCACCACGAACCGCGACCAGCACCGCTCCAGCCGCATGCTGAAGCGGGCGCTCATGGCCGGGATCGTGGGCGCCGGCGTGCACGTGGCCGACCTGACCCAGGCGCCGCTTCCGATCGGCCGGTTCCAGACGCGCCGGATGGGTGCGGCCGGCGGCGTTCACGTGCGGATCTCGCCGTTCGACGTCCGGGTCTGCGATATCAAGTTCTTCGATCGCCAGGCGCTCGACATGGACAAGGCTCAGGAGCGAAAGGTCGAGAACATCTTCTTCCGCGAGGACTTCCGCCGCAGCTCGTACGACGACGTCGGCCGGATCATCGAGATCCCACGAGTGGGCGAGGAGTACAGCGAGGCGTTCCTTCGTGAGGTCTCGCACAAGCGCGAGATCAGCGACGCGAAGTTCAAGATCGTCCTGAACTACTCGCATGGCACCGCGGCGCAGTACCTCCCGCAGCTCATGGAGGCGCTCGACGTCGAGGTGATCGGGATCAACTCGGTCGTCTCGGAGAACATCGGCTCGCGCTCGCTCGAAGAGTTCCAGCAGCAGATGCGGGAGCTCGCCGCGATCACCGCGACGCTTCGCGCGAGCTTCGGGGTGACCCTCGACTCCGGCGGCGAGAAGGTCTTCGTGACCGACGACCGCGGGCGGATCATCGAGGATCGCCACTTCCTGACCGCGTTCGTCCGACTCATCGCGAAGTCGACGCCCGGCCTCGTCGCGGTGCCCGTGTTCGCGCCCGCGATCATCGAGCGGCTGGTGACGGAGGCCGGCGGGCGGGTCCAGCGCGTGCGCGCGTCGGCTGAGGCGCAGATGGGCCTGGCGGCGCGCGAGCATCCACTGCTCGTCGCGGATGGCCTCGGTGGCTTCATCTTCCCGCGGTTCCATCCGTCGTTCGACGGTCTATTCGCGATCGTGAAGCTCCTCGAGCTCCTCGCGCTGCAGGGCAGCACGCTCGCGGAGGTCATGGACGCCACCCCCGCGGCGCACCTGGTGCGGCTGAAGGTGGCCTGCCCCTGGGAGGACAAGGGCCGCGTCATGCGGATGCTCGCCCAGGAGCCGGCCACCGAAAAGACGAAGCAGGTCGACGGCGTGAAGCACGTGTACGACGGCGAGTGGGTCCTTGTGCTGCCGGATGCGGACCAGCCCCTGTTCAGCGTGTGGGCGGAGGCGCGCGACGATGGGCGGGCCTGGTCGCTCGCGCACCAGTACGCGGACCGCGTCGGGAGCTTCCGGGCATCGTGAAGATCGCGATCGCCCAGTGCGCGCCCGCCTTGGGCGCGATGAAGCGCAATCTCGAGATGCACCGCGACTGGATCGGGAGGGCCCGGGCAGCGGACGCGAAGATCGTCGTGTTCCCGGAGCTCTCGCTGACCGGCTACCACCTCAAGGACCTCGCCGCCGACGTCGCATGCGCGGCCGACGACCCGATCCTCGAGCCGATCGCTCACGCGTCGCGCGACATCGACATCTCAGCCGGGTTCGTGGAGCGATCGAACGACGCGAAGCTGCACATCGCGCAGGGCTACTGGTCCGGCGGCAGCCTTCGGCACGTCCATCGCAAGGTCTACCTCCCGACGTACGGCATCTTCGACGATGGCCGGTACTTCGGTCCGGGCGAGCGCTTCGAGACATTCGAGAGCGCCGTCGGGACCGCGGGCATCGCGATCTGCGAGGACCTTTGGCACGTGTCGGTGCCGTACCTCTACGCCGCGGGCGGCGCGAGCGTCGTGTTCGCGCCGGCGGACAGCCCGGGTCGCGGCGTCGCGGAGGGCGGGGACCTCGGCACGGCGGCCTCATGCCGGATGATGGATCGCTTCTACGCGCAGTACCTCACCGTCTATGTCGTGTTCGCGAACCGAGTGGGGCTCGAGGACGGGATCGCGTTCTGGGGCGGGTCGGAGGTCATCGGGCCCGATGGCACGGTCATCGCGCGGGCGAAGGAGTTCGAGCCTGAGCTGCTCGTCGCTGAGATCGATCTCGAGCTCGTGGCCCGCGAGCGCGTACGGAATCCGCTGCTCCGCGACGAGCGTCCGGACCTGGTGTTCCGCGCCCTCGCCGAGCGGATGGGCGTCCGGGTGACCGAGTGACGCTGGACGTCGAGCGCCGCGCCATCCCGATGGCGCCGGGTGACCTGACTCCGCTCCGGATCGACGAGGTGCTCGTGCGGAAGATGCTCGTGTCGTTCCTGCGCGAAGAGACGCTCAAGACGGGCGCGAAGCGGCTCGTGCTCGGCGTCTCGGGCGGGGTCGACAGCGCCGTGGTCGCGGCGCTCGCGGCGGAGGCGCTCGGAGCAGAGAACGTGCTTGGGCTGTTCACGCCGTACCGCACCACGGCCGGCCGCTCGAAGGCCGACGCGGAGGACGTGGCTCGGACGTTCGGCATCCGGCTCGAGGAGGTTCCCATCACCGCGCAGGTGGACGCCTACTTCACGGGCAAGACGAACGTCGACAAGGTCCGGATGGGGAACAAGATGGCCCGCGAGCGCAAGAGCATCGAGTACGACCGCTCGTGGCCCGACGGCCTGGTGCTCGGCACGTCGAACAAGACCGAGCTCCTGCTCGGCTACGGCACGCAATTCGGCGACCTCGCCTGCGCCCTCAACCCGGTGGGCGATCTCTACAAGACGCAGCTCCGCGAGCTCGCCGCTCACATGGGCGTCCCCAAAGCTGTGCTCTCGAAGCCGCCGAGCGCCGATCTCTGGGAGGGTCAGACCGACGAGGGCGAGCTCGGGTTCACCTACGAGCAGGCGGACGTGCTGCTGTATCACCTGGTCGACCGGCGCGTCCGCCCGGCGGATCTGGTCGCGGCGGGCTTCGACGAGAAGCTCCTGGCGAAGATCCGCGAGCGCATCAGGCGCAACCACTTCAAGCGGGTCATGCCGCTCATCGCGAAGGTCAGCCTCCGGACCGTCGGCCACGACTTCCTCTATCCGCGCGACTGGGAAGCCGACTGAGCCCGACGGCCCTCGG
>CAZMLV010000150.1:0-4681 GCA_964567235.1 uncultured Chloroflexota bacterium | reverse complement strand
TGCGCGGGAAGCTGGACGCGTTCGAGCGCGGCGCCGACGACTACATCGGCGTCCCATTCGTCCCCGATGACCTCGTCGCGCGCGCACGCGCGGTCATCCGCCGGACCCACGGGAGCGCCGGCGAGCTCGTGCCGCGGCTGCGGATCGGCGATCTTGAGATCGACGTCCTGAACCGAAGGGTGCTCGCGGGCGACCACGAGCTGCATCTCACCTCGCTCGAGCAGGCCCTGCTCTATCTCCTCGCGGCGAACGCCGGCAGCGTGCTCACCCGCGAGCAGATCCTCGACGCGCTCTGGGGCACCGACTTCGTGATCGAGAGCAACGTCGTCGACCGGCATGTCCGCGCGCTCCGGGCCAAGCTCCAGAACGACTGGCACAAGCCGCGTTACATCGAGACCGTCCCGGGCACCGGATACCGGTTCGTCGCGGGTATGCCGGAGGCGACGCCGGCCGAATAGGCCTGTTTTCTCCCGTCTCCGGCCGTCGTTACCTCAACGTTACGAAACCGTCATGCGGTGGGCGAGCGGCTCTGCCACGGTGAGCGACAGATCCGGACGCGGCTTGTGCGACCGGACCGGCGGAGGACGCGATGGCCATCCAGACCGTGCTACTGGTCGAAGACGACACCAGGCTTTCCGAGGTCGTCAGCAGCGTGCTGACCCTGGCCGGCTACCACGCCGTCGTGATATCCGAGCACGCGCTCATCCCGCGCGCGATGGCCACGTCGCGGCCCCGCTGCGTGATCATGGATGGCGAGCTGAACGCGAGCGGCCACAACCTGAGCTGGTCAGACGCCGCCGCGATCCGCCGAGTCGACCCCAAGGTCCCGGTGTTGATGATGACCGCCGACCGCGCCGCACTGGCCGAGGCCGAGGCTCGGCGCAGCACGCGCAGCCGGGCCGCGGGCTTCGCCGGATTCATCGGCAAGCCGTTCGAGGTCCAGACATTCCTGGCAACGCTCTCCCGTGTGCTCGAGGCGCCTGTTTCGGCGCACCCATCGGTCGATGACCGGGTCGTGATCTTCCCCGACATCGGGCGACCGCGGGCGGATCCGCCCGACGTGCATCTGTTCGACACGGTCGTCCACGAGCTGCGGCAGCCGCTCACGGTCATCCGCGGGCAGCTGCAGCTTGGCCGGCGCCATGTCGGCAGGGACCCTGCCCGGGTCCAGACCGCGATCGACGTCTCGATCGCGCAGGTCGACCGCATGACGCGCCTGCTAGGCGACCTCTTGGACTCCGCGCGGCTGGCGGCGAACGTGCTCGACCTGCGCATCGGCCCGGTCGATCTCGCGACCGTGGTCGCAACGGCGATCGCGTCGCACGAGGCCGGCGACGCTCACCGCATCAGCTTCCGCTGGCCGCACGGGCCGGTGGTGGTGATCGGCGATGCCGACCGCATCACCCAGATCCTCGACAACCTGCTCAGCAACGCGATCAAATACAGCGAGCCCGAGCTGCCGATCGACGTGACCCTCACCTTGCAGGGCGTGGAGGTCGAGCTACGCGTGGCCGATCACGGGATTGGGATCCCGGCGGACGAGCTCGCCCGCGTGTTCACACCGTTCTATCGCGCATCGACGGCGGTGAGCATCGCCGGGACCGGGCTTGGGCTGCATATCAGCAGGCGTCTCGCCGAACGGCAGGGCGGACGGCTCTGGCTCGAGGCGAGCTCCGGCGCCGGCAGCGTGTTCGCGCTCGCACTGCCCATCGCCTAGCGCTACGAGCGCCCGGGCGAGTATTCGGTCTCGGCGAGCACGCGGTCCTCGATGCGGCCGACGAGATCGCCGTGCGCGGCCGCCGTCACGCGCTTGATCTCCTTCCACTCGTCGTCCGCGAGGAAGTCGCGCCAGGCACGCTCCTTCGTCGCGAGATCGGGCCACTCGAGGATGTAGGCGAATTCGGTGTGGCCGTCGTGAGCGGTCTCCCACGTGCGGAGCACGGTGAATCCGTGGCGCGCCATGATCCGCATCGCATGATCGCGGAACCGGGTATGGAACGCGCCCTTGTTGCGCTCGAAGATCTCATAGATGCGCAGCTGCCGGATCACCGGGAATAGTCTGCGCGCCATTTCCGCGGATCGAGCCGCTGCGCGACCTGCTCCGCCGCAGCTAGCCTGCGTCGCATGGCAGCGCAGCGGCGATTCCGCTTCACCGTGCAGGCCGGCACGCCGCCCGCGGGGCTGGACTGGCCGTCGTTCGCGCGCCGGCTCGAGTCGATCGGCTACGGCGGCCTTGTCATGGCCGATCACGTCGTGGGCAACGGGTTCTCTCCGTTCCCGGCCCTCGCCGCCGCGGCCGCGGCGACCACGACGCTGCGCGTCGGGACGCTTGTGCTCGACAACGATTTCCGCAACCCGCTGCTCCTCGCGCGTGAGGCCGCGACCGTCGACGTCGTCTCGAACGGCCGGTTCGAGCTCGGGATCGGCGCGGGGTGGCACGATCGCGACAACAACAGTCTCGGCATCAGCTACGACACGCCGCGCGTCCGGGTCGAACGGCTCGCCGAGGCGGTCCCACTCATCAAACGTCTCTGGACCCAGGACGAGGTCACCCACGCGGGGACGTACTACCGCCACGACAAGGCCCACAGCGGGCCGAAGCCGGTGCAGCAGCCGCATCCACCGGTCCTGATCGCCGGCGGCGGCGACCGGATCCTCGAGCTCGCCGTGAAAGAGGCCGACATCGTCGGGGTCGTGCCGCGCACGCGGCGCGACGGCGCGCCGGACCGGGCGGCGTACTCGTGGGAGACGGCGCTCGATCGGTTCGCATACGTGCGGCGGCTCCTCGGCGACCGCGACGTCGAGCTGAACACGCTCGTCTTCGGGATGACGGTCACCGACGACCGGCCGGCCGCGATCGCCGAGCTCGCGAAGCGGATGGAAGGCGCGCCGGCCGACATGATCGACCGTTCGCCGTTCTTCCTCGTCGGCTCGCTGGCCGAGATGCGCGCGCAGCTGCTGCGGGTGCGTGAGGCGTTCGGCGTGAGCTACTTCAACGTACGCGGCGAGCACATCGAGGCCTTCGCGCCGCTCGCCAAGGAGCTGGCCGCGCGCTAGGGCCGCCTGGCGGTCGCCTTCCAATCGGCCGCGCCGCTCTGCAGCTCGCGCGCGCCGGCGGCCAACGACTTCGACGACCCGCCGGCCCCGAGCATGTCCGCGAGCTCCGCGACGCTGTCCCGCGTTCCGAGGCGGTCGGCGACCACGTGCGTGCGCCCGCCGCGCACCTCCTTGCGGACCTTCACATGTGCGTCGGCATACGCGGCGACCTGCGCGAGGTGACTGACGCAGAGGACCTGATGCTGCCGGGCGAGCGACCAGAGCGCCCGGCCGACGACCTCGCCGAGCCGCCCGCCTACGCCCGCGTCGACCTCGTCGAATACGAGGACCGGGGTCTCGTCCTGCGCCGCGAGGACCACCTCGAGCGCGAGCATGATCCGCGAGAGCTCGCCACCCGAGGCGATCTCCTGCAGCGGCGCGAACGGCTCCCCCGGATTCGGCGCGATGCGGAACGTCACGCGATCCGCGCCGCTCGCATCCGGCTCGACCGGCTCGAGCGTCACGGTGAACCGGCAGCGGGGGAGCCCGAGCTCGGCGAGCTCGGCCTCGACGCTCTTGGCAAGCCTCTTCGCGCTCTTGTCCCGCTCGGCGTGGAGCGTCGCGCTCGCGACCACGAGCGCATCGCGGGCCGCGCGTTCTTCGCCATCCAGCCGCGCGAGCCGCTCCTCCTCCGAGGACACATCCGATAGCTCGCGGCGCGCGCGTTCGCCGTACGCGATGACATCGTCCAGCGATGGGCCGTACTTGCGCCGAAGCTCCGCGAGAGCGTCGTTGCGTGACTCGAGCCGCGCGAGCTCGCGTGGATCCGCGTCGATCGATTCGGCATATCGCCGCAGGTCGGCGCCGAGATCCGCGACCTCGTCAACCGACGCGACGAGGCGCGCGGCCTGATCGGCGAGCCGCGGGTCGATCTCCGCCGCCGCCGAAAGATCGCGCGCTGCGATCGCCAGCCGATCCCGCGCCGAGGCGCGCTCGCCGACCAGCAGCTCGTGCACCGAGGCGGCGCTCTCGCGAAGCCGCTCCCCGGACCGCGCGACCGCGAGCGCCGCGGCGATCATGGCGTCGTCGGCTTCGATGTGCGCTCCGTCGATCTCGGTGACCTCGTGCTCGAGGAGTGCGAGGCGGCGCGCTCGTTCGCGCGGATCGCCTCCGAGCGATGCGCGCTCCGCGAGGATGTCCTGCAGCGAACGATGCGCGGTCAGGACCGCGGCTCGCGATCGCTCGTGGCCACCGTACGCATCGAGCAGATCGCGCTGCACCGCGGGGCGCGCGAGACGGAGCTGCTCGCCCTGACCGTGGATCGCGACGAGCTCGCCGCCGGATTCAGCGAGCTTCGCGAGCGGGACGGTCTCACCGTTCATCCGCGCGGGGGCACGTCCGGGTTGGATCTCGCGCGCGAGCACCAGCTCGTCGTCGCCGACGCCGGCGAACACCGCTTCGACCTTCGCGCGGTCGGCGCCCTCGCGGACCATGCCCGCGGCGACCCGCCCGCCCGTCGCGGCGAGGAGCGCGTCGACGAGCATGGATTTGCCGGCGCCGGTCTCGCCGGTGAGGACCGTGAGTCCGGGTCCGAGCTCGAGGCGCAGCTCGGAGACCAGAGCGAGGTCCTTCACCGAGAGCTCCG
>CAZMLV010000149.1:3244-4683 GCA_964567235.1 uncultured Chloroflexota bacterium | reverse complement strand
GATGACCCGGATCTGACGAACGACGACCTCTGCGAGACGGTCCTCGGACCGGACTTCCCGGGCGGCGGCGTCATCTACCGCCTCGAGGAGCAGAAGAACATCGAGACGGGCGCGACCGAGCGCGTGGACGCGATCCGCCGCGCGTACGCGAACGGCCGCGGGCGGATCCTCATGCGCGCGAAGGCCCACATCGAGGACGGCAAGGGCGGCCGGCAGTCGATCATCGTGACCGAGCTGCCGTACGCCGTGAACAAGGCGACGCTCATCGAGAAGATCGCCGATCTCGTGCAGTCCAAGCGCCTCGCGGGGATCTCCGACATCCGCGACGAGAGCGACCGCGAGGGCATGCGGGTCGCGATCGAGGTGAAGCGCGACGACACCGCAGAGCGGGTGCTCAACAACCTCTACAAGCACACCGCGATGCAGTCCGCGTTCAACCTGAACATGCTCGCGCTCGTCGACTCCTCGCCCAAGACGCTGTCCTTGAAGGACGTGCTCCAGCACTACATCGACTACCGGAAGCAGGTCATCAAGCGGCGCACGGAGTTCGATCTCGGCAAGGCGAAGGAGCGCGCGCACCTGCTCGAGGGCTTCAAGATCGCGCTCGATCACATCGACGAGATCGTGAAGACGATCCGCGCGAGCAAGAGCCCGGAGACCGCCCTTGCGAATCTGCGCGAGAAATTCGAGCTGTCGGAGCTCCAGGCCAAGGCGATCCTCGACATGCAGCTGCGCCGCCTCACCGGGCTCGAGCGCCAGAAGGTCGAGGACGAGTACCGGGAGACGATCAAGCTCATCGCGGAGCTCGAGTCGATCCTCGGGAACGCCAGGAAGATCCAGTTCCTCATCAAGCAGGACATGGACGAGCTCGCCACGAAGTACGGGGACGACCGGCGGACGAAGATCCTCGACGACCTGAACCGGGAGCTCACCGACCAGGATCTCGTGGCCGACGAGGACGTCGTGATCACCGTTTCAAGCCGGAATTACGTGAAACGGATGCCCCTCTCGACGTACAAGGCCCAGCACCGGGGCGGCCGGGGCGTCATCGGCATGGCCACCCGCGACGAGGACGACGTGGAGCACCTCGTCGTGGCCCGAAACCACGACCGGCTCTACGTGTTCACGGACCGCGGCCGGGTCTTTGCGCTCAAAGCGTTCGAGCTTCCGGACGCGAGCCGCACCGCCAAGGGCACCCCGATCCAGAACATCCTCGAGGCGATGCAGTCCGGCGAGCGGGTCTCCGCGCTCATCGCCATCCGCGAGGGCGGCTCGGTGCCGCACCTGGTCATGGCCACCCGCAAGGGCTTCGTCAAGAAGACGCCGCTCTCCGACTACGGCAACGTCCGCCGGGCCGGCCTCATCGCGATCCTCCTCCGCAAGGACGACAAGCTCGCCTGGGTCGCGGCCGCCGGGGACAAGGACCGGATCGTCCTCGC
>CAZMLV010000149.1:0-3144 GCA_964567235.1 uncultured Chloroflexota bacterium | reverse complement strand
GCCAAGACCGGCAACGTCGCGGCGATGCGGGTCATCGACGAGAAGAGCGAAGAGGTCCTGCTCATCTCGACCACCGGCGTCGTGATCCGCGTGCCGATCGACCAGATCCGCGTGCTTGGCCGGGCGACCCAGGGCGTGAAGGTCATGGCCACCGGTGAGGCAAAGATCGCGTCGATCGCGACCTTCGCGCAGAGCCGTCCGTCGCAGCCCGGTCTCGGCCTCCAGAACACCTAGCCGCCGCCCGTTACAGCGACCCATACGTCGCGGCCGGGCTGTCCGCCGCGCGTACGTTCGGGTGCCATTTGGGTGCGGGCAGTACGAATTCGCTACCAAAACCCGTTGCGCTCGCGGCGGGCGCCCCGTTACCTTCCGTGCCAGGAGCGCGCAAGCGGACGCTCTGGACGCTGAGGGAAGAGGGACCGACCGGATTTGATCCGTCTCGAAGACGTCAGCAAGCGCTATCCGAACGGGACCGCGGCGCTGCAGGACGTCGACCTCACGATCGACCAGGGCGAGTTCGCGTTCCTCGTCGGATCGTCCGGGGCCGGCAAATCCACGCTCATCCGGCTGCTCATCCGGGACGAGCTCCCGACGACCGGCCGGGTCATCGTGGACGACCAGGACGTCGCCACGCTTCGCCGGTCACAGGTCCCGCACCTCCGCCGGCTGGTCGGCGTCGTGTTCCAGGATTTCAAGCTCCTCCCCACCAAGACCGTCACCGAGAACATCGCCTTCGCGCTCCTGGTCACCGGCCACGAGGGCCATGTGGTGCGCGAGGAGACCGAGCGGACGCTCGCGCTCGTTGGCCTCTCGCACCGGCGCGGCCACTTCCCACGCGAGCTGTCCGGCGGCGAGCAGCAGCGCGTCGCGATCGCCCGCGCCCTGGTGAATCGTCCACGTGTCCTCATCGCGGATGAGCCGACCGGCAACCTCGACCCGGTCACGAGCTGGGAGATCATCAAGCTGCTCACGCGCGTGCAGGAGCTCGGCACGACGCTCGTCATGGCCACCCACAACGCCGAGATCGTGAACGCACTCCGCCGGCGCGTGATCCATCTCGATCACGGCGCGGTCGTCCGCGACGAGCGCGAAGGGCTCTACGCGGCATGAGGCGGATCGCATACGTGCTCGGCGCGGCGTGGCAGGGCTTCTGGCGCAACCCGGTCATGAGCATCGCGGCGACGCTCACCGTGTCGTTGATGCTGCTCCTGTTCGCGTTCTTCATCGTCACCGACCGGGGGCTGCAGGCCGCCGTGACGGCGCTCGAATCGAAGGTCGAGCTCGTGCTGTACCTCGACGACGGCGCGAAGCCGTCGGACATCCTCGCGCTCAAGGCACGGATCGAGAACGACCCAGCCGTCGCCCGCGTCGACTACATCACGAAGCAGCAGGCCCTGGACCGGCTGCGCGAGCTCGCCCAGCGCAAGGAGGACTTCACGCTCGCGGACATCGGGATCAACCCGCTGCCGGCGTCGCTCGAGATCAAGCTCGCGAACGCGCAGGACACCGGCCGGCTCGCGGCATCGCTCAAGGATGAGCTCGGCCGTGGCGTCGTGACCGATGTCATCGACAACCCGACCGTCGTCGAGAAGCTGCTGACCATCACCCGGGTCCTCTCGATCGGCGGCGTGGCCGTGCTCGCGATGATGCTGTTCGTAGCGCTCTTCGTGATCGTGAACACGATCCGGATCGCGGTGCACGCGCGGCGAGACGAGATCGAGATCATGCAGCTCGTCGGCGCCACCGATTGGTTCGTCAGCTGGCCATTCATCCTCGAGGGGATCCTCGTCGGCACCTTCGGCGCGATCGTCGCGCTCGCAGTGCTGGCGTTGGCCTCGGGGCCGGTGACCAGCGCGATGGTCGGCTTCCTGGACATCCTCCCGGTCTCGCTCGGCGCGAACTTCGTGCTCGAGCTGGTCGTCGGGGTCCTCGCGTTCGCCGTCCTCGTGGGCGGGTTCGGGGCATCGTTCTCCGTGCGCTCGCAGCTCGCCAAGGGAGCTCACGCTTGACCAGCGACGGTCGCACCTGCGACCATCCGGCAGGTATGGGAGCTCCCCGGGCAAGCCGGGGAGGTGGGAACAAGAGGATTAGGCGCCTGCGCACGGCGATCGTCGTGCTGGCGGGCCTTGCCCTGTTCCTCGGCCAGGTCATCCCGGCCTCGGCCGACGACCCACTCACCGATGCCCTGCGGCGAAAGCAGGCGCTCGAGCGCGCCGTCGCCATCTCCCGCGCCAACACCGACCGCTACAAGCAGGCCGCCGACCAGTTCCAAACCGCGGTGAACAGCTCGAACGCCGTGATCGAGGACCTTCAGGCGAAGGCCAACGCGGCGCAGTCGCAGGCCGAGCAGCTCGGCTACGAGATCCAGATCACCGAGGAACAACTGCAGCTCGTGAGCTTCCAGCTCGATGAGACGAACGCGCTCGTGTCGTCGCTCCAGTCGCAGGTCGACGCGGAGAGCCAGCAGCTCACTCAGCGCGAGGACCTCTACGCGAAGCACCTGCGGACGACGTACCGCCAGGCGCAGATCAGCCCGCTCGAGATGCTCCTGTCATCGCAGTCGCTCTCGGACTTCGCGAGCCGGATCCAGGCGATGGTGATCATCAACCGCCAGGACGTGCAGCTCGCCGATGAGATCAAGGCGATGCGCGACGAGGCTGCGGCGAACGTCGGCCTCACCCAGGAAAAGGCTGCCGAGATGGTCGGTCTGCAGGACCAGATCACCCAGCAGCGCGCGGCGCTCGCTGCGCAGAAGGCGCGGTACGACCAGCTGATCAAGGAAGCCCAAGACCAGATCGACAGCGCGGCCGCCCAGCGCGACGCGGCGGCTGCCGAGCGCAACTCGCAGCTCGGTGCCGCGGCCCAGCAGAACGCGCAGACGGCCGCGCTCAACCGCCAGCTCCAGGATGCCGAGGCGCAATACGAGCAGCTCGCCGCGCTCGCCGCCGCGAAGTCCGGGCTCGGCGTCTACACCGGGGGCAAGCTCCCGATCTGGCCACTTCGCGGCGTCATCACCTCGCCGTTCGGCGCTCGGTGGGGCGGCTTCCACAACGGCCTCGACATCGCGGCCCCGATGTACTCGCCGATCGTCGCGGCGGCCGCGGGCCGCGTCACGACCGTCGGCAAGCCGTACCTCGCATCCGG
>CAZMLV010000148.1:0-4705 GCA_964567235.1 uncultured Chloroflexota bacterium | reverse complement strand
CAGGACGAGGCGATCAAGACGATCAGCCGGGCCGTGCGCCGCGCGCGCGCCGGCCTCAAGGACCCTCGCCGCCCGATCGGTGCGTTCTTCTTCGTCGGGCCCACCGGTACCGGCAAGACGCACCTCGCTCGGAACCTTGCCGAGTTCATGTTCGGCAACGCCGACAACATGGTGAAGATCGACATGTCCGATTACATGGAGCGGCACAACGTGTCGCGGTTGGTCGGTTCGCCGCCCGGCTACGTCGGGTACGAAGAGGGCGGCCAGCTCACCGAGACCGTCCGGCGCAAGAGCTACTGCGTGATCCTGCTCGACGAGATCGAGAAGGCCCACCCGGAGGTCTTCAACATCCTGCTGCAGATCTTCGACGAGGGCCGCCTGTCCGACGCGAAGGGCCGGACCGTCGACTTCCGCAACACGATCATCATCATGACCAGCAACCTCGCGCAGAAGATGCTGAAGAGCGAGGGTGCGCTTGGCTTCCGTTCGAAGGGCCAGGGCGACGATCCGGAGACCGCCGCCGCCTACGAGCACATGAAGGAGCGCGTCAACGACGAGATGAAGCGCTTCTTCCGGCCCGAGTTCCTCAACCGGATCGACGCGACCGTTGTCTTCCAGCCGCTCACGAAGCCGGAGATCCGCAAGATCGTGGAGATCGAGCTCGGCGGGGTGCGCAAGCAGCTCGCGTCGCAGGCGATGAACTTCATCGTCACCGACGAGGCGAAGGACTACATCGCGACCGTTGGCTACGACACGAACTTCGGCGCGCGGCCGCTCGGTCGCGCGATCCAGAACGAGATCGCCGATCCGCTGGCGGAGATGCTGCTGCTCGCGGCGTTCGTGGCCGGTGACACCGTGAAGATCGACGCCGTCGATGGGAAGCTCGCGATCACGAAGGGCGAGCCCGTCGAGGAGCGCAAGCCGGAGCCCGTCGCCACCTAGAGCCTTCGCGGGCCAGCCGCAGCCGATACTTAGGACATGCCTCTCCGCTCGGCCGCTTCCAAGACCGCGTTCGTCTGCCAGCAGTGTGGCAACGACTACCCGAAGTGGATCGGCAAGTGCCCGAGCTGCGGCGGCTGGAACACCCTCGTCGAGGAGCGCGTCGTCGCGCCGCCGAAGGGCCGCACCGGGGCGACCCGCGGGCCCCGCGAGCCGATCGCCCTCGATGCGGTCCCGCCCGACGCCGAGGTGCGCATCCCGACCGGCATCGGGGAGTTCGACCGCGTGCTGGGCGGTGGGATCGTCCGCGGCTCCCTCGTCCTCCTCGGCGGCGATCCGGGCATCGGGAAGAGCTCGCTGCTCATGCAGGCGTCGGCAAGCCTCAGCCAGCGCGGGACGGTCCTCTACGTCTCGGGGGAGGAGTCCGCGGCGCAAGTGAAGCTGCGCGCGCGCCGCTTCGGCATCGACGGCGGCAACATCCTGCTGCTGGCCGAGACCGATCTCGGATCCGTGATCGAGGTCATCCGCCGCACGAAGCCGATCTTCTGCGTCATCGACTCGATCCAGACGATGAGCTCGGACATCATCGGCTCGGCCGCCGGCGGCGTCTCGCAGCTCCGCGAATGTGCCGCGCGACTGCTCGAGGTCGCGAAGGGCGACGATGTCCCGATCTTCCTCGTCGGCCACGTCACCAAGGAGGGAAACGTCGCCGGCCCGCGCGTCCTCGAGCACATCGTCGACGCGGTGCTCTATCTCGAGGGTGAGCGATTCCACTCGTTCCGGATCCTGCGCGGCACGAAGAACCGGTTCGGCTCGACCGACGAGGTGGGCGTGTTCGAGATGGGAGAGAGCGGTCTCCGCGAGGTCATGAATCCGTCCGAGGTGTTCCTCGAGGAGCGCAGCCGGGGTGTGGCTGGAAGCGTGATCGTCCCGACGATCGAGGGGACCCGGCCGCTCCTCGTCGAGGTGCAGGCCCTCGTCACACCGACGAGCTTCGGCCTGCCACGCCGGACGGTGAACGGCGTCGACCCGCAACGGATCGCGCTGCTGCTCGCGGTGCTCACGAAGCGTGCCGGTCTGAACAGCGGCTCGCACGACGTGTACGTGAATCTCGTCGGCGGGCTCCGGATCCGCGAGCCCGCGACGGACCTCGGGGTCGCCGTCGCGGTCGCGTCCGCGCTTCGGGACCGGCCGGCTGATCCGCGCACGGTGTTCCTCGGCGAGCTCGGGCTCGGCGGTGAGCTCCGCCGGGTCCAGCGGCTCGCGGCCCGGTTGAAGGAGGCCGAGCGGCTCGGCTTCGAGCGCGCCATCGTCCCCGCGGCCAGCGCAGCCGACCGTGACGGTGCCGGGCTCGACGTGATCGGCGTGCCGACGCTGCGGGATGCGCTTACCCGGTCGGGTATTTCGGACGGATGACCGGGCGTATCCTTCCTCGCATGATCGACCTCGCGCGGCACCAGACGTCGGCCGGCGGCCACATCGTCATCGGTCGGGCCTTCGCCTTGCCGCAACTTGAAAGAAAGGAGCGAGCAAAGCAGTGGTCCTCATCAGATTCGCCGGAGCGCTGTTCGGCTTCTTCTTCGGTTTCTTCCTTGCCGCGCAGCTGCTCCAAGTCAGTCAGGTCACGCCCCCGAACAATCAAGTTCTTGTCGTCTTTCTCCTCGCGGTGGCGTGCGCGATCCTCGGGTGGCTCGGCGCCCCGTATGCGACGGTCAAGCCCATGGGCTGGGTCGTCGCACGGATCCGGGCGACGGCCGCGGGCGATCTTGCGGCGGGCGTGCTCGGCGGCGGCGTCGGGCTCGTCTTCGCGCTCTTTCTCGCGTTCCCGCTGTCCTTCCTTCCCGGTGAGCTAGGCCGGTACGCGCCGCTCGCCGGCGCGCTCGTGCTCAGCGTGCTCGGGGTGTTGGCCGGGACGATCAAGCGCGCCGATCTTCAGGGCGCCGTTCGGGACATCCGAGGTGGCCGCAAGGATCGCGGCGCGACGGAGCGGCTGCTCCTCGATACCTCGGTGATCATCGACGGTCGGATCGCGGACATCGTCCGCGCGGGCTTCATCGGCGGCACGCTCGTGGTGCCGCGCTTCATCCTCGCGGAGCTCCAGTTCTTCGCGGACTCCGGCGACGGCACGCGCCGCGAGCGCGGCCGCCGCGGCCTCGAGATGCTCGCGAAGATGCAGAAGGAGTCCACGGTCCGCGTGGAGATCGACGACGAGGACCCGGCCGGCGACGGCGCCGATGGGAAGCTCGTCGCGCTCGCCCGCGAGCGGAAGATCCCGATCGTCACCAACGACTACGGCCTCAACCGCGTGGCCGAGCTGCACGGCGTGACCGTGCTCAACGTGAACGACCTCGCGAAGGCGGTCCGTCCGGTCGTCCTCCCCGGTGAGGAGATCCACGTCCGCATCATCCAGGAGGGCAAGGAAGCCGGGCAGGGCGTCGGCTACCTCGAGGATGGGACGATGATCGTCGTCGAGAACGGCGCACGATCGGTGGGCAACGAGGTTCCGGTGACGGTCATGCGCGTCCTGCAGACCGTCGGTGGCCGGATGATCTTCGCCCAGCCTCGCGGCGAGGACCTCGCGGCCCGGCGGCCACGGGCCGTCGGCCACTGATCGGCCGGTGACCGCGGGCCTCGCGATCCTCGCGGCCGGCAGCTCGAGCCGTGCCGGAGTCGACAAGGTGACCGCGGAGCTGGGCGGATCGCCGGTGCTGCTCTGGTCGCTCGCCGCCGCGGCGGCCTCAGGCGCGTTCGCGGAGATCGTCGTGGTCGCACCGCCGGATCGCGTGGCGGCGATCGCCGGGCTCGTCGGATCGCGCGCCAAGGTGATCGCCGGCGGTACCTCACGGACGGCATCGAGCTGGGCCGCGCTCGATGCCCTGCGGGCGCACGGGGTCATCGCGATCCATGACGCGGCGCGGCCCTTCGCGACGGCGTCACTCTTCTCGACGGTCGTCGCGGTCGCGACCGAATACGGCAGCGCGGTGCCCGGCCTGGCCGTCGCCGAGACGGTGCGCCGGGCCGACCTGGCCGGGCGGGCCGTGGAGGAGATCGATCGCACCGGCCTCTGGACGGCGCAGACGCCACAGGCGTTCCAGCGGCCGCTCCTCGAACGCGCGCGCGTGGCCGCGGGAGGCAAGAGCTTCACGGACGACGCGGCGGCGGTCATCGCGCTGAACGAGGACGTCCGCCTGGTGCCCGGCGAGCGGCGGAATTTCAAGCTCACCTCGATCGAGGACATCGCGTACGCCCGGGAGCTGGCCGACAAGGGTCTGGTCGCGATCGCGGCACAGCCGTTGCCGCGATGACGATGCCGCGGACCGGGATTGGGTACGATATCCATCGTCTCGTGCCCGACCGCCGGCTGGTGCTCGGCGGCGTCAGGATCGATCATCCGACGGGGCTCGCGGGACACTCCGATGGCGACGTCCTCGCCCACGCGATCATGGACGCGCTCCTCGGTGCCACGGCGCTCGGCGATCTCGGGACGCACTTCCCGAGCGACGATCCGGCCTACGCCGGCGCGGACAGCATCGGACTCCTCGAACGGGTCGTGACGCTGGTCCGCTCCAAGGGCTACCGGGTCGGCTCGGTGGACGCGTCGGTCATCGCGCAGGCGCCGCGGCTCGCACCGCACCTCGCGGCCATGCGTGACCGGCTCTCGCGGGCGCTCGGGATCGAGCTCGGCGCGGTGAGCGTGAAAGCGACGACGAATGACGGGCTCGGCATCGTCGGCGCAGGCGAAGCCATCGCCACACTGGCGACGGTG
>CAZMLV010000147.1:0-4727 GCA_964567235.1 uncultured Chloroflexota bacterium | reverse complement strand
ACGTGCAGACCGGATCGACCGCGACGATCAGCGTGAGCGGACAGTTCGGTGAGACCGTTCGCCTCCGCTGACGCTCCCCGTGATCAGCAGGCTCCAGTAGCCCGGATGCACGCGGACGAGCTCGAGATCGACGTGGAGCTCGTCCGGCGACTGCTCGCCGATCAGTTCCCCGAGTGGGCCGAGCGGCCGCTGCGTCGCGTGCAGCCCGATGGGACGGTGAACGCGATCTTCCGTCTCGGCGACGACCTCGCGCTCCACCTCCCGCGGCGCGCAGGCTCCACGACACCGGGCGGCAAGGAGTTCGAATGGCTCCCGCGGCTCGCACCGCTGCTCCCCCTCGAGATCCCCGTCCCGGTGGCCCAGGGCCTGCCGAGCCGCGACTACCCCTGGTTCTGGGAGGTGCACACCTGGGTCGACGGTGAGCTCGCGCCGGTCGAGGCGATCGACGCCGTCGCGGCGGCACGCGATCTCGCCGGCTTCGTCGGGGCGCTCCAGCAGGCGGACCCGACGGATGCGCCGCGGGGCCGCGGGATCCCGTTGGCGGAGCGCGACGTCGAGATGCGCCACTGGTTCGATGCCTTCACCGGTGACCCCGCGGCGCGTGCGGAGTGGGCACGCGCGCTCGCGGCTCCGCCGTGGGACGGTCCGCCGGTCTGGCACCACGGGGACCTTGATGCACGCAACTGGCTCGTGCGCAGCGGCCGGATCCGCGCGGTCATCGACTGGGGGTCCTCCGGCGTCGGCGATCCGGCCTGCGACCTGATGGTCGCCTGGAAGCTGCACTCGCGCGAGGCCCGCGACGCGTTCCGAGCGGCGCTCCCGACGGACGACCCGACGTGGGAGCGCGCCCGCGGCTGGGCCGTGTCCCAGGCGGTCGCGGTGCTCGCCTACTACACCCCGGAGAACAACCCGACCCTGTACCACGAGGCGCGGACCTGGCTCGACCTGGTGCTGTCGGAGCGCGAGGAGCCTGGGCAGCGCGGAGCGACCAGGTCCTAGGTCGCGCGACGTGCGACGACGACGTCGGTGATCGCAGAGATCGCGCGCGAGTGCAGCCGCTCGCCGGTCCAGCCCGTGTCACGCAGAGCCTGCATGAAGTAGGCGCGGTCGAAGCCAAGCTCGAGCCACCCGAGCTGGCGCATCGCCCACAGCGACTGGCCGTCGAGCCTGAGCCCCCACGGATACGGAAGATCCATGATCGGCTCGGCGACGAACAGGATGGCGCCGCCGTCGGCCAGAAGGTCGTGCAGCTGCCTCAGCAGGCGTCGATGGTCCTGACAGTGGTGGAACGACTCGAAGAACAGGATGACGTCGAAACGGTGCGTCGACCTGAAGTCCAGCATGTCGGCCGTGTGGAGCGTCAACCGGTCGGCATTGAGAGCGCACCGTTGCGCGATCAGATCGACGAAGGCGGGATCGATCTCGACCGCGGTGACGTCGTATCCCGTCTTGACGAGTGCCTCGGTCGTGTTGCCCCATCCCGGGCCGAACTCCAGGATGCGAGCGGGCGGCGGCATCGGGATCGCCTTCATCAGGAACCCGAGCAGGATCAGCTGATCGCCGACCAGCTCCGGAGTCCGCGTGCGATACGGGAACGGAGACCGCACGCCTTCGGCGAGATCGAAGACCGACCGTTCGTTCGCCGGCGTGTACGGCTTGCCAGTCAGTCGTTCGTACAGGGCAAGCTCGTGGACACGGTACGCATCAGACGCGGGATCCCGCGGCCGCGGCTCGTTGACGACGAATTCGATCCCATCCAGCACGCGGCGCCCGTCCTCCTCCGATCGCCGGTAGGCCTCGTACGCCTCACCCAGGGCCAGGTCGAGCGCTGCGAGGTCGCCGATCCGGCGGACCTTTCCGCGCCGTCGCAGGTCGCGGACCATCACGCGGGTCGCCCGCGGCAACCGGTCGAGCGCATGCGCCCTGAGCTCGCGTCGGAGGTTGGCGGAAAGACGTAGCGACACGACGCCGAGTCTAGGAACGACTAGAGCTTCAGCTCCCAGGTCTCCCCGACGAGATCTTTGCCGAAGCTGTGGTGGCTTTCCTCATCGATGAGCTCGAAGCCGGCCCCCTCGTAGACGTGGCGCGCTGCGCGAAGCACGCTGTTGGTCCACAGGCGGAGCTTCTTGTAGCCCGCAGCGCGACTGAACGTCACGCACTCATCAACGAGCCGCTTGCCGATGCCGAGGCCTCGGGCCTTCGGCTCGACCAGCAGCAACCGGAGCTTGGCCACCGTCGCCGACTGCCTCACCGCGAAGACGGAGCCCACATTCTCGCCATCGCGCTCGGCTATCCAACACCGCTCGTGCTTCGGATCGAGGTGCTCGACGAACTTGCCGACGATGCCGGCGACCAGGCCCTCGAATTCCTCGTTCCAGCCGTACTCCTCGGCGTACAGGGCTCCGTGCCGTTGGACGACCCAGCCATAGTCGCCCGACCGCGGCCCGCGAAGGACGTACCCGCCGTCGCCGCCGATCTGCGGCTCGCCGAGCAGGCGCTCAACCGTGCCCATCGCCCCCACGAGCCGCTCCTGGTCGGCCACCGGCAGCCGCGCGAGCTGGGTGCCGATGTCGTCCCGCGACCGGGCGTCGAGCGACGCGAACACGCTCCTCCCCCGCTTCGTGAGCCGCAGCTCGCTCCGCCGCGCATCCTCGGCCGATGCACGGCGCTCGATGAGGCCGCGGCTCCGGAACCCCGCGAGGATCCGGCTCAGATAGCCAGCGTCGAGCCCGAGCTCCTTGGTCACCTCCGCGGCGACGGCGTGCTCGCGGTTCGCCACCTCGTACAGCACCCGAGCCTCGGTGAGCGAGAACGGGGTCTCGAGGTACCCGTCCCGGAGCAGGCCGACCTGGCGCGTGTAGAACCGGCTGAACCGACGGACGTCGGCGACGCGCCGATCGAAGGCCGGCTCGGTGCGGGTGCGTGCAGGATGCTTGCCGATGTCAACAATTTAGTTGCCTCTGTCAAGCATCCCCCTCGTCGCGCAGCTGCCAGGCGGCCTTCGCCGGCAGGCCGAGGCCCGTGCGCATGCGCGCCGGGAGGTACTTCGCGCCTTCCTGGAGGCTCAGGCTCGAGACCGCTGCTCGATGCTCCCGCAGGAAGCGGTAGACGAGCCGGGGTCGCTTCTTGCTCACCTCCCGGAGGATCCAGCCGATCGCCTTGCGGATGAAGAACTCACGTTCGTCGAGCATGCCGGCCGCGAGACGCGCGAACAGCGCGAAGTCCCCAGCCCCGCGCGACAGCACCCGCAACTGAGCCAACAGCGCGGTCCGCCTGACCCAGAAGCTTTCGTCCTTCGCCCAGCCCGGCAGCCGCCGTAGTGACCCGCGGTGCCGCTCGACCACCCCGCCGATGATGTCCGCTGCGAGCCAGTCGACGTGCGCCCACGTGTCAGAGCTCCGGACCAGCCTGACGAGCCACGGTAGGTCCGACTCGCGCAGCAGGTTCGCGTAGGAGCCGAGCAGGGCGATGGAGGCCGATCGAAGGTCGTGCCAGCCCGACGCGTAGAGGCCGTCGACGATCGCCCGCAGCTCCGCGCGGGTCAGGTCCGGATGCGCGCGGGCGAAATCCGCGCTCGCGCGGCGGATCTCGGGCACGCTCGCTCCGTAGAACCGCAGGTCGCTCTTGAGATAGGCCTGCTCCTGCTCGGCTCGGGCCGGCGTGCCGACCGCGACGAACCGCTTGCGGAAGAATGCCCGCGCGCCCGCGGGCGTCGTCACGGTTTGATGGCTCGGAGCCAGTCCGCGATCTCCCGATCGGTGAGCCCGGCCGCATCGAGCTCCTCGTGCCCCACCTTCAGCACCGGTATGCGCACGACGTAGCGCCGCTCGAGCGCAGGATCCGCGGCGATGTCGATGCGCTCGATCGCGAGCGGCCGGTCGAGCCCGATCCGTCGGAGCGCGCGATGCGTCTCCTCGCAGAGGTGGCAGCCTGCCCGCTCGTAGAGCGTGACGCCGAGCGGCGGTGCGTGGTGGGTGCGCAGCCGCACGAGCGCGAGGCCGCGCCGAAGGTTCCCCCGAAGCACCGCTAGATTGTCGTCGTGAGCCCCTTCGCCCGCCCGGAGCTCTTCTGGTCCACCGAGCAGGTCGCCGCCAAGCTGAGCGACCCGAAGCTGCGGATCGTGGACTGCCGGTTCAGCTTCGACGCGGAAGCACGGACCGAGTACCTCAAGGCGCATCTGCCCGGGGCGGTCCACATCGACTGGAGCCGCGACATCGCCGCTCCCCCACCCGCCTCGGGGCACCCGCTCTACATGCTCCAGGAGCCGGCCGACTTCGCCACGACGATGGCCCGTTTCGGCATCGGTGACGATACGTTCGTCATCGGATACGACTCCGAGGGCGGACATCATGCCGCGCGGCTGTGGCTCGCGCTGCGGCGCTACGGGCACGACGCGATGGCGGTCATGGAGGGTGGGATCCAGAAGTGGGTCCGCGAGGGGAGACCGGTCGAAGCCGGCGAGGTCACCGTGAAGCCCGCCTCGTTCAGGCCACGCCCGCGCCCAGGCGTCATCGCGACCGCCGCTGAGGTCCTCGAGACGGTGCGCACGGGCGACCCCTGGCTGCTCGACGTGCGCCGTGACAGCGAGTACACGGGCGTCGAGGCGCGCGCGAAGCACGGGGGACACATCCCCGGCGCCGTGAACATCCTCTGGAAGGACGCGCTCCGCGACGACTGGATGCTGAAGGACCCCGATGAGCTCGAGCAGATGTACATCGACGCCGGCT
>CAZMLV010000146.1:0-4790 GCA_964567235.1 uncultured Chloroflexota bacterium | reverse complement strand
GGAGCTTGCTCACACCGAGCGGCGACGACGGTCTTGGAAGCCGCGAAGCGGCTTAGTGAATGGGGACCGGCGCAGCCGCCCGCGGCTTACAAGGGCGCCGGGGAGCCCGAAGGCTCGCGATGAGAGACTTCAGCAGCGATCCCGACCGGCAGGCGAACATCGCGTTCGCGCTCATCGTGCTCGGGATCATCTTCGTCGGCGGGCTCACGATCTGGCTGTTCTATGGAGCGCAGTTCTAGGCACCGCACGCGATTAGGGGGAGCGAATGGCCACGCCGCATCTGCAGAACTACATCGACGGCCGCTGGACCGACTCGGCCAGCGGCGAAGCGTTCGAGGACCTCGACCCGGCGACGGGAGAGCTCATCGCGACGGCGACGAAGTCGGCGAAGGCGGACGTCGACCGCGCGGTGGACGCCGCGCGGCGCGCGTTCGAGTCCTGGCGCCTGTTCCCCGCGCCGAAGCGGGGCGAGATCCTGTACCGGGCCGGCGAGCTGATGCTCCAGCGCAAGGACCAGCTCGCGCGCGAGATGACCAGCGAGATGGGCAAGGTCCTCGCTGAGGCTCGCGGCGACGTCCAAGAAGGCATCGACATGACCTACTACACCGCGGGAGAGGGCCGCCGCCAGTTCGGTGACGTCGTGCCCGCCGAGCTGCCCAACAAGTGGGCGATGTCGATGCGCGCGCCGCTCGGGGTGGTCGCGGCGATCACGCCGTGGAACTTCCCGTTCGCGATCCCGACCTGGAAGATCATGCCGGCCCTCGTCCTCGGGAACGCGGTCGTGTTCAAGCCCGCCTCCTACACCCCGATGCTCGCCGTGCGCCTCGTCGAGCTCCTCGAGGAGGCCGGCCTGCCAAAGGGCGTGCTCAATCTCGTCCTCGGGCCTGGCGGCGCGCTCGGCGACGCGCTCGTCACGCATCAGGGCGTCGACCTCGTCTCGTTCACGGGCTCGAGCGATGTCGGTTCGCATATCAGCGAGATCGCCGGGAAGCAGCTCAAGCGCGTGTCGGCGGAGCTCGGCGGCAAGAACGCGATCGTGGTGATGGAAGATGCCGATCTCGACCTCGCCCTCGAGGGGATCGTGTGGTCCGCCTTCGGCACGTCGGGCCAGCGCTGCACGGCGGCGTCGCGCGTGATCACGAATCGCGCCGTCGCGAACGAGCTCATCGATCGGCTCGTGTCGCGGGCCAACAAGATGAAGATGGGCCACGGGCTCGATGCCGGCACGGACCTCGGCCCCGTCATCTCGAGCGACGCGCAGCAGAAGGTCCACAGCTACATCCCGATCGCCGAGAAGGAGGGCGCCACGGTCGCGGCCGGCGGCCGGATCCCGACCGACGGCGCGCTCGGGAAGGGCTTCTTCCACGAGCCGACGGTGCTCGTCGACGTGAAGCCGAACATGCGCGTCGCGCAGGAGGAGATCTTCGGCCCGGTGACGGCGGTCATCGAGGTGAAGGACATCGACGAGGCGATCCGCGTCGTGAACTCGACGAAGTACGGCCTCTCATGCTCGATCTTCACGAAGAACGTGAACAACGCATTCCGGTTCATGCGCGACGCGGACACCGGGCTCGTGTACGTGAATGCGGGCACGATCGGCGCGGAGATCCAGCTGCCATTCGGCGGCACGAAGTCGACCGGCAATGGCCATCGCGAAGCCGGCCGCGCCGCGCTCGACGTGTACGCCGAGTGGAAGTCCATCTACGTCGACTTCTCCGGCAAGCTCCAGCGCGCGCAGATGGACGACGCGAGCTCGCCCGGCTAGGCCGGCGGTCCCACCGGCAGCGTGAACACGATCCGGGTGCCCTGACCGGGCGCGCTCTCCGCGCGGATGGTCCCGCCGTGAGCCTCGACGAGTCCCTTCGCGATGGCGAGGCCAAGGCCGGCGCCGGGTGAGTCCGTCGACTTGCTGAAGCGGTCGAAGATCCCGGCGACCGCGTCCGGCGCGATCCCCGTCCCGGTGTCGCGCACGGTCACCTCGACGCGCCCGCTCGCCCCGCGCACCTCGATGCCCACCCTGCCGCCGGCCGGCGTATAGCGCAGCGCGTTCGAGACGAGGTTCGTGAGGACCTCCCGGACGCGGACCGGATCGGCCTCGATCGACGCACGTCCGTCGACCGTCGAGCCGAGCGAGACGCCACTGCGTTGCGCCTGATCGGCGAACGACCGGACCACGTCGCGCGCGACCGACGCGAGGTCGACCGGCTCGCGATGCAGCGCGAGCGCGCCGCTCTCGGCCAGCGAGAGGGTGCGCAGGTCGTCGATGAGCCGGGCGAGCACCTTCGTCTCCTCGAGGAGCGTCGCGATGTGCTCGCGATCGAGCGGCCGGACGCCATCGAGGAGCGCCTCGACGTTGCCCTGCATGACCGTGAGCGGCGTCCGCAGCTCGTGGGTCACGTCCGCGAGGAGCTGCTTCCGCTGCGACTCGTTCGCCTGCAGGCGGGCCGTCATCGCGTTGAACGCGTGCGCGAGCGACCGCATCTCACGCGGCCCGCGCTCGGTCACCCGCGCGTCGTAGCCGCCGGCCTCGACGCGACCGGCGGCCTCGATCAGGTCGCCCACCGGTGTCGCGAAATTGCGGAACGTGCGGCCCAGCAGGACGAGGATCACGATGACCACCAGCGGCACGAAGAAGAACGACGGCGCGCCGGGATGATCGAACACCGACGGCTGGCCCTCGGGACGGACGAACCCGATGGCCCCCGCGAGTGCCCAGAACACCGTGAACGCGCCCGTGATCGCGAGCACCAGCACCGTCAGGAACACGAAGAACATCCGCCGGTACCAGCGGCGTTGCATCGCGGTCGCCCGCGGATGCCGCGGCGGCGGGAACGGCTCACTCTCCGGCCACCACGGCGGCCGGCTGTCGTACCCGCGCCAGCCGCTCACCGGTCGTCGTCTCGGAACCGATAGCCGACCCCATGGACGGTCTGCAGGTACCGCGGCTCGCGCGGATCGGATTCGAGCTTGCGCCGGATGTTCTTCACGTGCGCGTCGATCGCGCGCTCGTACGACTCGAACGCGACGCCATGCACGGCGTCGAGCAGCTGTGAGCGCGTGAACACCCGGCCCGGCTCGCGCGCGAGCGCCGCAAGGAGCTGGAACTCGGTCGCGGTGAGCTCGACGTCGCGCTCGCCCGCGCGCACACGCATCCGCGGCACGTCGAGCGTCACGTCGGACGCCCGAATGATGTCGGAGGCCGGAGCCGGCCGTTCGATGCGTCGCAGCACCGCGCGCACGCGCGCGACGAGCTCCTTCGGGCTGAATGGCTTGGTGACGTAGTCGTCGGCGCCGAGCTCGAGGCCGACGAGCTTGTCGGTCTCATCGGAGCGACCGCTGAGGATGACGATCGGCACGTTCGAATCTCGCCGGAGGGCGCGCGCCACGTCGAGGCCGTCGAGCTTGGGCAGGCCGAGGTCGAGCACGATCAGGTCCGGCGCGTCGGTCCGGGCGCGGGTGAGCGCCTCCGATCCGTCGAAGGCGCTCACGACCGCGAAGCCGGCGTGCTCCAGGTAATCGCGGGCGAGCTCGACGATCTTCGGTTCGTCGTCGACGACGAGGATCGTCTTCATCCCGCGGATGCTACTGACGCGGCGGTGCCGAGCGGTCGGTCGGGACGGAGGCGTCCCCGTGGGCGCGCTTGTGCCAGTCCTCGAACCGGTTCGGCACGCCGTGCTCGTCGCTGTACCAGCCGCGATGGCCGTAACCACGCCCGCCGCCGATCAGCGCGCGCATCAGCGCGAAGAACAGGAAGAGGCCGAGGATCGGGAACAGGAAGCCGAACGGGAAGAAGCCGAAGCCCCACCCGTAGGGATGGCCGTAGTAGGCCACCGCAGGCGCGGTGCCGCCGGTGGCCGGCACGACCACCTGTGCGGCGCCCTGGGCGATGCCGGCGTCGTATGCGCCGACGGCGATCGCGCCGCCGAGAACGACGATGAGGATCGCGATGAAGATACCTCGCGCGTACATGGATCACTCCTTATCTGTTTGGCATCTCGTGATGCGTCCCCAACGCTGGACCCGCGATGTGGAGGGATCGTGAACGCCGGACGGAGGCCTAGCGGAGCACGCTCGCCAGCCACCGTGCGGCCGCGTCGATCGCCTCGGCCTCGCGGCTGCCGTACTCGTGGCCGGCGCCCCGCAGCACCACGAGATCGACCCGCGGGTTCTGCCCGGCGATCCGCTCAAGCACGGCGAGCGGCCCGAGCTCGTCGCGGTCGCCCTGGACCACGAGCGTCGGGCACGCGATCGCCAGCAGGGCGGCCTCGTCGGCGGGCCGCGGCCGCCCGGGCGGGGAGATCGGGTGGCCGAGGATCACCAGGGCATCGGGTGGCTCCGCTGCCGCGAGGAACGCGCACATCCGTCCACCGAATGACCGCCCGACGAGCGCGACCGGCCCGCCCGATCGCTGCACGAGCGCGTCGCGGGCCATGCGGAGCTCCTGCTTCTCGGTCAGGTAGTCGCGGCTCGGCCGCTTGGTCGAGAACGTGATGCGCGACGTCGCGATGCCCTCGGCTTCGAGCCGCGCCGCGAGCCGCTTCAGCAGCGGCTGCTCGGCCGTGCCGCCGTACCCCGGCGCCAGCACCGCGCAGGTCAATGCTTCTTCGTCGCAGGGGCTGCGGCCCTTCCACCCCGGGGCGCGGCCGCCTTCGTCTCGCCGGCCGTGAAGGTCTTCGCCGGGAGCTTCTGCGCGAGCTTCAGCGCGGGCGCCAGGAGGTCGCCGACCGTCGCGAGCCGATCGGGCAGGTTGGCGATCGTGAACGCGTCGGGCCGGCCGAGGCCCTCGATCT
>CAZMLV010000145.1:0-4794 GCA_964567235.1 uncultured Chloroflexota bacterium | reverse complement strand
GGACCGGATCATCTACGGCGCGAACCACGAAGGCGCCTTCGAGGTCTACGCGCTCGACCTTGTGAGCGGTGTGGAACACCGGCTGACGTCGCGCAAGGAAGGGACCGGCTACCGCGTCGCGCCGCGGATCGATCCGCAGGGCAACGAGGTCTGGTGGTGGGACGACGAGGGCGGAAGCGAGCTCGGCGTCTGGCGCGCCCAGCCGTTCGAGGGCGGTGCCGGGCGGATCGCCACCGACCTCCGGCCCGCGTACTCGGCGAACACCGCGCTCGGGACCGGGTTCGCGCTCGTGGGCCGGTCCGGCGACGAGGGCACGACGATCGATCTCGTCGCCGAGGGCGGCTCGCGACGTCTCTACGCGCATCGCGAGTCCGCGCAGGTCGGGATGCTGTCGACGGACGAGGAGCTGTTCGTGCTATCGCATAGCGAGCACGGTGACGCGCGCAACCGCGCGATCCGGATCCTCGATCGGCGCGGGACCACCGTCGCCGAGCTCTGGGACGGCCCAGGCTGCGGGCTGCGGGCGACGCGCTGGAGCCCGGTCTCGGGCGACCAACGCGTGCTCATCGGCCACGAGCGCGATGGCAGCTGGAAGCCGCTGATCTTCGACGTTCGCGCGAAGGCGGAGCAACGCGTCGAGGTCGACCTGCCCGGCGAGATCGAGCCATCGTGGTACCCCGACGCGCGAGCGCTGCTGCTCCGCCACGAGCACCGCGGCCGGGGCGAGCTGTACCGCTACGACCTCGACCGCAAGCGCGTCACCCGGCTGGACACGCCGCCGGGCAGCATCGACTGGGCTGCGGTCCGCCCCGACGGCGCGGTCTGGTCCGCGCTCAGCACCTCGGACTCGCCGCGCGCGCTCCTCACGCTCGACGGCGCGCGGATCCTGCCGCGCGTCGCGGCCGACGTTCCAGGCGGCCGCCGGTATCGCGACGTCGTCGCCGGCGAGGTGCACGGCTTCGTCGCGACGCCGGACGGGCCAGGCCCGCACCCGATCCTGTTCAACATCCATGGCGGGCCGGAGGCGCACGACGAGGACACGTTCTCGGCGACGGTGCAGGCGTGGGTGGACCACGGCTGGGCCGTCGCGATGGTCAACTACCGCGGATCCACGGGTTACGGGCGCGCGTGGCGCGACGCGATCGCGGGCAAGCCCGGCCTCACCGAGCTCGCCGATATCGCGGCGATCCATGACCGGCTCATCGCCGACGGGACCGCGGATCCGAAGCGCTCGATCCTCTCAGGCGCGTCGTGGGGCGGCTACCTCACGCTGCTCGGGCTCGGCACCCAGCCGGAGCGCTGGTCGGCGGGCATCGGCATCGTGCCGATCGGCGACTACGTCGCGGCGTTCGAGGATGAGATGGAGCCGCTCAAGCGGTACGACGCGGCGCTCTTTGGCGGCACTCCGGCCGAGATCCCCGAGGCGTATCGCGTCGCGAACCCGATCACATACATCGAGCGGGTCCGTGCTCCGCTGCTCATCACGGTCGGCCAGAACGACCCGCGCTGCCCGGCGCGCAGCGTCGACATCTACACGGCGCGGCTGCGCGAGCTCGGGATCCCATTCTCGGAATACCGCTACGACGCCGGCCACGGGTCCGTGGTCGTCGCCGAGCAGATCAAGCAGCTCGCGCTGCAGCTCGACTTCGCGGCCTCGCGCTTCGGGACGACCCCTGCGCTCGCCTGAGCCGGGCACGCCGCTCGAACGGGTCGACACGCCGGCGCTGATCGTCGATCTGGACGCACTCGAGCGGAACCTCGACCGCATGGCCGCGTTCACCACCCGCACGGGCAAGCGCGTGCGCCCGCACGCGAAGACCCACAAGTCGCCGCTGATCGCGAAGATGCAGCTCGACCGCGGCGCGATCGGCCTCTGCTGCGCGAAGCTCGGGGAAGCCGAGGTCATGGCCGACGCCGGGATCGGTCCGCTCCTCATCACCACCGAGATCGCGGGTGAGCCGAAGGTCGCTCGGCTCGTCGCGCTGCGCAAGCGCGCGGAGGTGATGGCCGCGGTCGACGACATGGATGTGGCCCGCGCCCTGTCCGACGCGATGCGCGCGGCGGGTATCGTGCTCGACGTGCTCGTCGACGTGAACGTCGGGCAGGACCGCACCGGCGTGGCGCCCGACGACGCCGGCGAGCTCGCCGCCTGTGTCGCCACGCTCGCGGGCCTGCGGCTGCGCGGGATCCAGGCCTACGAAGGCCACCTGCAGCACGTGTACCTCGAGGCCGAGCGCCGCCTGAAATGGCGGCAGTGCGCGGATCGGATGCTCGCCGGTCGGGAGCAGATCGCGAAGCGCGGCCTGCCGGTCGACATCGTGAGCACCGCCGGGACCGGAACCTGCGCGTTCGCGGCCGAGCTGCCCGAGGTGACCGAGGTGCAGGCCGGCTCGTACCCGTTCATGGACTGCGACTACGCGCAGGTCAAGGGGCTGCCCTACGAGTCGTCGCTCACCGTGCTCGCATCGGTGGTGAGCCGGCAGCGCGGCGACACCGCGGTCATCGACGCGGGCTGGAAGGCGATCAGCACCGATGCCGGCATGCCCGTGGTGAAGGGCCGGCCCGAGCTCGAGTACACGACCAAGGGCGACGAGCACGGTGGCGTGCGCGGCGGGCGAATGACGCCGGGCGAGCGGATCGAGCTCATCCCAAGCCATTGCGACACGACCGTGAATCTCCACGACCAGTACGTGTGCGTGCGAAACGGCGTCGTCGAGGCCGTCTGGCCGATCGCGGCGCGGGGGAGGATCCAGTGAGCAAGCGTCAGGTGATCACGAGCTCGAAGGTCGCGACGACCGGACTGCCGTATGCGCCCGCGGTCCGCGTGGGAGATCTCGTCTTCGTCTCGGGTCAGGTCGCTCTCGGTCCGGATGGCACGGCGATGGACGGTGACATCACCGCGCAGACCGAGTTCGTGATCGCGCGGATCGCAGGACTGCTCGAGGCGGCCGGTACATCGCTCGCGAACGCGGTCGAGAACATCTGCTTCCTCTCGGACGTGCGCCGTGACTTCGCGGCCTTCAATGCCGTGTACGGGAAGCACTTCGACACGAATGGCCCGACCCGCACCACCGTGCAGGCCGTGCTCCCGCGCGACGGCCTGCTCGTGGAGATCCGGACGATCGCCGCGATGCCGTAAGCGGGCCGCGCGGCTAGGGCGCGCCCGCCACCATCTTCGAGCCCTCGGTGACCTCGCCCTTGTGCGCGGCGAACGCGCCGAGGACCTCGTTCTTCTCCGTCGGTGGGACCTTGAAGAAGTCGAGCGTCCGTCCGAGCTCGGCCGCGACCTCGTCGAACTCCGCGGGGGTGATGCGGAGCTCGCGGTGCGCTTCTTCCAAGCCGACGGCCGTCTTACCTGGCTTCGTGGCCGAGTACTCGAAGGGGCCGCCGGCGACGTTGCAGACCCAGAGGGTCCGCATGAACTTCAGGCCGGGCAGCCGGCCGAGCTGCTTGGTGTGCCATTCGCGGAGGGTCGGGTTGTTGGAGCCCTGACCGACGATCGGGTTCTTCACGATCGCATCACTGAAGTGGTCGATGACCGCCGCGATGGCGAATACGCCACCGAGTCTGTCGTACAAGGTCTTCTCGCTCATGTGTGTCCTCCCGTAATTGGCTGATATACGAATGTCGCGCCAACTCGGGATCATCGATAGTGTCGTTCGACCCGGACCTTCGCGAAATCGCACCTCTCTCGGTGCGAGTGAGCGAGGGAACTAGCGCGAGCCGTGTGCCTCGAGGATGCGTCGCGCCTCGGCGGCGCGGTCCTCCGGCACCAGGATGTCGAACGCCGACGACATCCCGTATCCGCCGTACGGTGCGCCGGCGTCGGCCTGCACGATCTGGGCGGGGATCCCCTCCGCGCGCAGCCGGCCGGCCATCACCTCGGCCGAGGTCTGGTCGTTTGCCTGGTGGATCCTGACCGCCACGGGCCCGTTCTAGCAGGGAACCGGCCGGCGGCGATCGTTGTAGGGGTGCTGACACGGCCAGTTACGGCCGGGAGGTGCACCAGTGCTTCGGATCGGGCTCGCGCTCCTGTTGATCCTGTCCTCCATCGGACTCACGGCGACGGCCGCGCTCGCCGACTGCGTCAACTGCGTCGACAACGTCTCCCTCCAGACCCGCGACGGCCTGGCCTGGACCGCGGGGAAGCCGGTCACGCTCGTCGTGCACGTGACCCGTCAGGCCGCCGGGCCGGTCCCGCCGAGCGCCGTCGCCGTGGTCATGCAGACCGACGGCGATCGGACGAAGTGCCTGGACGTGCCGTTGAAGCTCGTTTCGAGCAGCGGCTCGACGGGCCTCTACGCCGGGCTGTTCTTTCCGTTCCGCGCGGCGCGCTATGACGGCAAGCTGTCCGTCGGCGACGACGTCTCGGACGTCACGTTCGACGTGAACAAGGTCGCCGCGGGCACAGCACCGGCGGGCGATCTTCCCGCCGCCGAGCCGATCGACACATCGGCCGCCCCGCTCACGTTCGTGAGCTCGGCCCAGCTCCCCCTGGTCGCCGGTGCCGCGATCGCCTTCTGGACCATCGTCGGGCTCCTGTTCCTTGGCCGGCAGCGCCGCGCCGACCCGGCCCGGCTGATCTGATGCGCGCCCTCCTCGCCGCTGCCGTCGCGATCGCCCTGGTCGCGTGCGGCAGCGGCGCCGATACCAGCCGCCTCGGACCGGCCGCGCCCGCTGCCTCGCGAGCCGCGTCCCCGAGCGCGACGCAACCGATCAACCTCGACGACATGATGGGTCTCTACGCCCAGCAGACCGTGTTCGTCGCGGACGTCGAGAAGATCAGCGCGATCA
>CAZMLV010000144.1:0-4882 GCA_964567235.1 uncultured Chloroflexota bacterium | reverse complement strand
TTCGTCACGCCCGGCAGCTCGCCGATCAGCGCGCGCTCGCGGAAGCAGATCCGGCAGAGGCCGAACTTCCGCATGTAGCCCCGGGCCCGGCCGCAGACCTGGCAGCGGTGGTACCCCTGGGTCTTGAACTTCGGCGTCTTCTGCGACTTGAGGATCAGGCTGAGCTTCGCCATTAGCTACCCCCCTGAGCATCGCGCGTGCGGAACGGCATGCCGAGCGACTTCAGCAGGGCGCGCCCTTCCTCGTCGTTCCGGGCCGTGGTCACGATCGTGATCTCGAGGCCGCGCAGCCGGTCGATCTTGTCGTACTCGATCTCCGGGAACACGAGCTGCTCCTTGAGGCCGAGCGAGTAGTTACCGCGGCCGTCGAAGCTCCGCTCGGGGATGCCCTGGAAGTCCCGGATGCGCGGGAGCGCCACGGTCACGAGCTTCTCGAGGAAGTGCCACATCTGCGGTCCGCGCAGCGTCACCTTGAGCCCGATCGGCATGCCGACGCGGAGCCGGAAGTTCGAGATGGCCTTCCGCGACTTCGTCACGACCGGCCGCTGGCCGGTGATGATGGCGAGGTCGTTCGCGGCCGCGTCCATCGTCTTCGCGTTGCCGATGGACTCGCCCATCCCGATGTTCAGGACGATCTTTTCGATCCGTGGGACCTGCATGACGTTGCCGTAGCTGAACTGCTTGCGCAGCTCGTCCTTCACGGTCTTCTCGTACCGCTCCTGGAGCAGGCTCGGCACCTTCGGCATCGCTCCGCTCGAGGTGGCCTGCGGGGCGGCGGCCGTCGTCGACTTGCGCTTCGACGGTGAGGTCTTCTGCGGTTTGACTGGGGCTGTGACTTCGGTCGTCATTATTCGGCCCCCTCCGACGCGAGCCCCTGCCCGCAGTTCTTGCAAAAGCGCTCTTTCTCATCGTTGTCCATGCGGTAGCCGACCCGCGCCGGCTTGTTGCAGTGCGGGCAGAGCAGCATGACCTTGCCCACCGAGAGCGGCACGAGCTGGTCGACGATCCCGCCCTTGATGTTCTTGTTCGGGTTCGCCTTCGTGTGGCGCTTTGACGTGTTCACGCCGGTCACCGTCACGGTGCCCTTCCGCGGATCCACTTCCTGGACCTTGCCGCGGTCGTAGCGGTCCTTGCCGCCGAGGACGATCACCTCGTCCCCCTTCTTGATCTTCATGACTAGAGGACCTCCGGCGCGAGCGAGACGATCTTCATGAAGTTCCGCTCGCGGAGCTCGCGGGCCACCGGCCCGAAGATGCGCGTGCCGCGCGGCTGGTTCTGCGGCGTCAGCAGGACGGCCGCGTTGTCGTCGAAGCGGATGAGCGATCCGTCCGTCCGGCGGAACTCCTTCGTCGTGCGCACAACGACCGCGCGCACGACGTCGCCCTTCTTCACCTGGGCGTTCGGGATGGCCTGCTTCACCGCCGCGATGAACACGTCCCCGATGGACGCGCTCGTGCCGGTGGAGCTGCCCAGCACGCGGATCACCGAGAGCTCGCGAGCTCCGGTGTTGTCCGCGCAGCGGACGCGGGTGTATGGCCGGATCATTCGGCCGTCCCTTCGGCGACAGGCTCGGCGACCTTCTCTTCACGCTGCGGGGCGAGGATCACGTCGACCCCCTCGGCCTGCTCGAGGAGCTTCTCGACATCCTCGGCGCGCGGCGCGGCTGCGCCGGCCTCGCCGGCCCGCGAGAGGACCTCGACGACCTGCCAATGCTTCGTCGCGCTGAACGGTCGGCTCTCCTGGATGCGCACGAGGTCACCGGCCTTCACGTCGCCCGCGGCGTCGTGGGCCGCGTACTTCTTGCGGAGGCGGATCACCTTCTTGTAGAGCGGGTGCTCGCGCATGCGCTCGACGACCACGGTCACCGTGTGCGCCTGCTTCGCGGAGCTGACCACGCCGACGCGGGTCCGCCGGCGCGACCGGCGCCACGAGTGGGCCGGAGCGTCCTGCGCCGAGCCCTGGGCCGACTGCGCGCGGCGGAGCGGGCGGGCGCGCTTGACCACCGGAGCCGCGGCCTTCGCAACGGGCTTCGGCGCGGCGGCGGCCGCCGTCTTCCGCGGCGCGGTCGCCTTCGCGACCGTCTTCTTCTCGGCCGGCGCGGCGGTCGTCTTCTTCGCTGCCGCGGGCGCTTTCGCCGCAGTCGACTTCGCCGCGGTCTTCTTCTCCGCGGTCGCCGTCGTCTTCTTCGTGGTCTTCTTCTCAGCCATTCGCCGCCTCGGTCTTTCGTTCATCCATCACCGTGAGCACGCGGGCAATGCGTGTCCTCGCGGCCGGAAGGCCGCGATAGTTCTTCAGCTGGCGGGTGGCCAGCTGGAACCGGAGGTTGAACAGCTCCTCCTTCGCGCTCTTGAGCTCATCCGCGAGCTCGGTGTCAGACAGCCGCCGCATGTCCTTCAGTTGCACTGCTCTCACCTTCCGCGCCTTCGCGGCTCAGGAATTTGGTCTTGATCGGGAGCTTGTACGACGCGAGCCGCATGGCCTCCTTCGCGAGTGCGTGATCGACGCCGGCGAGCTCGAACAGGATCCGCCCGGGCTTCACGACCGCGACCCAATGGTCGGGCGCGCCCTTACCGGAACCCATCCGCACCTCGGCCGGCTTCTTCGTGAACGGCTTGTCGGGGAAGATCCGGATCCAGACCTTTCCACCGCGCTTCAGGTGGTGGACGATCGCTCGCCGTGCGGCTTCGATCTGGCGCGCCGTCATCCAGCACGGCTCCTGCGCCTGGAGGGCGTAGTCGCCGAACGCCAGGAACGCACCGCCCGACGCGGTGCCTTTCATCCGGCCGCGCTGGAACTTCCGGTGCTTGAGCCGCTTGGGCTGCAGCATCTACGGCGTCCCTGCCGGAGCGACGGACGCGGGTGCGACGGGCGCCGCCGGAGTGGCCCCACCGGCTGGCGCGCCGAGGACCGCCGGCCGCGCAGCGGCAGCCGGAGCGTTCTGCGAGACCTGGCGCGGAGCGGGCTCGATGTCGCCGCGATAGATCCAGGCCTTGACGCCGATCGTGCCGTACGTCGTCTTCGCGATCGCCCGGCCGAACTCGATGTCCGCGCGGAGCGTGTGCAGCGGGACGCGCCCCTCGCGCTCCCACTCGCGCCGCGACATCTCCGCGCCGCCGAGGCGGCCGGCCACCGCGACGCGGACGCCCTTCGCGCCGGCCTTCATCGACCGGGAGACGGTCTGCTTCAGCACCTTGCGGAACGACACGCGCCGCTCGAGCTGCTGCGCGACGTTCTCGGCGATGAGGTTCGCGTCGAGCTCGGGGTACCGGATCTCGAAGATGTTCACCTTCACGACCTTGCCGGTGGCCTTGCCGAGCGCCTGGCGGAGCTCCTCGACCTTCGCGCCGCCCTTGCCGATGACCACGCCGGGCTTCGCGGTCTGGACGGTGACGGTCACCTGGTTCGTCGAGCGCTCGATGTCGATGCGCGCGATCGCGGCGTCACGCAGCCGGCCACGGATGGTCGTGCGGATGGCGATGTCCTCCTTGAGGAGGACGCGGTAGTTCTTCGCCTCCGCGAACCACTTCGCGTTCCAGGTCTTCGTGAATCCGAGCCGGTAGCCGATCGGATGTACCTTCTGGCCCATTCTCTTAACTACTCCTTCTCATCGACGATCACCGTGATGTGACTCGTCCGATGAAGCTTGACGTCCCGACGTCCCCGGCCGCGCATCCATACGCGCTTCATCCGCGGACCCTCGTCGGCCATCGCGCGCTTCACGTAAAGGTTCTCGAGCGTCAGGTTGAAGTTGTTCTCCGCGTTCGCCACGGCGGAGCGCACCACGCGGCCGATCGTGATCGCCGAGCCCTTTGGCAGGTGCTCGAGGATCGAGATCGCCTCCTCGGCGGACTTGCCGGTGATGAGGTCCGTCACCAGCCGGGCCTTCCGCGGGGAGACCCGCTGGAACTTCGCGCTCGCCTTGACTTCCACGACTATGCCCCCGCCTTCACGGTGGTGGCGGTCTCGGCGGCGGCGCCGCGGCCGTGGCCCTTGAACGTGCGCGTCGCGGCGAATTCGCCGAGCCGGTGCCCGACCATGTTCTCGGTGATGAAGACCGGCACGTGACGCCGGCCGTCGTGCACCGCGATGGTGTGCCCGACCATGATCGGCAGGATCACCGACGGGCGCGACCAGGTCTTCACGACCTTCTTCTCGTTGCGCGAGTTGAGGGCCTCGATCTTCTTCTTCAACGAGTCCTCGACGAACGGACCCTTCTTGACGCTGCGGCTCACTTACTTGCCCCTCTTCTTCTGCGGCTTGATCACGAAGCGGTCCGTCTTCGGGTTGCGACGCGTCTTCAGGCCCATCGCGGGCTTGCCCCACGGGGTCTGGGCCATGCCACCGACGGGCGACTTCGCCTCGCCGCCGCCGTGCGGGTGGTCGCGCGGCGACATGACGACCCCGCGGACCTGCGGCCGGCGGCCCATGTGGCGCTTGTGGCCGGCGCCGCCGATCTTCTCGTTCTCGTGCTCGATGTTCCCGAGCTGGCCGACCGTCGCCCGGCAGCGGACGTGGATGATCCGGATCGTGCCCGAAGGCAGGCGGACCTGGGCGTACTCGCCCTCCTTCGCCACGAGCTGGGCGACCCCGCCGGCGGAGCGCACGAGCTGGGCGCCACGGCCGGGCTGGAGCTCGACCCCGTGGATCTGGGTGCCGGTCGGGATGTTCTCGAGCGGCATGCAGTTCCCGAGGCGCGCTTCCGCCTCCGGCCCGGAGAGGACCGTGTCGCCGATCTTCAGGTCGAGCGGCGCCAGGATGTAGCGCTTCTCGCCGTCCTTGTAGACGAGCAGCGCGAGCCGGGACGAGCGGTTCGGGTCGTACTCGATCGCCGTCACCTTCGCCGGGATCCCGTCCTTGTCGCGCTTGAAGTCCACGATCCGGTA
>CAZMLV010000143.1:0-4923 GCA_964567235.1 uncultured Chloroflexota bacterium | reverse complement strand
GCTCACGAGCTTGCGCTGTTCGGTCGCCATTGTCGTGAACAATGTACGAATGACCGAGGCTCCCCGCGAGCGTGTCGCCGGCGGTTGGCTGCGCTGGGTATCGCCCGACGGACGGCGGTTGCTGCTCGCGCGGGTGCTCCGCACGTTCGCGTACGGGTACCTGTCGGTGGTGCTCGGGATCTACCTGGATCGCCTCGGTCTCGATCCGACGCGGATCGGCATCGTCCTGTTCGCCGCGATCGCCGGGTCGGCGGTCATGACCGTCGGGTGGTCGCTCTTCGCCGACCGGTACGGCCGCCGGCGGACGATCTCCACGATGGCCGTCCTCATGGTCATCGGCGGCCTGGCGTTCGCGTTCGCGGACGGCTTCGCGATGCTCGTCCTCGCCGGCTTCACCGGCACGATCAGCGCGACGAACTCCGAGGTCGGGGTGTTCCAGACCGTCGACCAGGCCATGCTCCCGCAGACCGCACCCGATGCCCGCCGTACCTGGCTGTTCGCCGTGTACAACACGCTGGCAACGTTCGGGGGCGCGTTCGGGGCGTTGTTCGCCGCCTCCGTCGGCCTGTTCGAGCAGCTCGGGCTGGCCGGCGCGGATGCGTACCGACCGCTGTTCGTGCTCTACGCGATCGTCGGGCTCGCGAACCTCGGGTTGTTCGCCGGCCTCACCGACAGGCTCGAGCTCGCGAAGGTCCACGGTGCGCGGCGGTTCCTCGGGATCCACCGATCGCGTGCGATCGTCGCCAGGCTCGGCGCGCTGTTCGGGCTTGATGCGTTCGCGGGCGCGCTCGTGGTCCAGTCGCTCGTCGCGTACTGGTTCTTCGTCCGCTGGGGCCTCGATCCAACGGAGCTTGCGGTGCTGTTCTTCGCGGTCAACGTGCTGTCAGGGCTGTCGCTCCTCGCGGCAGGATGGCTGGCCGCGCGATTCGGGCTGCTCAACACGATGGTCTTCACCCACCTGCCGTCGAACGTCCTGCTCATCCTCGTTCCGCTGATGCCGAGCGCCGCCCTCGCGGTCGCCGTGTTCCTCCTGCGGATGAGCATCTCGCAGATGGACGTGCCGACCCGGCAGTCCTACACGATGGCCGTGGTCGATCCGGACGAGCGCACCGCGACGGCGGGCCTCACGAACGTCGCGCGGACCGCATCAAGCGCGTTCTCGCCGCTCGTGACCGGCGTGGCCTTCGCGGCCGGTTCGTTCGCGTTGCCGTTCTTCCTCGCCGGCGCGCTGAAGATCGCGTACGACGGTCTGGTCTACGTGACCTTCCGCGGCGTGCGGCCGCCCGAGGAACGTTGAAACACGAGCGCGCCTCCTCGCTGCGGGGCGAAGACGTAGAGCTGGGCGGTTGACGGGTCCCAGCCGATCGTGTGGGCGCCCTCTTCGGTCTTCACCGTTTGCACTTCCACCAGCCGCTCGGTGTCGAAGACCGTCACGGTCCCTGGTGTCCCGACCGCCACGAACAGCCGGTTGCCGCGATCGTCGTGCATCACGACATCGGGAATGCCGGGAAGCGCGAGACGCCGCACGACGTGGCCGTCATCGAGGTCGATCACCGCAACCTCTCCGCCGTCGGCCGCGCAGAACAGCTGACGCCCGACGAGCGCAAGCCCGTGCGGGCCGTGGGCGCCGACCCCGATCCGCGCGGACTCTTCCAACCTGTCTGCGTCGATCGCGAAGAGGATCGCCGGGTTCTGGATCGCGACGTACACGCGGTCGCCTGACGGATCGAACACCGCCCACCGTGGTCGTCCCGGGAGCCCGATGGTCCGAACGACGCGGCGCTCGTCGATCGAGATCACCGACGCGGTGCAACCCGTGCCAGGGGGCTCACCGAGGTTGAAGCTGTAGAGGCGCCGCCGGCCGGGGTCGAACGCGAGGCCGTTCGGTCTCGGTCCCACGCCGACCTGCGCGAGCAGCGTCCCGTCGGTGCACCGAAAGATGCTCACCCGCGCGGCGGAGCGATCGGACGTGAACAGAAGGTCCTGGCCCGTGTCGATGAGCACGCCGGCGACGCCAGGTAGATCTGACAGCGACCGGACGTAGGTGTTGGTGCGGCAGTCGATGACATCGACGGCATCCGTCGCCGTGTGCGCGACATAGATGTGACCGAGGTGCGCGTCGGCGTGATCGAAGCCGGTACGCTCGCCGCCGGGCAGGCGGACGAAGCCGGCCGGCTCGAGGGTCACGCCGGCTTCGCTTCGACCTTCTTCTCGCAGTAGGCGTACAGCGCATCGAGGACCGGACGCGAGGCCTCGCGTTGCTTCTGGTCGTCGGGGTAGTGCAGGTGGCGTAGCCCATCGAGGATCGCCTCGATGCCCTGCGACTCGGGCGTCACGTTCTTGTCGGCGGTATCGGCGCCACGGATGACCTTCGCCATGTAGACCAGCGCCGGATCCTTGTCGAGGCCGTACGTATGGACGAAGGCGTCGAAGCTGCACTCGGGCCCATGGTGACCCAGCTCCGCGTCCTTGGTGTCGTACGGCGTCGCTCCCCGCCTCTGGGCCTCAGCAGCGACCCGATCGGTCGGGACGTAGATGAATTCGGCCTGCCTGTCGACGAACTTCTCGATGAGCCATGGACAGGCGACCCGGTCGACGCGCGGGTGCTCGCGGGTGATCCACTTCATCATTCCCTCCAACTACCAACGGCCGCGGTGGATGACCTCCATCGGCGACTTCTTTCCGACATTCTTCAGCGACGGCGACGGCCGGTCGGTCGGCGCCTTGTGCCCGATCGCTACCGTCCCCACGGCGGTGTACTCCTCGGGGATCCCGAACGCCGTGCGGAACCCGGCCTGGTCGAAGATCCCGAAGAACACCGCGCCGAGCCCGGCGTCCACGGCCGTCTGCAGGATGAGCAGCGCGGCCATCCCGACGTCGATGTCCCAGTACGGCACCGGCCAGCGCTTCTCATCCATGTCGGTCCAGCCCTTGTCCGCGAGGGCGTACCGCCGAAGGTACTGCTGCTTGTTCGAAAGGCACACGATGATCGCCGCGGCGTTGAACATCCCGGGCCAGCCGAATTCCGATCGCCGCTCCGGCGTCATCGTCGTACTCCAGTAGCGCTCGGTCTCGTCCTTCCCGTTGAGCACGAGGAACGCCCAGCCCTGGCTGTATCCGGCCGACGGCGCGCGCTGCGCGTTCGCGATGAGCCGCTCGAGCACCGCAGGATCGATCGGCCGGTCCTCGAAGGAGCGCACCATCTTCCGCTTGCGGACGACGTCCTGGAACTCCATACCCCGACAATGTACGAATGCCGGCGCATCGCGTGCAGATCGTCGAAGTGAGCCCGCGGGACGGGCTCCAGGCCGAGGAGCGCACGCTCTCCACCGAGACGAAGCTCGAGCTCATTGACCGCCTGGCCGACGCCGGCCACACCGCGATCGAGGCCACCTCCTTCGTCAGTCCGGACGCGGTCCCGCAGCTCGCGGACGCCGACGAGCTCATGACGCGCCTGCGCCGCCGGACCGGCGTCCGTTATCCGGTGCTGGTACCGAACGAGCGCGGGCTCGACCGAGCCCTCGCGGCAGGCGTGGATGAGATCGCCGTGTTCGTGTCGGCGAGCGAAAGCTACTCGCGAAAGAACCTGCGGCGCGGGCGCGAGGAGGCGATCGTCACGGCGCTCGCGGTCATCGCCAGGGCGAAGGCACGCGCTCTGCGTGTCCGTGCCTACGTGTCGATGGTCATCGCCGATCCCGATGATGGCCCCACCGATCCCGTGGCCGTCGCCGGGATCGGCACGCGATTCCTCGAGGCCGGCGCCGACGAGCTCTCGCTCGGCGACACCATCGGTACGGGGACCGCGACGCAGGTGCGCGCGCTGCTGGCCGCGCAGCGCGAGGCGAAGGTCCCGGTCGAGCGCATCGCCGTTCACTTCCACGACACGTATGGCCAGGGCCTCGCGAACGTGCTCACCGCGATCGAGCTGGGGGTCTCCGTCGTTGACGCCAGCATCGGAGGCATCGGGGGCTCGCCCTTCGCGAAGCGCGCGAGCGGGAATCTCGCCACCGAGGACGTCGTGTGGATGCTCGACGGCATGGGCATCGCGACCGGCATCGACGTGCGCAGGCTGGCCGAGACGACCGCCTGGATGGCGCAGCAGCTCGGCCGCGAGCTCCCGGGCCGCACGGCGCGTGCGCTCCTCGCATGACCGAGCTGTTCCGGATCTTCCGCGACGGTATCGCCGCGGTCCTGGTCCTGGTCTCCCAGCATGAGTACCTCGCACTGTTCGGCATCGTCGCCACCGAGGAGGCCGGCATCCCGCTTCCGGCGCCGAGCGACATCGTGATCATGTTCTACGGGAACCGCGCGCGCCACGACCTCGGCAGCCTCGCGCTCGTCGTGCTCACGTGCACGGTCGCGTCGACCTTCGGCACGCTGATCCCCTACCTCGTGACGCGCAAGTACGGCGACGCGGCCGCGAACAAGCTCGCGCAGCTTATGGACATCGAGCCGAAGCAGGTCGACGAGTGGGAGCATCGCATCGCGAGGCGCGGGTTCGTCGCGATCTTCGTCGGCCGGCTCATCCCCGGGCTCCGGGTCGCGATGTCGCTCATCGGCGGGACCGCGAAGGTGCCGCTGCATGAGTTCGTGGCCGGCGTGTTCGCGGCCGGGCTCATCTACTGGAGCTTCTGGACCGGCATCGGCGCGCTGTTCGGACCGACGGTCGACCGGCTGATCCCGCGGCCGTACATCACGTACGTCGTCATCGGCATCCCGGTCGTGTTCGTCGGCTACCTCGTGTTCCGCTACATCCGCGGCCGCCGTCGCCGCGCGCATGCGAGCGCGGCCCACTAGAGTCCGAGCGAGCCCACGAGGAGGTAGCGGAGTGTCCTACGAGAAGTTCGACAAGCTCGTCGCGGACCGCGCGAAGCAGTGGACCGACGAGCTGAGCGACTACTGCCGCATCCCGTGCGAGACCGC
>CAZMLV010000142.1:0-4925 GCA_964567235.1 uncultured Chloroflexota bacterium | reverse complement strand
ACGCCGTGCAGCTGCGAGTACGCGTGCGCGAGCTGCTCGTTCGCGACCTTCATCGAGCCGTAGAACGTAGTGCCACGGAGCGGCTGGTCCTCGTGCATCGGGAGCGCCTCCGGCTCGCCGTACACGACGGCGCTCGACGCGAGCACGACGTGCTTCGCCTTGGCGGCCGCTGCGGCCTCGAGCACGTTGAACGTGCCGTCGACCATCACCTCCTGGCACTCGCGCGGCGATTCCTGGCAGCGCGTCCAGCGCAGCGCGGCCTGATGGAAGACGACGTCCGCGCCGTCGATCGACGCGGCCACGGCCTCGCGGTCGCGGATGTCGAGCTCGCGAAGCGTGGCCTTGCCGGTCTTCAGCGCCGCATCGAGGTTCTCGGGTACGCCGCGCACGAGCGCGTCGAGCGCCACGACCTCGCGCGCGCCCGCGGCGATGGCCGCATCGACGATGTGCGACCCGACGTTGCCCGCGCCGCCGGTGACGACGACGCGCGCGCCGTCGAGCGCGCCGGTCACGACGGCACGCCCGCCTCCCAGCCGTCGTAGTTGCCGGCGTTCGCCTCGGCCAGGGCCCTGAGCGACACGCGGAACTTGCGGATGGCCGCGAGATCGATCACCGCGCGGTACGTGAGAAGGAACAGCCACTTCGGACCGTCCACCGCGCGCCCGACCTCGACGAGCCAGTCCGGGCTCTCGCCGAACTCGAGCGCCGCGCGCCGCGCGGCGCCCTCGGTGTCGAGGGACAGGATGTGGCGGATGTCGAGCGGCACCGTGAGCTCGACGCCCTCGCACCGCAGCCGCTCCACGACCTGGGCATCGGTCGGATCCGGCGACGTGTTCTTGTCCTTGCGGAACAGCGGCACTAGCGGTCCGATCGCGAGCGCAGGAATTTCGCCGGCACGCCCGCGACGATGGTGTTCGGCGCCACGTCCTTCGTGACCACCGCGCCCGCCCCGACGATCGCGCCCGCGCCCACGGTCACGCCGGGCAGCAGCACGGCGTTCACGCCGATGTCCGCGCCGTCATCGACGCGCACGGGCTTGATCACGAGGTCGGTCTGGATGATCGGCACGTCCACTGGATCGCCGGTGTGCTCGCTGCCGAGCACCTTCGCGCCGGGCCCCCACCCGACGTACTCGCCCAAGCGCAGGTCGCGGCAGTCGAAGTACGACTGGGGACCGATCCAGGTGTGCGCCCCGATGACGCAGGTCCCGTCGTGCCGGCCCTGCAGGAAGGTCTGGTTCCCGATGAACACCGCGTCGCCGATCTCGAAGGTGTGCGGATGGAGCACGAGGACGCCGACCCCGACCTTCACGCCGTTGCCGAACGCCTTGCAGATCGCGCGCAGGATCACGCGCCGGGCCCGCGCGCCCGACGCGCTGTCGTCGTAACAGGCCGCGCTGTACCGGGCGAGCAGCAGCTCCTTCGATTCCGTGGACCGCAGGTCCGCGGATTCCTTCAGCTCGTCCGCGGCATCCGGCTCGACCGTCTGGACGCCATGCACGGCTCTGACGACGCGGCTCGTCACGCGCGCATGAATCCGGCGACCGCTTCAGCGACCGTGTCGACCTGCGTGTCGGTGAGCTCCGGGTACATCGGGAGCGAGACGACCTCGTTCGCCAGCCGCTCGGTGACCGGGAAGTCGCCCTGGCGGTACCCGAGGAACGCCGAGGCCTCCTGGAGATGGATCGGAACCGGGTAGTGCACGCCCGTGCCGATGCCGCGCTCGGCGAGGTACGCGCGCAGGTCGTCCCGCCTCCCGCCGGGCACGCGGACGACGTAGCAGTGGAAGACGTGGCGCCCGCCCTCGGGGATCTCGGGCACGATCACCCCGCTGCCGGCAAGGCGATCGTTGTAGTGACGGGCGATCGCGATGCGGCGGGCGTTCCACTCCGGCAGCTTGCGCAGCTTGATCCGGAGGATGGCCGCCTGGATCTCGTCGAGCCGCGCGTTGTAGCCGACGACCGGGTGGTAGTAGCGGGTGCTCTGCCCGTGCTCGCGCAGCGAGCGGAGCTCGGTGGCCAACGCGTCGTCGTTCGTGGTGATGCTGCCGGCCTCGCCGTACGCGCCGAGATTCTTGCTGCAATAGAAGGAGAACGCCGAGACCCGGCCGGCCGCCCCGGCCTTCGCACCGGTGTCGAGCACCGCGCCGTGGGCCTGGCAGGCGTCCTCGATGATCTGCAGCCCCTTCTCCCGCGCCAGCGAGAGGAGCGGCTTGAGATCCGCCGTCCGCCCGTACAGGTGGACGGGCATGATCGCCTTCGTGCGCGGCGTGATCGCCTGCACCGCGGCCGCGTAGTCCATGTTGAAGGTCCTCTCGTCAACGTCGACGAGGATCGGCCGCGCTCCGGAGTACAGGATCGCCTCGACGGTCGCGAAGAACGTGTGCGAGACCGTGATGACCTCGTCGCCCGACGAGATGCCGAGCGCGCGGATCGCGAGCTGAAGGGCGTCGGTGCCACTCCCCACGCCGATCGCGTGCTTCGCGCCACAGAACGCGGCGAACTCCTGATCGAACGCCTTGACATTCGGACCGATGGTGAGCTGCATGCTCTCGAGCACGTCGTCGATCGCGGCCCGGACCTCGTCGCGGATCGTGCGGTACTGCGCCTTGAGGTCGACGAGCGGGATGTCGGTCTTGGTGATCACGGTCATGTCGTGCTGGTCTCCTTCAATGCCGCTTCGATGTTCTCGCGATGCACGCGCAGGTGGATGAGCGCCGGCACCGCGAAGTAGCGCTTCATCCCCTCCATGCCGCCGTCCGGTTGCAAGAGCTGGTCCGGCTCGAGCGCCTTCAACGCGTCGATCATGCGGCTGTGGGCCGCGAGCCAGCGGTCCCAGCACGCGGCCATCGTCCGATCGCGCCAGGTCTCGAACGTCGTCCGGTTGAGCTCGTCGAGCGGCGTCTCGATCCCGAGGAACGGGCGTGACCCACGGTCATCCGGCGCGCCGCCCTCGCGTGCGATCTTCTCGGCGACCCGCGCGGCGAGCTCCTGCCACCAGGCCATGTGCGTGACCATGTCCCGCACCCGCCAGCCTGGGACTTCGCCGAAAACGGGCTGGCCGAGCTGCCGGTCGTCGAGCGAGCGCAGCCACGTGTCGAGCGCGTGCCATTCGCGCTCGAGCAGCCCGATCGCTGCGCGCTTGTCGTCCTCCGTCGTCACGCCTTGACCTCGTCCTTCTCGAGCCAGCTGTAGGCGTGCGGGAAGATCCCGGCGAAGCACGCGAGCTTCGTGATCTCGTCCTTCAGCTCGATCGCCGGGTTGCCGGCCCACACGCCACGCGGCGGCACCTTCGTGCGCACGACGCTGCCCGCGCCGACCAGCGCGTCCGCGCCGATCTCGACGCCCGGGAGGATGGTGCTGTTCGCGCCGATCCGCGCGCCCTTGCGCACGACACCGCCGCGCACGCAGTCGAGGTACGCGGGGCACATCGGATGCGGGTCGTCCGTGAACACGACGTGCGGCCCAAGGAATACGTCGTCCTCGATCGTCGTGAGCTCGAGGAAGCAGCCGGTGTGCACGCGCACGCGCGACCCGATGCGGTTGCCGAACTCGAGCGACGAATGTGTGCCGACCGACACGTCGTCGCCGATGACGTTGTCCTCGCGGATCGAGGCGCCCTGGCCGGTCTGCAGCCGCGCGCCGATCCGCGTGCCGGCGTAGATCGTGGTTCCAGTCCGGATCACCGCGCCCGGGCCGATGACCAGCGGCAGCTCGCCATCCTGCTTGCCGCGCGGCGCGAGCCCGAGGACGGCGTAGGCCCCGACGATCGATCCCGCACCGAGCTCCACGTTCGGGCCGACGATCGCGGTCCTGTGGATGTCGAGCCCGATGCTGGTCACGCCTGCACCGGCTCCTTGAGCGAGATGCGCGCGCCGTTCGCGCGCAACGAGCGGTTCCCCGCCTCGAGCACGCGCACGACCTCGATGCCAGCCTTCCCGTCGCTCCGGGGGGTGGACCTGTCGCGCACCGATTCGATGAAGTGGCGGACCTCGAGCTGCAGCGCCTCGGTCACCGCGACGTGGGGGCTGTGGATGTCGCCGGAGCGGTAGCTGCGGCGCAGCTCATCGGCCGACAGCTTCGCCACACCGTGATCGAAGATCTTCACCTTCTCCGCCGGATGGCCGTCGTCGTACAGCGCCATCTTCCGGTCGCCGATGACCGTCATCGTGCGCAGCTTGCTCGGCGCGAGCCACGACAGGTGCGCGTGCGCGATCGCGCCGGACGGGAAGCCCATGGTGAGGAAGACGACGTCCTCGATGTCCGGCTGGACGAAGCAGCCCCCGACGCACTGCACCCACTCGGGCGACTCGCCCAGCCAGTACAGGACGATCGACACGTCGTGCGGGCCGAGGTCCCACAGCACGTTGAAGTCGAACTGATGCAGCCCGAGGTTCACGCGCTGGCTGTCGACGTACTGGATCTTCCCAAGCTCTCCGCGCTCGACGATCCCGCGGACGGTCGTCACCGCGGGGTTGTAGACGAACGTGTGGCCGACCATCAGCACCTTGCCCGCCCGGCGGGCGGCCGCCACGATCGATTCGGCGTCGGCCACCGTGCCGGCGAGCGGCTTCTCGACGAACACGTGCTTGCCCGCGGCGAGGGCCTCCTCCGCCAGCGGCCGGTGGGTCGAGATCGGGGTCACGACGCAGATCGCGCCGATCGCCGGGTCGTCCAGCAGCTCGCGGTAGTTCGTGGTCGTCCGCACGGCCGGGAACCGCTTGTGCAGCGCGCCGAGCCGCTCGGGATCGAGGTCCGCCACCGCCACGACATCGGCACCCGGAGCCTCGGAGAAGTTCCGCACGAGATTCGGCCCCCAGTACCCGGCGCCGATGATCCCGACCTTCAGCTCGGCTGCGCTCACGCGAACACGCGGTCCTGTTCAATCTCGGGGCTTTGCCCCGAGACCCGATCAAGGCTGGTGGAG
>CAZMLV010000141.1:0-4959 GCA_964567235.1 uncultured Chloroflexota bacterium | reverse complement strand
TTCGCGCAGCTCGTCGTGCCGGTGTTCCTGTTCGCGCCGCAGCCGATCGCGACCGTGGCCGGGCTCATCATCGTCGCGACGCAGGCGTGGCTCGTCCTGAGCGGCAACTTCTCCTGGCTCAACGTCATCACGATCGTGCTGGCCTTCGCGGCATTCGATGACGCGGCCCTCGGGCGGGTCCTACCGATCGCGCGGCCGGCGCTCGAGACGTCGCTGCCCCACGAGGTCCTCGTGATCCTCGTGACCGCGCTCGTCGTCGCGCTGAGCTATCGCCCGGCCAAGAACCTCCTGTCGAGCGGCCAGCTCATGAACTCGAGCTTCGATCCGCTCCATCTCGTCAATACGTATGGCGCGTTCGGCAGCGTGACGAAGCGCCGGTTCGAGGTGGTCATCGAAGGCACCCTCGATCCGGAGCCCACGACCGCGAGCGAGTGGCGCGAGTACGAGTTCAAGGCGAAGCCAGGCGACGTCCGCCGGCGGCCGCCGCAGTACGCGCCATATCACCTCCGGCTCGACTGGCTCATGTGGTTCGCCGCGTTCTCATCGCCCCGCTACCACGAATGGTTCATGCCGCTGCTCGCGAAGCTCCTCGAGGGCGATCGCGCGATCCTCCGCCTGCTGGCGCGCGATCCGTTCGCGGGGGAGCGGCCGCAGGTGGTCCGGGCGCAGCTCTGGCTCTACCGGTTCACCACGCCGGACGAGCGGCAGCAGACCGGTGCGTGGTGGCAGCGATCCTTCGTCCGGCCGTACGTGCCTCCGGTCTCGCTGCCGGACGGTTAGGCGATCCCGGGGTACGGCTCCTGCATGGCGTCGGTCCGAAGCGACGGATGGAGAGTCGACCGGTCGTTCTCGTAGATCTCGAGGGGCTGCTGGACCGTCACTGGTTCGGGAGCGAGCCCGTGCTGCGCGATCCGGTCCCGACGCTCGAGCCGCCGGTGAAGCGCCACGAACGTGATCTCGCGACGCGGTGGCGGGTCGACCATTGGACCGAGCCCGAGCGGATCATCGACCCGAGCGTCGCCGCGGCGCTGCGGCCCTTCGCCGACGGCGCGCTCGCGCTCATGACGGAGCGTCCGCCGGAGCTCCATGAGAGCACCGCGCAGCGGCTCGCGGCCGCGGGCTTCGGCAGGGTGCCACTTCATCATGTCGCGCTCGGCGAGCATCCCGCGTACGGGAAGCGGCGCATCGCGCGATCGGTCCAGCCCGCGATCACGGTCGAGGATGATCTGCGGACCGCCGAGTTCCTCGCCACGTATGGCTATGAGACGGTCCTGGTGGACGACCGGTACAACCGCGGGCCGATCCGATCGGTGGGCCTGATGCGCATCGCGCGTCCCGATCTCGGGCGGGTGATCGCTCGCCGCCTCGAGCTGGCCTCCGCGCCGGGCTGAGCGCCGCCAAATTGGGCCGCACAACGCGCGCTGCGGCTGGCGCGTTACACGAGCGGGATGAATAGGGGCAACCTCTTCGCTCGTCTGTGCGCCGCCGTGCTGATCGCCGCCACGCTCCTGCTCGGCCCTGCCGCACCGCACTCGGTCGCACTGTCCGCGACCTGCGTGAGCAGCACCGGCCCGGGCATCCCCCACCCGAACGGACTTCCGGCCGGTGTCCCCGGTTTCCATGCCCAGTGGTACGGCCAGAGCGGCTACCCGACCTTGTGCCCCGGCGCGCTCAACACCGCGACCGTCGCGTACTACAACTCCGGATCGCAGGGCTGGGTGAACGGCAAGCTCGGCGAGGTGGCGTATCTCGGGACCTGGGGCCCGGAGCCGGGGCAGGACCGCGCCAGCCCGCTTGGCGGCGATGGGACGCAGGGCTCGCCGAACACCGGATGGCCTCGCTACAACCGCATCGCGATCCAGCCCGCTCCGTATGTCGGACCCGACCAGGTGGCGTGGTTCCAGTTCACGATCCAAGCTCCGCAGACACCCGGCTACTACCGCCTCTACCTCCGCCCCCTGATCGAGGGCGCGACCTGGATGGAGGATTTCGGCGTCTATTGGTCGGTGACCGTCCTCAACGCCGATGGCACACTGCCGCCGCGGCCCATCGGCATCTACAGCCCGACCGGCTCGAGCACGCTCAGCGTCCCGACGCCACGCGGCACATTCACGACGCACCTCATCAAGGAGCGGCTCGCCGATGTCACGGTGAAGACCGTCACCGCGAACGCGTCGTACTGCCCGAACAACTGTCCGGTCGAGCCGCTCGATCAGTTCGCCACCGCCGACCACGCGTACGCGGCCATCCACGGCACGTATCTGTGTCCGCCCGACTACGCGGCGTGCGCAGGCAAGGTGAACTCCTACGACTACGCGATGTGGAACAGCGACCTCGGCACGTGGATCAACCGGCCCGCGCTGAACGGTCAAAACGGCCTCCTGCTGTTCAGGGGGAAGACCCCGAGCTACTACCGCCGGGCGTACGTCTACTACCAGCAAGGGCCGGCGGCCGATGCGGGGATCACCGCTGGGATCACGATGTTCATGCTCCTCCTGCAGGGCGGCGCGATCGTGGACATCAGCGCGGAGCAGACCGCGAAGCAGCAGGAGCGCGAGCTGAAGGGATCGATCGGCACCGACGGCACCTACATCTACCTCGTGATCACCGAGAACGCGAGCCTTGTCGAGTCGCAGTACGTCCTGCAGGCGCTCGGCGTCCAGGATGCCCTGAACCTCGACGGCGGCGGAACGTCCGCGATGTGGATCAATGGTCAGTACACCGTCGGACCGGGCCGGCTCCTGCCGAACGCGATCCTGCTCACGAAGCCCTAGGCCGCTACTCCAGCAGCCACCGCACCACTGCGAGCTGGCGCGAGGTCGCCGCGTCCTCGCCCGGGTCGAGTGGTAGCCCGAGCTGCGTCCCACGGATGACCGCCCAGTCCCGAAGGCGTCGTTCGTCGAGGCCCGCCGACGTGAACTGCCGCATCCGGCGTTCGACGACCTCACGGGTCACCGCCAGGTGCAGGGGATTCCAGAGCAACGTGACGACGTCGAACTCCGGCTCCGCGATGAGCGGCTTGGGATCGATCGCGAGCCACCGCCCCGCATGACGGAGCAGGTTGTGGTGGTGGTAGTCGCCGTGCACCAGGACGTCGTGGCGCGGGCCGATCGCGGCGAATCGCGCCGCGGCGATGGCCACGTACGGATGATCGGTCCGCTCGGCGAGCTGGCGGAGCCAGCGCATCATCTCGTCGCCGGCCCGGCGGAACACCCGATCGTCCGCCGGACGCCACAACTCGCGGCCGGTCGCGATCGCAGCGCGGATCGCCTCGAGGTCGTCGATCGCCGACGCATCGTGACCGGGGATGCAGCGTTCGATGAGCATCGCCCGTCGGGAGCGGTCCTCGCGGAGGAGCCGGACCGCGCCGCGGCCGCGCCAGAACAGGAGCGCATCGGCTTCGTGGTCGGCCCAGTCGTCCTCGACGGGCGTGATCTTGAGGACGGCGTGCTCGCCCGCCGGCGCGGCGAACGAGTAGCGCGCCCACTCGTACCGCGGCCCGAGCCGCACCTCCCAGTCCAGGGCGACCTCATGCGCGACGCGATCGAGCAGTTTCGCCGGATCCCACTGCCAGCCTGGTCCGTACCCGAGCGTCACTCTGGCTGGACCCGACCTTCGCGGTCTGGCGGGGTCGCGGCATCGCCATCGTCGACCAGGATCACGAACGTGCCGTCCCAATGCGGCCGCGGGTAGAGCCCGTCGTTCCGGTCGACGTCGTGGAGTTTCGCATCCGAGTTGAAGATGATCGACCCCTGGTACGCGTCGCGGAACCACCAGTCATCCGTGTACCACTCATCGATCCCGATGAGCTTCCCGGTCTGGAACTCGGCCGAACGCGACTTGTCGGGCCGGTGCTTCGCCGTCAGCGGGTCGAGGTCGCCGCGCTGCGGGTCCTCGACCACGAGGCCAGTGATGGTCCCGTCGGCCAGGCGCGGACCGATCGTGCCCGTGTAGCCGGTGATGATCGGCGCGTGCTGTCCGGCGAGCGACAGCGCGATAACGGGCTTCGCCGACCGCGCGAGCCAGTACACGGCCGCGCGCGTCGCGGCCTCACGGGTGGCGAAGCGGTAGTAGTGGTAGTGGTTCGCCGCGTCGAGCGCGGTCGTGACCGCCGCGATGGCGGCCGGATCGATGCCCGGGTCGGCGCTCCTGTTGAGCGGCACGCCTTGCGCGAGGATCTCCCGCGCCGTCGCGACATCGCGACCCGTCGTGAAGGTCTGGATGATCCGCACGCTCGCGGCCGCGCACGCCACGGCTTCCCCATTCGGATCTTCGAACTCGGTGAACCACGGCACGCCGCTCAGGCGGTCGCCCATCGTCCGGAGGGTGCGCGTGGTGGCTCCTTCAACGCCCTGCCCGGTCGTGCCGTGGAGCTCGATGCGGATCTCGGTCACCGGTGGCAGCAACCAGTCGCAGGCGTACCCGCCGGCCTGCCGGCCCGGATCGATCGTCACGGTGCACGGCAGGCCGGGGTCCGGGTCGATCGCGAACCGGACCCCGAGAAGCGGCAGGCTCGACGTCCACCGTCCAGCGACGTAGCGGGGCGCCTGGGCAGTGGCCGGCGACGGCTCGAACGCGATGACCGGTGGAGCGACCGGCACGCCGGTGCCGCCTGGGCCAGCGCTCGCGGACGCCGAGGTCGGCGGCGGCTCGCTCGCGCAGGCGATCACCACGCACGCGCACAACGTCAGCGCGGAAAGCGGTCTCATCCGATCCGTGGCCATAATCCCCTGTCCCATGACGCCCCGCCCGATCATCCCGTTCCGTCACCCGCTGCGCGAGGTGCGCGTCCGCGTCCCGGCTTCCAAGAGCATCGCGAATCGCGAGCTCGTGCTGTCGGCCATCGCCGCCGGGCGGTCGCGTCTCGATCTCGGCCGCCTCGACCCGGGCGAAGATGTCCGGGCGATGCGCCAGGCCCTCGCCGCGCTCGGATATCGCGTGGAGTGGGACCAGACGTTC
>CAZMLV010000140.1:2583-4992 GCA_964567235.1 uncultured Chloroflexota bacterium | reverse complement strand
CACGTCGGACAACAAGGGCAACCTCATGGCCCGGCTGCAGGCGATCGAGGCCTACCGCGCGACGATCGGCGAGCTGCCGCTCGTCGTCCGCGTGCTGTTCGAAGGTGAGGAGGAGATCGGCTCCGAGCACCTCGCCGAGTTCACCCGCACATACGCCGATCGGCTGCGCGCGGACGGGTGCATCTGGGAGGCTGGGTACAAGGACGCCGCGGGCCGCCCGACGGTGAGCCTCGGGCTCAAGGGGATCTGCTACGTCGAGCTGAGGGTGCGCGCGACGGCGCAAGACGCCCATTCGTCTGTCGGCGGGATCGTCCCGAACGCCGCGTGGCGCCTGACTTGGGCGCTCGCGTCGCTGAAGAATGAGCGCGACCAGATCACCGTCGACGGCCTGATGGACCACGTCCGGAGGCCCACGGCCGGGGACCTGGCGGTCCTGGAACGCCTGCCGTTCGATGAGGCCGGCTGGAAGCGGATCCACGGGATCAGTGGGTTCGTCGGCGGGCTCAGCGGCATCGCGCTCAAGCAGCGCTATTTCCTCGAGCCCACGTGCACGATCTGCGGCCTCAGCTCCGGCTACCAAGGCGAGGGCTCGAAGACCGTGCTGCCCGCCGTCGCGAGCGCGAAGGTCGACTTCCGCTTGGTGCCCGACCTCGAGCCTGGGCTCGTTCGCGAGCTGCTGCGGAAGCACCTCGACGCGCGTGGCTTCAGCGACGTCGAGATCACGCCGTATCACGGTGAGCGGCCGTCGCGCTGGCCGGCGGACAGCGACGTGGCGAAGGCCGCGGTCGCGGCGAACCGCGCGGCCTACGGCGTCGAGCCGGTCGTCTACCCGCTCATGGCCGGATCGGGTCCGATGGCCCAGGTCTGCGACGAGCTCGGCATCCCTGCGGTCGGCTTCGGCTCGGGGAACGCCGGATCCGCGAACCACGCGCCGAACGAGAACATCCGGGTCGCGGACTACATCGACCACATCCGCGCGTTCGGACGATTCCTCCACGCGTTCGCTGGCCGCCCACTGGATTGAATCCGGCCGCACGCCGCACGCTCCTTCTGGTCCTGGGCTTCCTCGCGTTCGCCGCCGTGTACAACGGCCTGGTCATGAGCCCGGTCCTCGAACAGATGGCCCGGGAGTTCGGCATCACTACTGGTACCGCCGGGCTCGTCGTCGCGGCATACGGCGCGCCCGGCATAGCCGTGGCGCTGATCGCCGGTCCGTACTCCGACCGGATCGGTCGCAAGCCGTTCCTCGTGGTCGGGCCGTTGATCATGGGCATCTCGACGATCGCCGCCGCGATCGCGCCGACGTTCGCGCTCATCGTTTCGGCGCGCATCGCCTCAGGCATTGGGTCGTCGGTGCTGTTCCCGAACATCAACGCGACGATCGCGGACACCTTCCCGTTCCGCGAGCGCGGCCGGGCGATCGGCGCGGTGATCGGCATGAACACGATGGCCAGCGTCGTGGGGGTCCCGATCGCGGGCATCGTCGCCGAGGCGACGAGCTGGCGCATCTCGGTCGCGATCGTGGGTGTCCTCGCGATCATCGCGGCGGCCGTCCTGTTCGCGCGGATGCCGAACCAGCAGGGCACGAATCGCGAGTCGAAGGTGCGCGCGCTGTACGCGCTCATCCTGGGCGACCGCTCCGCCGTGGCCGCGATCGGGTCGAGCTTCCTCGGCGCGCTGTTCTGGTTCACCTGGGCGACCTATCTCGTCGTCTATTTCCAGCAGACCTTCGCGCTGAGCGAAGGGCTCGCGTCCACGGTCGCGCTGACGCAGGGACTCGGGGTCCTCATCGGTAGCCAGATCGGCGGCCGTCTTGGCGACCGGGTCGGCCACCGCCGGATCGTCGCGGGTAGCGTGCTGCTCTCGGGATTCCTGCTCTTCGTGCAGACGAACGTCGGTCTGCCGTTGGTCGCGACCGCGGCGTTGAACCTCGTGCTGTCCACGGTCATCGGCGCGCGGTTCGCGACGAACCAGGCGCTCATGAGCGAGCAGGTCCCCGAGGCCCGCGGCACGATGCTCGCGCTCTCGGCGTCCGTGGCCGGTCTCGCGATCGTCGTCGGTGCGACCGTCGGTGGGCTCATCGTCGACGGCGCGGGATTCTGGCTGCTCGGGGCGTTCTGCTTCGCGTGCGCGGCGCTGTCGGCGCTGGTCGTGGTCCTCTTCGTGCGCGAAGAGCCGTTCGATCTGGAGGTCCAGGCCCTCCGCTAGCCCTGCGCCCATTCTTGGTTACGAGACCGTTACCGAGACGTAACCGAGGTGACCCGTCACAGCCCGGTTTGGGCACGCCACCTGCCCCCTTCTTACTCGCTTAACCGAAAGGAGCTGGCCAATGGCAACGCAGGGCAAGAAGCCCGGTGGCGGGATGACCGTTGCCGAAGCCGGCCGCATGGGCGGCAAGCTCGTCAGCGA
>CAZMLV010000140.1:0-2483 GCA_964567235.1 uncultured Chloroflexota bacterium | reverse complement strand
CCGCTCGTCCCGCCGCTCGTCCAGAGCGTCGCCTTCGACTACGGCTCGATGGACGAGCAGGATGCGATCTTCGCGAACGAGAAGCCCGGCTGGGTCTACGGCCGGTACGGGACGCCCACGACCGCCGCGCTCGAGGTCGCGCTCGCCGAGCTTGACGAGGTCGAGGACGCGGTCTGTTTCGTCTCCGGGATGGCTGCGATCGCCACGCTGTTCGGCGTGACCGTCGCGGCGGGCGGCCGGATCGTCGCGCAAGAGGACACCTATGGCGCGACACGGGCGATGCTCGAGCGGTTCGCGGTCGAGCGGAAGGCCGCCGTCGCGTTCGTCGATCCGACCGATCTCGCGGCGGTCGAGCGCGCGCTCGGGACGACGACGGCGCTCCTGTACGTCGAAGCGATCAGCAATCCGCTTCTCCGCGTGACCGATGTGGCCGCACTTGCCGAACGGGCGCACGCCGCCGGCGCGCAGCTCTGCGTCGACGCGACGTTCGCGACGCCGGTCCTCTACCGGCCGGCCGGGCTCGGCGCGGATCTCGTGCTGCACTCCTTGACCAAGTACATCAACGGGCACGGCGACGTGATGGGCGGCAGCATCGGCGGCAGCCGGTCCGAGGTCGGGAAGCTGCGCGAGCGGGTGATGAGCGACGGCGCGTACCTCCCGCCGCACGAGGCCTGGCTCGCGATCCGGGGAATGCGCACGCTCGAGCTGCGAGTGAGCCGCCAGTGCGCGGGCGCGCTCGCGGTCGCGACCCATCTCGCCGGACACCCGAAGGTCGCGCGCGTCTTCTATCCCGGGCTGCCTGCGCACCCGCAGCATCAGCTCGCCTGCGATCAGTACGGCGACCGCGGCGGCGGGGTCGTCACCTTCGCGTTGAAGGATGACACCCGGGCCGCGGCCTATCGGTTCCTCGACGCCCTCACGCTGGCCGCGTCGGCCACCACCGTGGGTGACCTGTTCACCGAGGTCCTCCATCCGGCGACCGCGTCGCACCGGCGGGTCGACCCGGCCGAGCGGGTCCGGATGGGGATCACCGACGGCACCGTTCGGGTGTCGGTCGGGATCGAGGACCCGTTCGACATCGTCGCCGATCTCGATCAGGCCTTAAGTCAGGCTTAGCCGGCGGACAGCCGAGCGACCGCCAGGCGGAGTTGCGTCGAACGGCATACGTTCTGTAGTGATGTCTCAGATGGCCGCCAAGCGGGTCCTCCTGGTGGACGATGACCCCAACACACGGACCTGGATGAGCGGATATCTGGCGGAGCTTGGCTACGAGCCCCACGTGGCCCTCGACGGCGACCACGCGCTCCGCTCGGCGATCGCGCTCGCGCCCGAGCTCATCCTCCTCGACGTCTTTCTGCCGAGTCCCGCCTTCGCGCTGCAGTTCGCCGCGCGTTACCGCGACCGCGTCCCGGCCGATCGGCGCGCGCCGATCATCGCGATGAGCGCGAGCGACCAGCTTCCGGCGCTCGCCCAGCAGATCGGCGCGACCGACACGCTCGCCAAGCCGTTCGAGCTGAGCGCGCTCGCGAAGCTGCTCGGCAAGTACGTCGACGAGCCTGCCACCCCGATGCCACTCGCCGAGCCGCCCGAGGCGGCGCCGGCCGAAGGCACCGATCTCGCGCCGCAGCCGGAGACCGGGCCGGCCTAGACGGCTCGTCGCGCGGTTTCAACGAGCTCGTTTGCGTTTCGCGAGATCCACTGGTCGATCGCGAGTACCCGTTCGACCCGCTCGGCGGTGGTCGTCTTGGACGACCGGCCCTCTCGTTCCCGTCCGATCCACCAGAGCAGGCCGGCCGCGCGGCCGAGCCTGACCAGCGACGGGAGCGCGACCAGCTCCTCGTCGGTGAGGGGCAGCGCGCGCAGATAGGCCGTGAGGATGGGCCGCCAGAGGTCTTCGCCGTTGTTCTTCGTGAGCACGAGGCCGAGCGCCGTGGCGAGCTCCATCGCGCGCAGGTCATGCCCGCAGTACTCGAAGTCGACGATCCCGCTGACGCGCCCGCCGATCAGCAGCACGTTCCCGAGGGCGAAGTCGCCGTGGATGAGCTGCCGCGGCAGACCGGCCGGCAAAGCCTCGAGCCCTGCTGCCGTGTCACGCAAGAGGCGCGCCGCATCCGGACCGACCGTCTGCTCGATGCCGTCGAGCGTTGGTACCGCGGGGCTGACGGCGGCGAGGTCGGAGCTCAGCGGTCGGCTGGGAGTGGCGATGCGCACGGTCGCCAGTGCTCGGTCGAGCTCGGCGAACGCGCTCGCGCCCGCTGCGACGAGCCCGATGTCGGCGTCGTCCGCATGGCGCCCCGGGATCTCGCGGTAGAGCGTCGCCGGCAACCTGTCGTGCGGCCCCGCGAACGTCTCGAGGGTGACTCCGCTGCTGCTCGCCAGGGGCAGCGGCGTCGCGAAGGGCAGCCGTCGCGAGGCCACGCTCGCGAGCACCTCATGCTCGAACGCGACCTCAGCCTGACGTGCGCTCGTCGAGATCCGCAGAA
>CAZMLV010000139.1:0-4995 GCA_964567235.1 uncultured Chloroflexota bacterium | reverse complement strand
AGATCAGTCTCGGGTGACCCGAATCCCCCGAACGGGGTGTCCCCCGGGCTAGGCCGCTCGGTACAACACGGTTCGTCGACCAGGGGAGGTCGCGGAGGGTGTTCCGGGTGAGGTCAAGGGTGATCGCGCGCTGGGTCATCGGTGCCCTCGCCGCCGCGCTCTTCGTCGGCACGACCCCGCTGATGGCCGACTCGAAGAGCGGCCCCTCGAATGTTGATCCCGCGCTTCTCGCCGACGCGAAGGCCCGCCCCGACGCCTACTTCCCCGTGATCGTTCGCGGCGCGTCCAACGCCGCCGCTTCGACCATGTCCTTCTCCGCAGGGGGCACGGCCGGCGCCACGTCGGGGGACGGCACCGACAGCGAATCCCGGGTCGAGGAGGCCGAGACCGCGCTGTCGGCGTCGGGTGGCGCGCGACGGTCGCTCGCGATCGTCGGCGGCGCATCGGGCGTGTTGCGCGGATCGCAGATCGTCACCCTCTCGCAGAGCGGTCTCGTGGACCGCATCGTGCGCGATGAGACGTTCAGCGCGAGCTGGACCGCCGACGACGCCGCCAAGGCGGTGAATGACGCGGCGATCGAGACGGTGAGGGCGCCTGCCGCCTGGGCCGCGAAGGGTCTGACCGGCAAGGGCGTCACCGTCGCGGTCATCGACAGCGGGGTCGCCGATCACCCCGACCTCGCCGGCCGGATCGTGGCGCGCGTCGACCTGACCGGCGAGGGATCGAATGGCGATCCCGGTGGCCATGGCACGCACGTCGCGGGTCTGATCGCCGGCGATGGCGCCGCGTCCCACGGTCAGTGGACCGGCGTCGCGCCGCAGGCGAACATCGCGAGCGTCCGTGTGATCGACGCGACCGGTCACGCGAAGCTGTCGACGATCTTCGCGGGACTCCAGTGGGTCCTGCGCAACCGGTCGACGTACGACATCCGGATCGCCAACCTCTCGTTCGGCGGCGCGGCGCTCAGTGGCTACCAGAACGACCTGCTCGCGTCGGCGGTCGAGATGCTCAGCTTCTCGGGTCTCACGGTCGTGGTCTCAGCCGGCAACGACGGGAAGTCGGGAGCGTCGAGCATCACGACGCCGGCGACCGACCCGTTCGTCATCACTGCCGGAGCGGACGACACCAACGACACCGCAGGCCTCAAGGACGACAGCATCGCAAAGTGGTCGTCCCGCGGGCCGACGGCGTTCGATGGCCTCGCGAAGCCGGACGTCGTCGCGCCGGGTCGACGGATCGTCGGTCTACGCGCCGCTGGCAGCACGCTCGACACGCTCTATCCGAGCCTGCAGGTGACGGCGAAGGGCGCGACGACAGCGCAGTACTTCACGCTGTCGGGCACCTCGATGGCCGCCGCGATCGTGTCGGGCGTGGCCGCGCTCTACCTCGAGCGGCGTTCCTCCGCGACGCCGCGCGACGTGAAGGCGCAGCTGACCGCGACGGCGCGTCCGCTCCGCGACGTGCGAGCCAGCGCGCAGGGCGCCGGCGTCGTCGACGCGCTGGCCGCGGTCACGGTGCCGCAGGCCGCCGCGCCGTATACGCCCTACCCGGCTAGCGCGGCCTTCGCGGAGCAGGTCTTCACGAAGCTCTACGGGCAGACCATCACGTGGCGCGATCTCTCATTCCACGGCGGCGTCGACTCGCAGGGGATCAGCTGGACCGACGTCACGTGGGCCGACATCACCTGGGACAGCGTCACCTGGGAGGACATCACCTGGGAGGCGTTCGACTGGCAGAGCATCACCTGGGAGGACATCACGTGGGAAGACCTCACCTGGGAAGGCGTGACTTGGGAGATCGCGGCACCGCGGGGCGATAGCACGTCAGGCGGCTGGGGCCTGGTGGACTAGATGGACGAGGACGGGGTGCGTATGAAGAAGCTCTTCGCGGACGTCTACATCTTCGCGGTGGTCGCCGCCGGCGCCGCCTGTCTCGTGGTGGGGTCGCTCGGCGTGCGGGTCGCCAGCCTCGACCCGCTCATGTTCGTCCTGCTCCTTGGTCTTGCCGCCGTGGCCCAGCGCAACCCGGTCATGCTGTTCCGCTCGAGCGCGATCTCGATGTCGTTCGCCATCAAGGTCGCCGCGTACGTCCTGTTCGGCGTCGGCGTCGCGCTCTGGGTCAACGTCGTCGTCGCCGCGGTCAACGCCTTCACCCCGAAGCCGAAGCCGATCCGCAAGGCCGCCTTCAACTTCGGCCAGCTCTCGATCTCGACGACCCTCGCCGCGACGACCTACGGGCTCGTTGGCGGAAAGGTCGGACCGGGCGATCTCGTGACCACGGTCTTCGCCGTCGCCGTCTCAGCTGCGGTGTACTTCCTCGTCAACTCGACGCTGACCGCCGGGGTCATCGCCCTCACGTCCGAGGCCAGCTTCTTCTCCGTGTGGCGCCAGAACTTCAGCTGGATGCCGGTGAACTTCCTCGCGACCGCGGTCAACGGCGCGGCCCTGGCCCTCGCGTACCAGGCCCTCGGGGTCTTCGGCGCCGCGGTCTTCATCTTGCCGCTCGGCGTCGCCTGGTACTCATTCAAGGTCTACGTCTCCCGGTCCAACGACGTGCGCGCCGAGAACGCGAAGCTCGCCGAGCTCAACGTCCTGTTCGAGCGTTCGAACACCCGTCTCACGGAAGCGCACATCTCGATCGTCGGCGCGCTGCTCGGCTCCCTCGAGGCAAAGACTGCCGCCGGCACCGCCCACCTCGCTGCGACGATCTACCGCTCCGTCGCAGTCGCGAAGCGGCTCGGGCTCGACGACAACGCGATCGAGGCGGTGCAGCTCGGCGCGCTGTTCCACGATCTCGGGAAGATCGCCATCTCCGACGGCATCCTCCTGAAGCCCGAACGGCTCACGGACGTCGAGTGGTCCGAGGTCCGCGCGCATCCCATCATCGGCGCGAGCCTCCTTGCGCAGATGCCGGAACTGGACCATATCCGTCCGCTCATCCTCGCCCACCACGAGCGCTTCGACGGGCGTGGGTACCCGAACGGACTGAAGGGCGACGCCATCCCGCGCGCCGCGCAGATCATCGCCGTCGCCGACGCATACGAAGCCATCACGACGCCCCGCGCGTATCGCCGGGCGGTCACGCCCGAGGCGGCCGTGGCCGAGCTCCGGGCGTGCGCCGGCACGCAGTTCGATCCCGCCGTCGTCGAGGCGTTCGTCGCCGAGCTCAACGTCGCTCCGACGAGCGAGCTCGAGCATCTCACCGTCTACCAGCGCGCGGTCGACGCCGTGCGGTTCACGGCGCGATAGCGGTGGAGGGTCGACCGATGTTCCGCAGCATCCGGGTGCTCGTCATCGCGGTCCTCGTCTCGGAGTGACCCTGCGAGCGTCGACGGAGAACACCCAGCTCCCGGCGCCCCCGCGCGCTCCCGCGCCCGAGGATTTCCCGGCGGTGCCCGCGCTCGAGCCCCCGCACCTCCCGCCGTCGCGGGGCATCGGGCTCGCCGTCGCGATCACCGTCGTGCTCGCCATCGCCGCCGCGGTGAAGTGGCTCTCGGCGGGTTCGATCGAGACCGCGCCGCTCCTGTTCGTCGCGACGATCGTCGCCGCCTGGTGGCTCGGGCGGGGCCCCGGTGTGACCGCCGCGATCGTCGGCGCCGCCGGGTGGACCGCGGCCTCATTCGCATCCGCCTCGACGATCGGCGCATCGATCAGCGCGGCCGTGCTCGTCGCGGGACTCGCGGGGATCGCGATCGCCGTGTCCGCGGCGCGCACCCGCCAACGGCGCCTCCGCATCGAGGAGCTCCGCCGCGAGCAGGCCCGCATGATCCTGGCCGTCCAGCTTCGCGAATCGGTGGTGAGCATCGACGTAGCCGTCCCGCTCCTCGCGGATCCGATCAAGCTCGATCGAGCGCAGAGCGCGGCGTTCGATCAGGTCCGGCGCCACGCCCGCGGGCTCACCAGGCTCGCGAACGACCTGCTCACGCTCGATCAGATGGACACGCGGAAGATGGCGCTCACGATGGTGCCGGTCGATCTCGCCGCGTTCGTGCTCGAGATCACCGAGCAGCGGGTGCCGCACGATCGCGCGACGATCGTCACGCCGTCGGCGCCGGTCGAAGTCCACGCGGATCCGGAGCGGCTCCGTCAGCTTCTCGATCACCTGCTCCAGAACGCGCTGAAGTTCTCGCCGGCGAGCGCGGGGATCATGGTGAACGTGTCGGCCACGGCCGACGAGGCGCGGGTGGCGGTCCGCGATCACGGTGTCGGCCTGAGCCCGCTTGACATGGACGTCCTGTTCACGCGCTACGGCCGGATCCGCGACGCGCGGACGGCGAACGTGCCGGGGATGGGCCTCGGCCTCTACCTCGCCAAGCTCATCGCCGAGGCGCACGGCGGCGATCTCCTCGCCGCGAGCCAGGGCCGCGGCCTCGGCGCCACGTTCACCGTCGTCCTGCCGCTTGCTGGGCGCCCGCGCAACGTGCGCGCGCAGCGCCAGCTTCCCGCGTCGAGCTTCTGGGACTAGGTCCGGCTCAGCCGATCAGCTCCTGCGCCGCCTCGAGCCGCTCGAGGCTGCGCTCCTTGCCGAGGAGCACGATCGATCCGTAGAGCGGGGGACCGACCTTCCGTCCGGTGATCGCCGCGCGCATCGCGATGGTGAGATCCCGTACCGACCAGCCGACGTCCGTCGCGACGGCCGCGATCGCCTGCTCGATGCGGTCATCGGCGAACGGATCGAGGAACCGCAGGGCGACGGTCACACGGCTGAGCGCGGTCACGGTCTCGCCTGGCTCGCGCTTCTTTGGCACGAGGATCGAGCGGTCGTGCTCCAAGGCGTCGGTGAACAGGAACGCGATCTGGTCCTTCGCCTCGGCGAGGGTCTGCATGCGCTCCTTGATCAATGGCACCACGCGCCGCACGAGCACGCGGTCCCACTCGGATGGCAGGAACGGGTCGAGCCGGCGGAGCAGCTCGTCGTCCGACAACCGGCGGATCCAGAGGCCGTTGAAGTAGTTCAGCCGGTCGCGGTCCCACTTGCCGCCGGCCTTCTGCACGT
>CAZMLV010000138.1:3624-5065 GCA_964567235.1 uncultured Chloroflexota bacterium | reverse complement strand
GCGATCCTCATCTCGGTGAGCCTCGCGCTCGTGATCGGCACGATCTCCGCGATCAAGCGCAATTCGGCTGTGGATCTCCTGACGACGAGCATCACGCTCGCCGGCGTGTCGTTCCCGAACTTCTACCTCGGTCTGCTGCTTATCCTGCTGTTCGCGTACGTGATCCCGGGGCACATCTTCCCGCCCGGCGGCTGGACGCCGTTCACGACCGATCCGGGCGACAACCTCCGCCGGCTCATCCTTCCCGCGATCACGATCGCGACCGCGAGCCTCGCGGTGAACCTGCGCCAGGTGCGCTCGAGCCTGCTCGACGTCTTCGGGATGGACTACATGCGCACTGCGCGGGCCAAGGGCCTGCGTGAGCGGGCGGTCGTGACCCGTCACGCGCTGAAGAACGCGCTCATCCCGGTGGTCACGATCATCGGGATCCAGGTCGGAGCGATCATCGAGGGTGCGATCATCACCGAGACGATCTTCTTCATCCCGGGCATCGGGCGGCTCGCCGTGCAGGCCATCCCGTCGCAGGATTACCCGGTCGTGCAGGGAGTCGTGCTGGTCGCGGCGCTGTCGTACATGGTGAGCACGCTCGCGGTCGATGTGCTCTACGCGTACCTCGACCCGCGCATCTCCTTCGGCGGCGCTGAAGCGTGAGCGGCGCCACGCTCCCGGTCACGATGCCGCTGCGCGGACACAGCCGGGCCTCGTCGCTGCGGTGGTTCCTGCGCAAGAACCCACGGATGCTCGTGGGCGTCGTCCTGCTCGCGATCCTCCTGTTCGTCGCGGCGTTCGCGCCGATCATCGCGCCGTACGACCCGATCAAGGTGAGCGTCCCCGACCAGCTACAGCCGCCGAGCATCGACCATTGGTTCGGCACCGATGACTTGGGCCGCGACGTCTTCTCGCGGGTCCTCTGGGGCTCGCGCGTTTCCCTGTCGGTCGGCGTGATCTCGGTGAGCATCGGGTTCCTCATCGGTGTGTCAGTCGGCCTGCTCGCCGGCTACCTCGGGGGGACGTTCGACCTGCTCGCGATGCGGGTCATCGACGCGCTGCTCGCGTTCCCGGCGCTCGTGCTTGCGATCGCGATCACGGCGTCGCTCGGGCCGCAGATCCAGAACGCGATGATCGCCATCGGGATCGTCGCCATCCCCGGATACGCCCGCCTCACCCGCGGCCAGGTGCTCGCCGTGCGGGGCCGCGACTTCATCGTCGCCGCACGGACGGTCGGTGTGCCGCCGTTCCGGATCGTCCTCCGGCACATCTTCCCGAACATCGCGAACGCGCTCGTGGTTCAGGCGACCTTGGCGACGGCGTTCGCGATCCTCGCCGAAGCCGCGCTCTCGTTCCTGGGTCTTGGCCCGCAGCCGCCATACCCGTCATGGGGGCAGGACATCAACTACTCGCAGCGCTACCTCGCGAACATGAAGTGGTGGATGAGCGCCGG
>CAZMLV010000138.1:0-3524 GCA_964567235.1 uncultured Chloroflexota bacterium | reverse complement strand
AACGAGTGGAAGCCGCTCGCGGACCCGGAGCTCGTCGCCGAGACGGCCGCCTGGCTCTGGGATTTCGGACCGACGCCGCTCATCGGCGTCGTCGGGTACGACAAGACCGGGGCCGCTCCCGCCTGGCTCAGCCGCTGGCAATCACGACAGGTGAACTGGGCACCGGATGGCACCACGGCCGGTCGCGCGGTCATCCTGGCCGATCAGACGGACCTCGAACGCTTCCTCGCGGCGGGCGCCCCACATGAGCACACCGCGTTGCTCTGGCCGGCGCTCGGCGATGCGAAGACGTTCGAGGCTCTCGTCGCCGGCGGGGCCGCCTGGCTCCGCACGGTCGACGCGCATGCGCGCATCCAGCGCAACGGCGAGGTGTTCGAGCTCACCCAGACCAGCCCGCAGTCGAACTAGGCGGCGCTCGTCCTCGAGGCGCGCGCCATCGCGAATGCGCCGAGCGCTCCAACGAACGTGACGACGAGCGCGACCGCGCCCGGTGGAATGTGGGCAGGCGCCGATAGACCGGCCATCTCGACGAGCGGGATGAAGCCGCCGACCAGCAGGGCGACCGCCCACCAGACCTTCGGCGCCAGCAGCGTGAGCCCGACCGAGGCGATCAGCAGCAGGCCAAGCTCGATCGCCGTGTCATCGGTCCGCGTGTCGTACGAGGCCAGCGTGAGCCCGCAGAGCAATGCCGCGAGGACCGCGATCGCGCTCTTCATTCGTCTTCGGTGACCTTTCGTTCCGCGTTCGCGCCGAGCTCCGTCGCGCGCAGGTAGGCCGCGTACACCGCCTTCGAGAGCACCGTCCGCAACGAGCCCTTCTCGAGCTGGTAGATCGCGGCCGCGCTCGTGCCGCCCGGCGAGGTGACCATGTTCCGCAGCTCGGCCAGGTGACGCCCGCTCTTGCGGGCGAAGAGCGCCGAGCCTTCGACGGTGCGCAGCACGAGCTCCTCGGCGACGCGCCGCGAGAACCCGAGGTGCACGCCCGCGTCCACGAGTGCCTCCATGAGGAGGAAGACGTACGTCGGGCCGGTCGCCGAGAGCGCGGTCGCCATGTCGATGTACGACTCGTCCTCGACCATGAGCTCCTCGCCGAGTGCCGCGACGATGCTCTTCGCGTGCTCGCGCTGCTCCGCGGTGACGGCGTGCGACGGGTACCACGCCGTCACGCCCATCCCGACCTGCGCCGGCGTGTTCGGCATCGCACGGACGATCGTCGGATGCCCGAGGCCGACCTCGAGCGCGCGCATGTTCGCGCCGGCGACGATCGAGATCACGAGCTGGTCGGGCCGCAGCTTCCCGCGGAGCTCCTTCATGACGGTCGGCAGGACCTGCGGCTTCACCGACAGCACGACGACGTCAGCCTGCTTCGCTGCATCCGCGTTCGACGCGAGCGCGGTGACGCCGAACTGCTTCGCGAGTTCGGCCCGCCGCTCGCGGCGCGGCCCGGTGACGGTGACGCGCGACGGCGGGACCAGGTGCTTGTCGAGGACGCCGCGGATCATCGCCTCGGCCATCACGCCGCCGCCGATGAACGCCATCCGGTCCTTCGCCATCACGGGATTATGGGGCTGGCCATGACCGGTCGGTCATGCCCAGCAGCCGAGCGGGCCCGACAATTGGGTCGTGAGATCGATCGGATTCGCGGCCATTCTGCTGCTGGGCGCGTGCGGCTCGACGCTTGCCGGCGGGTCGCCCTCGCCGAGCGCGTCCGCGGCGGCGTCCGCGTCGGCAGCCCCGAGCGGACGGCTGCCGGGCTCGAGTGTGCGCATCACCGTGAACGGCAAGCCGTACGTCGACGGCAGTGGCTTCACGCTGACGCCGACCGGTGCTCCGGTCACGATCGTGATCGCGTTCCCGTTCGCGGTCGACAAGTCGTCCGTGGAGCGGTGGCTGTCCAAGTCGGCGCCGATCACCTGGACGGACGACCGGACTGCGCAGCTCACGTTCCGCGAGACCGAGCCGATCAGCTTCAAGATCGGGGAGACCCTCGCTGCCGACGCGAGCGCAGCGATCGACTACTTCACGGTCAACGTGGACTTCCCCGCGACGCGCGTGGTGAACATCTTCGCGACCGGCGAGGCGTACGCGATCGCGACGGGGGGCTCGAGAACGGCTGGCGAGTCACACCGCGTGACCGCCGCCGGCGCGCTGACGGTCTCGCCGGCCGGCGGAACGGCCATCGCCTACCAGGCGGTCGGGCCTGCGACAGCCGCGGCTCCGGCGTTGGTCCAGCTCTTCACCGGCGTGAGCACGCCGCTCGCGCAGCCGACCGTAGCCGATGGTCCGTTCGCTCTCGCAGACTGGCTGCCCGACGGGCGCCTGGTGATGGTCGGGCGCGGTGTATGGATCGGGAATGGCGATGGCAGCGGGATGCGGAACATCGCTGACGCGGCCGGCGCGGCCGGCGGTCTGCCGTGGACGGCGGTCCCGGATGCGGCGGGCAGCCGCGTGGCGATCTGGGCGTACAACGCCGATGGCCACGTCGCGGTGGTCGATCTCAACAGTGGCGCGGTCACGCGCATCGCCGGTCCGTTCCGCCGATACGCGGCCGACGGCACGGTCTCGCTCGCGTGGTCGCGCGACGGGACGATCCTCGCCGGCGTCGACAGCGACGGCGAGACCGGCGCGGCGAAGGCTCGCGTGCGCATGGTCGACCTCGCGACCGGCACGACCGTGCGGACGATCGAAGGCGGCGCCGTCACGGTCTCATCGTTCCCCAACGGTGAGCTGGTGGTCACGCGCGATCCGGGCGAGCAGGGCGCGGGCGCGAGGCTGCTCGGGATCGTGATGGGGTTCGACGGCGTCGAGCACGCGCGGTATCACGGCTGCGCGTGGGTGATGTCGCCCGACGCGCGCTACATCATCCAGTCCGAGTGCGGGGGTGCCGGGTTTTCCGGATTCACGATCTTCGAGCTGATCCCCAACGGCCGTCCGCCCACGGGCATCGCCCTCTCGGGTCAGTTCCGGCGGTATCTCTCATCGGGACGGCTCGTCTTCTACTAGAGCTCCTTCGCGAACTCGACCGTCTTCTCACGCCGGTAGCCGAGCGCCTCCCAGAACTGCATCGCCCAGGTGTTGTCGTCCCACACGATGAGGTTCAGCTTCGGGCAGCCGAGATCGCGCAGCCGCCGCTCGAGGTCGGCGACGAGCGTGCGGCCGATGCCGCGACGCCGCTCGTCGCGGTGCACCGCGACGTGATAGAGCCAGCCGCGCCGCCCGTCCCAGCCCGCGAGCGCGGAGCCGACCAGATGCCCGTTCTCCTCCGCGAGGAGCAGGAGCTCCGGGTTGTGCGCGGCGAACCGCGCGAGCGACGCATCGTCGTCGCCAGGGCGGATCTTGATCCCGCAGGTGAGCCAGAACGTGCGGAGACGGTCGCCGTCGCCCTCGCGGTACGTCCTGATGTCCATTTCCCCATACTCGCACCATGCGCTTCGGCCGATTCCAGATCGACATCTTCAGCGACGGGACGTTCAAGATCGACGGCGGCGCGATGTTCGGCGTCGTCCCGAAGGTCCTGTGGAGCAA
>CAZMLV010000137.1:0-5072 GCA_964567235.1 uncultured Chloroflexota bacterium | reverse complement strand
ACCTCGCGCAGCGTGTGGACGTCGATGTACCGGACGATGCCCTGCGCGTCCACGACGATGATCGCGCGTTCAGGACGGCCGATCTCCTCGTTGAACACGCCGTAGAGCCGCGAGACGGCGCCGTGAGGCCAGAAGTCGGAGCAGAACGGGTAGCTCGTGATGCCGAGCTGTTCCGCCCACGCCTTCAGCGCGTACACCGAGTCGCACGTGATACCCACGACCTGGGTCGTCCCCGCCTCATATCGCTGCTGGAGCGACGCGAGAGCCGGGGCTTCGTGGTTTCAGGTGCCGCTGAACGCGAAGGCCATGAACGCGACGACCACGCGCTGGCCCCGCAGGGCCGAGAGCGTGATCGTGCGGCCATCGTGCGCGCGAAGCGTGAAGTCCGGCGCGGGATCCCCGACCTTGAGCGTCGTCGTCTCGGTCGCGGTCTTCGTGCGACCCTTCGGTCGCTGCTCGCTCGCAGCGGATCTCGGCGCAGCCACGTCCCTAAGATAGCCCGCATGCGAACGCGAGGCGCCGAGGGCCGGCGGATCACCGCGCGCCGCCGCGACTTCCTCGCGTACGAGACGGTGTGCCCGTTCTGCGGCGAGCACGTCGGTCCGCGGTTCGTCACTCGTGAGCATTCGGATGTGCCGCCGAACCCGCCCTACGCCGCATCGGTGCGCTGCCCGCGTTGCCGCGAGACCTATGAGGTGGTCTTCAGCGACGACTGATGATCAGGCGAGGGCCCCTCTGCGCGTCAGCGGCGCCGAAGGCGGCGCAGGTTTCAGGGTCTCTTAGGGAATGACGGTGATGACGAGGAAGACGCCCTCGTCTTCCATCCACGTCGTCCCGTCGATGACCGGGCGTAGATGGATCGAGTACACCCCGGGGGTCGCCGGAGCCTTGACCTGGAACGTGAACGTGCCGGTCTGCCCGGTGGCCACGGTCGCCTCGGTCTGCGCGGCGACCCGGTTCGTATAGACCCAGTTCACGCCGAGCGAGGCCCACGTGCTGTCATCGAGATTGATGCCGAGCCGCGCCTCCTGGCCGATGACGCCCTTCACCCACGTGCTGGCGCCGGTGTTCGTGTAGGAGACGGTCAGCATGCCGCTCGTCTGGCCGACATGGAGGGTCGGATAGGGCGACTGTGAGAGCCACCTGGAGTGGTAGCTCGAGGTGCTCACGATGACCATGAAGACGCCCGAGTCCTCCATCCACGTCACTCCGTCGATCACCGGACGCAGCGGGAGGCGATAGGTGCCTGGGGTCATGGGCGCGCGGACGCTGAACGTGAACGTGCCGGTCTGGCCGGGTCCCACGGTCGCCTCGGTCGTGGTCGCGAGCCGGTTGCCCGAGAGCCACCCGATGTTCATCCCGAGGTTCGCGAAGGTGAGCGTGTCTCCGTTGAGTCCGAGGTTGGCTTGCATGCCGGCGACGCCCTTCTGCCACGTCGCGGTCCCGGTGTTCTGGAACTTCACCGTGAGCGAGGTCGACGTACCGGCGACGAGGGTCGGCCACGGGCTCTCGCTCAGGAACGCGGCGTGGAAGCTGGGCGACGGCGTCGTCGTGACGGAGCCGCCCGCGGTCGTGAAGTCCCACTGGTTGGTGACCATGACGCTGTTCACGTTGATGTCGAACCGGACGTGATAGGTGGTGCCCGCGGCGAGCGGCTTCTGAGGGATGATGACCTGGTAGTCGTACTCGAATTGCTGCGGGGCGTAGTAGATCGGGACCCGCGAGCCATCTGGCGCGACGATCTCTGCCGCGCGCATCGTGACTCCCTGGCCGGCCGAGTAGACGACCATGATCGGGTAGCCGACCGGTCCGGAGACGCCGGCCGGGAGCGGGCTCGGCGACTCGCCGCCGCTCCAGCTCGTGGGGATACCAGTCTGACCCGCCGCGGGTGAGCGCACGTAGTCGACCGGATGCTGGCTGAAGTCGTATACGAAGTCGCCGACCGTCGACGGGCGGCTCCCGACCGTGGAGAAGCCCCAGCCGGTCGATACGGAATTCGGGTGCATCATGCCGAGGCGGTGGTACGGCGCGTCCCAGAGCTGGTTGACGCCGGCGATCCCGGTCGGGCCACCGGTCGCGACCTCGCTCACGAACGTCGTCGTCCACCCGGCGGCGATGAGCCGGTCGCGTGGCGCGTAGCCCGTGTAGTACGGCAGGCCGCTCGTCTCGTAATGACCCATGTAGCCGTTCGCCGAGCTGTAGTTCGCGTGGTTCTGCGCGGCGGCGTTCACGCGCGCGTCAGCGGCGATCCTGGGTGCGCCGACCGAGGCGCGATGGTCATTCAAGGTCTGGAGCATGTCGCTCTGCACGGTCGCCTGGGTCGCGTTCGCATCGGTCGCCGTCACCGCCGCGACCGGGCGTGCGTCCAGACCCACCAAGGGCAGGGCCAGGAGCAGGGCAAGCGTTGCGAGAGCGAGCTTCCTCATCCATGAGGGCCAACGCCCCCGGCTCGAGGCGTGTTATCGCGCCGTTACTGAAGAGTGAATACGTACCAGTACGAAAGTCCGGCCAGCGCCGCCCGCCCGCGGCGCTGCCGTCACGGCATCAGAGCTACTTCTTCTTCGCCTTCTTCTTCGCGGTCTTCTTGGCAGCCTTCTTCTTCGCCGGCATTTAGGTCACCTCCCTTCCTCGAAAAGTGATCGGCGCGTCCAGCGCTCAGAACAGCCGCCGCTGCCGCCCGGTCATGCGACCGGCCTGGCTGGAGCGGGCGAGCCATTCCTCGAATTCGCGACGCGGGATGCGCCAGATCCGACCGACCCGGACCGCGGGAATGCGCTCCGGGTCCGCGTCGTCCACTGCGCCGAGGCGGCGCAAGATGGTCGTGGGGTGAACACGCAGGCGCTTGGCCACCTCGTCGGTCGTTAGGAACTCGGCGTCGTCCGACAACGTGGACACTGCACCTCCTGCGGGGACAGCTGCTACGAGCATCACCTGCGTGAGTGCACTCTACCTGCAGCGTCAAGTGGCGGCAAGGCGCGCCACGAACGCCCGAGCAGCCGGAGGGCGCGGTCGAGACGTGCCCGGTTCGCCGGGTCGTTCAGCCATCGGGATGCGCCGCTCGGGTGCGGCAACGGGATGAGCAGGGCGTCGTGCAGCTGCGGGCTGCGCTTGGACCGCCCGACCACATCGCCGAGCGCGGCTTTTCCCCAGAGACGGTCGATGGCGAGCGTGCCGACCAGCAGGATGATCTCCGGCCGAACGAGGGCGAGCTCGGCCTCGAGCCACGGCGCGCAGAGCGCGATCTCGGGTGGTGAGGGCCGGCGGTCTCCCGCGCCGGTCTGCGCTTTCCCCGGGAAGCACTTCGTGATCGCCGTGCGGTACGGAAGGTCCTCTTCGCCGATACCTGCGCGCACGAGCCAGCGGCGGAGCTCCGCGCCGGCGCGACCGGAGAACGGCGTGCGGGTCACAAGCTCCACGACGCCGGGCGCCTGGCCGACGATCATCACGCGATCGCTGATGTCTCCTGCCACGACCGGCGCGGCGAGGTCGATATAGCCGGCCGCGACGCACTTTGTGCACGCACGGATGCGGGCGTGAAGGCGCTTCAATTTCGCGGCATCGATCGCCGAACGCTGTAGCTGCAGTGTCATGGCTTCACACGACCTTACGAGTTGTGCATATTCGGGATATGCGGATCTCCGAACGTCAACGACGGCTCGAACGTCTCGCGTGGGCTGGCGGCTTCTTCGACGGCGAGGGCAGCACGTTCGCGCGAGGCGTCTCTCCCGACCCGGCTACCGGCGCCTCAACGTCGCGGTGCCACAGCGGGGTGACGCGGTCGTCCCCGAGGTGTTGGTCAGATTCAGGACGGCCATGAATGGCATGGGTCGGATAAGTCATCCGTTCAACGACCTATACCAGTGGCGCGTAGGCGACGACACGCAGGCTCGCGCCGTTATCGCTCTGCTCCGACCCTGGATCGGACCGGTGAAGCGACGTCAGGCGGCACGCGCCGTACTGATCGTCGACGAGCAGTACTCGTCCGGCAGGATCAAGGGCCGTCCCGGGCGAAGACTTCCACCAATCAGGATGCCGCGTGTCGTTCGCGACACGCTTCCCGTTGAACCGCGCCAGCGGCTCGAGCGAGCGTGGGCGGCAGGCTTCCTCGATGGCGAGGGATGCTTCGGCCTCGTAGGCGCGCACGCACGGGTCGGCGGACGCCGCTGGTATCGGATCCGAGCCTCCTCGACGCAACACGGCGAAATCGGTGTCCCGGCCCGCGGTGCTCCGACGACTGCACCGCATGGTCGGCGTCGGGCACATTGAATGTCACGGCGAAGCCGACGACTTCAGATGGATCGCGGAAGGCATGCCGGCGATCGAGCATGTGTTGGCAGTCGTCGGACCATGGCTTGGATCGGTCAAGCGGGAGCAAGCGCGCGCGGCGATGGCTGCATTCACGAGCCAAGTTCGACTCAAGGGCGGGAGCACACTGTGCAAGCGCGGCCACAAGTACGACGTCGTCGGCCGGCGCGGAAACGGCACCATGCGCCGACGCTGCAATGCTTGTGCGCGACTGCTCGGCCGCCGAACACGCGCGTCGCTCGGGATAGCACCGAGGCAGTTCCGGAACATCGCGCGCCGCTACACTGACTGAGTTTTCACGGGGTGTGGCCTAGCCCGGTTCAAGGCGCCAGTCTGGGGGACTGGAGATTCGCGGGTTCAAATCCCGCCACCCCGACCGTCAGTAACCTAGGACGCTACTTCGCATGATGCGAAGCGGCTGCGCTTACGCCTCCACCGCGGCAGCAACGCTCGCCGGCAACGCGACGTGGAACGCGGTCCCCTTCCCCACTTCGCTGTCAGCCCAGATGCGTCCGTTGTGCCGGTCGACGATCTCCTTCGTGATGTAGAGCCCCAGGCCCATGCCGCCGACGTCGCGCGCGAGACGGTCCGGCGACCGGTAGAACAGCCCGAACACCCGCTCGAGCTCAGCCGGGCGGATCCCGATCCCCTGATCGCCCACCGAGAACTCGACCTCCCGGTCACCGGCACGCTTCACGGTCACCTCGATGGTGCCGCCGTCCGGCGAGTACTTCATCGCGTTGCCGATGAGGTTGTTCAGCACCTGC
>CAZMLV010000136.1:0-5075 GCA_964567235.1 uncultured Chloroflexota bacterium | reverse complement strand
TCCTCGATATCCTCTCGGACCGCCTTTGATGCTATCTCCGGTTGCGCTCCTGAGAACCAGTTCCGTTGATGGAATCTCGGGACTGTTCCTCTTGGCAGACCCCTCGGGTCGCGGTGAAACATAGCCGCCGAGAGGCCAGGCGAACAACGGCTTTATCCACGAATTCGCGATGACCCGGCGCGATGTTGTCCACGACGTTCCGGCGTTTGTCCACGGTCCATCCACGCGCCTGTGGATTTCCGTCATGGTCGCCGCGATACCTACCATCGAACGATGAGCACCGACCCGATCCTCGACGTCCTGAATCCGGAGCAGCGCGCCGCGGTGACCCATCCGGGCGGCCCGCTGCTCATCCTCGCCGGCGCTGGTTCGGGCAAGACCCGCGTGCTCACGCACCGGATCGCGTTCCTCGTCCGCGACCTCGGCGTCCCGCCGCGGAAGATCCTGGCGGTCACGTTCACCAACAAGGCGGCGAAGGAGATGCGCGCCCGCCTCCAGAAGCTCCTGGGCGACGCCGCGCTCGCCGACCTCACGGCGGGCACGTTCCACGCGTTCTGCGCCCGCTTGCTCCGCCGGGACGGTCCCGAGGTCGGCCTCGACCGGGGCTTCGCGATCTACGACACGGCGGACCAGCGGGCCCTCCTCCGCCAGGCGATGGGCGACACCGGCGTCTCCGAGCGCCTGTTCTCGCCCGGCGCGATCGGCGCGGTGATCTCGGGCGCCAAGAACGAGCTCCGCGGGCCGGCCGACCTCGCGAACGAGGCCCGCGGGCAGCTCGAGCGCCTCGCCGCCACGGTCTGGCGGCGGTACGAGGCGCTGCTCAAGGAGAACAACGCGGTCGACTTCGACGACCTGCTGGTCCTGCCCTGCCGACTGTTCGAGACGAGCGACCGCGCGCTCGAGAAGTGGCAGGACCGCTATGACCACATCCTGGTCGACGAGTACCAGGACACGAACCGCGCGCAGTACGTGCTCCTGCGCTACCTCGCGGGCCGCACGCAGAATCTCTGCGTCGTCGGCGACGACGACCAATCGGTGTTCTCATGGCGCGGCGCCGATGTGCGCAACATCCTCGACTTCGAGCGCGACTACCCGAACGCGACGGTCGTGAAGCTCGAGCAGAACTACCGGAGCACCCAGCGGATCCTCGACGCGGCGCACAGCGTCGTTCGGAACAACGTCGCACGCAAGGAGAAGAAGCTCTGGACGGACCGGAAGGGCGGCGCGCCGGTCGTCGTGGTGCAGGCCCACGACGAGCACCACGAGGCCGAGACGATCGCGCGCGAGATCGAGCGGCTGCGGCGCGAGGGCGACGTGACCTCGGCCCGCGACGTCGCCGTGCTGTACCGGACGAACGCGCAGTCGCGCGCGATCGAGGACGTGTTCCGCGGCTTCGGCCTCGCGTACCAGGTGGTCGGCGGCGTGTCCTTCTATGCCCGGCGCGAGGTGAAGGACGTGCTCGCGTACCTCAGGCTGCTTCGGAACCCGGTCGACAGCGTCGCGATCGGGCGTGTGCTGAACACGCCGCCCCGTGGCATCGGGGCGAAGGGCCAGGCCGGTCTCGCCGCGTTCGCGAAAGAGCGCGGGATCCCGATCGCGGCCGCGCTGCTCGACGCGGAGCAGGCGCCCGAGATCCCGAAGCGTCAGGCCGCGGCGATGGTCGCGTTCGGCCGGCTGCTCGGGCGGATCCGCGATGAGCTGCTGCTCAAGGACCTGCCCGAGATCGTCGACGAGGTCATCCGGGCGACCGGGTACGGCGCGTACCTGAAGGACGGCACCGAGGATGGCGAGGAGCGCTACGCGAACGTGCTCGAGCTCCGCACGATCGCCGAGGACTACGTGAACCTCCCGCGCGACGAGCAGCTGCCCTTATTCATGGAGGAGGTCGCGCTCGTCTCCGATGTCGACGAGTTCGCCGAGGCCAAGCCGGCCGCGACGCTCATCACGATGCACGCCGTGAAGGGGCTCGAGTTCCCGATCGTGTTCGTCACCGGCATGGAGGAGGGCGTCTTCCCGCACTCGCGGTCGCTCGAGGACGAGCGGCAGCTCGAGGAAGAGCGCCGGCTCTGCTACGTCGCGATCACGCGGGCGATGCATCGCTGCTACCTCACGTTCGCGCGCCGCCGGCAGCTCTTCGGTCGAACGAACGAGAACCCGCCGTCACGGTTCTTGCGCGAGCTGCCCGAGGACATCGAGCTGCGGGGCGAGATCGAGACGGAGGAGCGTGACCAGTGGGAGGAGCTCGACTGGGAACGCGGCCGCGAGCGGTACGAAGCGCGGCGCGCACAGCGCCACGCCGCGGCCCTGGCCGACCTGCCACCGACGTGGAGCGGAGGCGCTCGCGAGCCGAGCGCGGCGCAGGTGAATCGCGCGGCGCGGGTCGCGGCATCGGGCCAGACGCTCTTCCGCGCAGGCGACCACGTCGTCCATCCGGCATTCGGTGCGGGCATCGTCGTGTCAAGCGCCGTACGGCCCGACGATGAAGAGGTGACCGTCGCATTCGCCGGGAAAGGCGTGAAGAAGCTCATGGCGAGCTTCGCGGGCCTGACGAAGGGCTAGCTCAGGGACGGAGGGCGAGCTTCGTCCACGTGTGTGCGCCGTCGGTCGTCCGTGCGAGGAACGGCGGTGTTCCGAATTCGGACGCAAGGATCACAGCGGTCGAACCGGTGATCGGCGCCAGCGCCTCGACGTCCCAACCCCAGGGCGGGACGATCGAGCGCCACCAGGTCGCGCCGCCGTCCTCGCTGTGGAGCACCCCGCCGGTCCCACCGCCTGCGCCGGCTCCAGCGCTGATCCAACCATGCAACGCATCGGTGAACAGCGGCGCGCCGAGGAAGCCGAGCCGGTCGGGCCGAGGGTGCGCGTACCAGTCCGGATCGGTGGTGATGAGGTCCCACCTCCCCGCGGCCATGCGTTTCCGCACCTCGTAGCCGCCGCAACCACCCATGGAGCACATTCCATCCGCGAGCGTCATGACCCAGACCTGACCGGCGCTCAACTCGAGGAGCGGGATGCGCGACGCCGGGAGGAGGAGCTCATCGGACCACGTCGCTCCGCCGTCCGCGGTGTGCGCGATCACGCCGGTGCCCGCGAGCCCCGACCCGTCCAGACGGCTCAGGTATCCCTCATGCGCGTCCGCGAACCGGACGTCCCAGATCGGCGTCGAACTCCGCGACACGACCGACCACGTGGCACCGCCGTCGGCGGTGCGCCACAGATCCGAGCCGCAGCTATCTGGATAACCATTGCAGTCCGCGACCGCGGCGACCGCGAATACGGTCCGGAAGTCAACGATCGATACGGCGCCGAGATCCGCGTGGTCGAAGATGGGTATCCACGAATCGCCGCCGTCGATGCTGCGATACAGCCGGACACGGCAGCGCGGCGACGCCGCGGTCGAATTGCAGCCTTGCGGATCGTTGACCACCCACCCGCTCGCAAAGCCGTCGGTGCGGTCGACGAACCCGACGCCCGTCAGCTCGACTTCCGAGGGGTACCCGGCAGGCAGCCACGAATCGCCGCCGTCCAGCGTCCGGTCGAGCTCGTGCCGTCCGGGCCGCAGCAGCCAACCATGCTGTGCGTCGGTGAACGTCAGCGTGGACATCCGGACGGGACCTGACGCCGGTCGCGGCAGAGCGGAGCGGAGGACGATGGCGACGGCTTGCCAGGTGTCGCCACCGTTCTCGGTCGCCATCAGCACGGGCGTCGATCCCTTCAGCGAAGCGCCGCCGGGATCGCTCCGGACCCACACCGCGCGAGGGTCCGCCGCGCTCACGTAGTTCACGTTCTGCAGCGCACTACGGCAATCCCAGGTCCGTCCGCCGTCACTCGACCGCATGAGGCCACCGGTGGGCGTGCCCGCGCCTCCGGCACCGAGCGAGATGGCCATCCATCCCGTCGACGCGCTGGCGAACACAGGCCCGCGCAGATGACCGGCGCTGCAGGTGGCCTGGTCCTTCGGGTTCCCGAGGCTGGCCCAGGTCGCGCCGCCGTCGCTCGTGTGCCGCAGTTCGTAGCTCGAGCAGTTCGACGACGTGCAGTAGCCGCCGTCGCGAGTGAGGATCCATGCCTCGCGCTCGCTTGCCGCGTCGATCCCGATGACCGGCGTGGCCGCGCGGTACGCGGTCGTCCAGGTCGTTCCGCCGTCCGATGTCGCGAGCACGTCGGCCCCGCCGTTCGCGTCACCGGGCCGAGTGGCGGCGATCCAGCCGCGCGCCGCGCTCGCGAAGCGCACCGGGCCGAGTCCACGCTCGCGCGACAGTTGGATCGACCACGTGTGCCCGCCATCGTGCGTGACGCGCAGCTCCCCGATGCAACCTTGGATCGCGCAGGCGGCGGTTGAGACAACGACCCAGGCCACTTGATCGTCGATCGCTTGAAGCGACATGACCGGCGCGGTGCCGAGCTGGTTGCCGGCCACCGATAGCCTGTCCTGCCACGTGCGCCCCCCGTCGGCCGTCGTGATGACCGACCAGCACGGCGGCGCGATCGTCGGGCTCAGGCAGATCGTGCCGGGGGCCCATCGCTCGGCGATCGCCCAGCCACGCTCGGCGTCGATGAACCGGAGCTCGCTGAAGAGCGCGCCGTCCATCCGGGCTCGGGCGGTCCAGGTGGCGCCGCCATCGTCCGTGGCGATCAGGCCGGTCTCCGTCGTTGCGAACCCGACCTTCGGATCCAAGCGCTGGATCGGTCCGGACAGCGTCGCCGAGAACGGCTTGGCGCCCGCGGCCGGCGACGCGGACCCTGACGGCGACGCGCTCGGCGTCACGGTGACCCCCGCGCTCCGCGTCGCGGACGGGCTCGCCACCGCGTCTTGCGTTGTTCCAGCGCAGGCGGTGACGAGCACGGCGATGAGGCACACGGTGATCCGCATGTGGCGACCGTATCGCCAGGCCGGCCGGCGGTCGTGACTGTTCGGTCATCCAACGCAGGGCCAAGTCGTACACGCGTGGTACGACTTCCTTTGGGAGAATCAGCACGTATGGCCGTTCCTGCCGCCCAGAAGCGTGTTTCCGAGCTTCGCGAGCAGATCGAGAAGGCGAACTACGAGTACCACATCCTCGATCAGCCGACGA
>CAZMLV010000135.1:0-5091 GCA_964567235.1 uncultured Chloroflexota bacterium | reverse complement strand
CGCGAAGGTCCTCGCGCGCCGACTCCGCATCGCGCACCTGGAACTGCACCGTGCGACCGACCTCGACCACGTCGCTGATCGCGATCGCCCCGGTGTCCCGATCGACGCCGACCACGTTGCGCACGAGGAAATCTCCGCGGCCGAGCTCGGGCTTCGTCTCCGTGATCGCGCTCCCGACGTGCAAGCCGCGCCGGATGAGCAGCTGGTCGCGGTCGGTCGCCTCCGCGTACAGCTCCTCGATGCGCGTCATCGCGGGCTCGCCGCCCATCTCGAATAGGACGTTGCGCTCGGCGCGCGTCACGGCATACGTCCGCCCGACCGGACGGCAACCCTGCGACACCAGGGTCGTCATGCCGCCACCGGTGAGGATCGCGCCCACGGCGCCATCGCGGAGGATCTCGTCGTTGAAGTACAGCGAGTTGCGACCGGCCTCGAGCCCGCCCGAGGCCATGCCGCCGACGATCGGAATGCCGGCGCTCGTGTCGTTCAGGTGGTCGAGGAGCACATCGGCGGGGAACGAGAACGGATCGGCGAGCATCACCATCACCGGCTCATCGTCCGGTGACGGCAGGTCCTCGAGGCCTTCGATGATCGCGTGGTCGTCCTCGCGCTGGAACGTGAGCCGGAATGGCTGGACGCCGATCCCCGGGAGGGATGCGGCCCACGCGACGACCGCCGGCGCATCCTCGATCTCGCGCCTCGCCCCGATCACACCGCCGGCCGAGCAGCCGAGGACGGTCGCACCCTCGACGCGCTCGGTCGCGACATCGATGATCGCGCGCTGAACGTCCTCATGCTGCGGCGAGACGAACAGGAACACGAGATCAGCAGGCCGGCCGCCCAGCGGCGCGAGCGCCGCATCGAGCGCGGCACGCGCGGCCTCACGGCCGTCCTCGTGGGTGGAAAGTCCGGCGCCGACGCGCGGTCGGGTGCCTGCCGACCTGGCTGTCCCGGTGCGATCGGTGGTCACGAATTGAGCGTACTGCGCGCGAAAAGCGCGCTGCTAGTTGGGCCGGAGCGGTACGCGGACGACGCGGCCACGCGTGGCGAGCCCTCGAGCTGCTGCGCGATCGTCGATGAACGGTGCCCCGGCGGCCGCCCGCCAGATGTGTCCCACGGTCTCGCCGCTCGGGCAGAGCATGAGGGCGCCGCTGTCCACCGAAACGAGCGGTGCGGCCGGCTCCGACTGGTGTGTCTCGCGGATGCAGACGAAATCGAGAAGGCGATCATCGTTCATGGGAGGCAGTCCAGCAGGCCGTCGGATGGCCCGCCTGCGCCGATCGGGGGAACCACGCCGCAGCCGCTCGATGTCCACCTGTTCGGGGGACTGGCCGACCTGGGCTATCCGTTCAATCCAGTGATGACCGACCGCGTCGACTTCGTGTGCGCACGTCCAGACCATCAGGTCACGACGCTCGGCGAGGAGCTCACCATGCACGCCGAGAAGTGGGCGTACTGCCCGTCCGCCCATCACGACGGGCACGAATGGCGCGCCTGTGGCGGCCTGGGCCTCGAGGATCTGAAGCGGCTGCTCCAGCGTTTTCCGGTCACGCGGATCGCCAGCGCCGGTTGACGTCTCGGCGTCATCGAATGGCCTCCCCCACGCGGGTGGCGACCGACGGGCCCGCGCGCTGTCCACTGCCGCTCGTGGCCGTCATCGAGCACCTCTGCGCGAAGCCCGAGCATCAGCTGCCGCAGGACGTCGGCAGCCCGGTCGTGCTGCACGCCGGCGCGTGGGCTTACTGCCCCGCCGGCGCCGCCGATGACCACGATTGGCGTGCGACCGGCGGCCGGACTCTCGCCACCGTTCGTGAGTGGCTCGGCCGTCCGTCACCGGCGCCTTCGCTCACTCGCTAGACCCGCCGAACTCGACGTCCTTCGTCGCGACCGTCCCGGCCGTCCGTCCCGGCGCCGTTTGGTACTTCCAGTAGAGGTTCGTGTGGGCGATGACCTGATCGGGCGGCGGCGCGCCCCACGCGGTCTGATCCTCCGTCGTGTGCGCGTCGCTCACCAGTGTCGCGTCGTACCCGCGGGCGAAGGCTCCATGGAGGGTCGAGCGGACACACGCGTCGGTCTGCGCCCCAACGACGACGAGGCGCCCGACCTTGAGATCCGCCAGCACGGACTCGAGCGTGGTGTCCTCGAACGAGTCGCCGTAGTTCTTCTCGACGAGCGGCTCAGCCTGAGCAGGAGCGAGCTCCGGGACGATCCGCCAGCGCTCGCTCCCCCGCTCGAGACCTTCGTCGGAATGCTGGACCCAGACCACCGGCACCTGTTCCCGTCGCGCCTTCTCGACGAGGCTGCCGACGTTCGCGACGACCGCGTCGCGTTCGTGATTACCCTCGACGACGCCCCGTTGCACGTCGATGACGAGGAGTGCGGTCTTCGGCCGGTCCTTGAGCGTGGTCATGTCGGCCCCCTTTGATCGAAGCTTCGCCGGTCGCTCCATTGTCACGCCGAAGACGAGTGGCCGCGGCCCACCCATTGATCGGCCACATCCCCTACCGTGCGCGGACCGCACGAAGAGGAGGGTCTGTCCGATGAAGGCGCTCGACTGGCTGCTCGATGCGGATCCGGCGATCCGCTGGCAGGCGATGCGCGACCTGACCGATGCGCCGGCCGACCAGGTTGCGGCGGAGCGCGCCCGCGTCGCGACCGAAGGCTGGGGCGCCCGGCTGCTCGCGCTCCGGCGAGAGGATGGATTGTGGGACACCGGCACACCCGAGCCGGAATGGATCTCGTTGCTCGCGCTGCTGCAGCTACGCGACATGGGGCTCGACCCGTCGAGCGAGCAGGCTCGCGATGCGATCGCGCGCGTTCGCGACAACGCGACCTGGCACTCCCGGGGCCCATGGCATGGAACCCCATTGTTCGCCGGCGAGGTCGAGCCGTGCATCAACGGTCGAGTCGTCGCGGCGGGCGCGTACTACGGGCTGGATATGTCGACGCTCGTCGAGCGGCTGCTCGGCGAGCAGATGGCCGATGGCGGGTGGAACTGCGAGCAGGAGAACGGCTCGACCCGAGGATCCTTCCATTCGACGATCAACGTCCTCGAAGGGCTGCTCGAGCACGTGCGGGCCACGGGCGGCTCGGCTAGGACGGCCGCCGCGCTCCAGCGAGGCCACGAATACCTCCTCGAACGGCGGCTGCTGCGCCGGCTGTCGACCGGCGAGCTGATCGATCCGGCATTCATGCTGTTCTCGTTCCCGACCGGCTGGCACTACGACGTGTTGCGGGGACTCGAGCACCTGCGCGAAGCGCAGGTGACGCCCGATGCGCGAATGGCCGAGGCCATCGACCTGGTCCGATCCAAGCGCGGTGCCGACGGCCGCTGGCCGCTCGAGAAGGTGCACGAGAGCGAGATGGTCAACGCGCGCGTCCGAGATCTGGACGTCGGCATGAACGAACACGAAGGACAGCCCAGCCACTGGAACACCCTGCGCGCCGCGCGCGTGTTGGACTGGTACGAGCGCGGCGGCCGGAGCCGCGATTAGCTGGAGATCTTGCCGCGCGCCTTCCGGCCCGCGGCCTGCAGGTTGACCAGGATCAGGGCGGTGAGCATCGCGAGGAGCAGCCAGCCCACGACGTCGTGCGCGCCCTCGCCGAGCGCGACGGCCGCGGCCCAGGTGATCGCGAGCGCCACGACGATGCCGATCGCGAGCGACCCGTCCTCGACCAGGAGGCCCCAGACGGCGTCCCAGACGCCCATGAGGCTAGACATTGCGCGCCGCCACCTCGGCCCCCTCCGGGAGCATGGCCCGGAGCATCCGCACCGACAGCCAGCTCGCAGCGAGGAAGACCACGAGGATCGCAAGGACCGACAGCGCGTCGCCCGGCCACTCGGCGCCAAGGCCCTCTGAGAACCAGAACACGCCGAAGGCCGACAGGATCGCGCCGACGCCGAACTTCATCCAGTTCTCGGGGACCATCGTCAATGGCTGGCGGAGCATCGCGCCGAGCGCGATGACGACGATGCCCGCCGCGATCGTTCCGACCACGGCCGCGTTGAGCGCGGCAGCCCCTCCCGCTCCGAATGCGATGACGATGAACGCCACCTCGGTGCCTTCGAGCAGCACGGCCTTATACGCGACGATCGCGCCGATCCGATCGAACCCAGCGGGCTCGAGGCCGCGGGCCTTCAGGTCGGCGACCTCGTTCAGATAGATCCGCTCTTCGTCGTGCAGGGCCACGATCCCGGCGAACCGGAGGATGGCCTTCCGTAGCCACCGGAGCCCGAAGAGCAGCAACAGCGCGCCGACGAACGCTTTGAGCGCGTGCTCCGGCACGACCGTGACGATCGTGACCCCAAGCAGCGCGATGATGACCGCAAGCGTGATCGCTGCCGCGATCGTTCCGTACAGCGGTGAGCGCCAGCCGCGCGTGACGCCGACGGCGAGGATGATCGTGGTCGCCTCGACGAACTCGACGGCGCTCGCGATGAACGCGGGCAGCGCCGCGACGGCAAGTGTCCCGAGGTCCATCAAATGGAAATGTAGCCGCGGAGGGCGCTACCGCCCGCAGGTCACAAGGCCGCGCGCCGCCTTCGCTCGAAGCACGCGGAGCGCCGCGTCATCGACGCGGCCGCGGAATGCGGCATCGCCGGTCGCGCGCGCGCTGATCGCCGCCGCCATCGCCTGGGCGGGCGCGACGGTCTTCGAGATGATGAGATCGCCTCCGGCCACGAGGAAATCGATGGCGCGATCGCCGGTCGTGATGTTCGCGACCGCGACCGTGGCGCCGAGGTCATCCGATACCACGACTCCATCGAAGCCGAGGGACCCGCGTAGCAGCTGGCGCATGATCGCGGTAGAGAACACCGCGAGCTCGGTGTTGTCGAGCTGCCGGTACGTCGCGAGCGCCACCATGACGAACGGAACGCGGGCGGCGATCGCATCGCGGAACGGTCCGAGCGACGGATCGGTGGCGGTCGTCACGGTGTCGACGACCGATGCGGTGAAATCGGTGTTTCGCGTCACCCGACCAAGCCCGGGAAAGTGCTTGGCCGTCGTGGCGAGCCCGGCGTCCGCCATGCCGCGCAGGAACGCCATGCGCTCCGTCTTCGAACCATTTTTTGAGACCTAAAATATCGGC
>CAZMLV010000134.1:0-5092 GCA_964567235.1 uncultured Chloroflexota bacterium | reverse complement strand
AGCTGATCAGGGCGCCGGTGGCTTCGCTCCGCACCTTCGCATCTTTGTCGTAGAGGAGCAGCCCGAAGCGCTCGTCCAGAACGCTAGCCGCGGTGGACGTCGGTGCGGAGGCCGAGGCCGTCGCGGCCGCGGCTGTCGCGGACGCGGTGGTCCCGCCGTCATAACTCACGCACGAGACGACGAGCAGCATCGCGATCGCTGGCGCGAACGCAAGCCAGCGTGACCTCACCGTGTCGACGATACAGGTGCCGTTTTCGCAGATGACGGCAGCGACGGCACCGCGACACCCGTGGGCGACGTGCCATGCCGGGGCGCGGAGGGCGGTCTGTGCCGCCTCGCGGCGGGGTCGTGGTCGCGGACGTCAAACAAGTGCTGCTCGGTGCGCTCGTCATGGTCATTGCGCCGCTCGGCGGTATCGCGTGGGGCATTAGCGCCAAGCAACAGTTGAGCAGCCCGGACCAAGGGCCAGCATCAGCCGGATTGGTCCTCGGCGGCCTACTTGGGTTATTGCTCGGTGGGGGGTACGCCGTAACGGAGCGCCTGCGACGCGGATCGTTCTTCCTCGATGATCCGGCGGAGGTCGAGCGGAATCGGCAGCGCGGACGATTCAACTGGAGCTACGTCGGGATCGGAGGCTGCGACGGCGGACGGCGCCCGCGGGAGAGAGGTAACCCGCACTGGCTTGACGCCCTCAGCAGCCTATGGCAAGGTAGCAGATAATGAACGTTTCGCGCTACCTTAGGTAGGTGGTCACCTTCGGCGAACTGCGGGATGACTACTTCCAGCGGCTCTTGCTCGCTGGCCGCTCGGAGCACACGGTCCGCAAGTACGTGGCCTCCATCGAGGACTTCGAGCGATTCGCAACGCGCCACCAAGTCTCCGAGGCAACACCGGCCTACAAGATCGACCGGAGGCTCATCGGCGCATACCAGCTCGATCTGTCGCGGCGGCACGGCGACGACGGGAGTGTCCTGGCTCTCTCGACGCGCAACGTCTATGGGTCCGCGCTACGGGGCCTCCTGCGGCATGGCGTGACGGTGATGGGCCTCGACATCGCCGCCCCTGACACGGTTGTCTTGGCCAAGGTCGGAGACCAGACGACGCGCCACCTAGAGGTGCACGAGTTCAAGCGGCTCGTCGAGGCAATCCCGAAGGATTCGGCAAATGGCGTCCGCGATCGGGCGCTACTCGAGGTGCTGTTCGCTACCGGCTGCCGTCTCTCCGAGCTTTGTGGGCTTACACGACGGCGGGTCAACCTGAAGACTCGCGAAGTCGAGGTCCTTGGAAAGGGCAAGAAGGCTCGCGGCACATTTCTCACCGAGGAGGCCGCGGACTGGCTTCAGCGGTACTTCAACACCCGCCGCGACGACTCGCCCTACGTTTTCATCTCCAGCCAGACAGTACGCAACGTCTTGGATCGGACGACAGGCAAGAAGGTGCCGAAGAAGAGCGTGTATCCACTCAGTCCTCGGCAGGTAGAGACCATCGTTTCGAAGCTCGCCCTCCGCGCGGGCCTTCCGGAGGATTTCTCACCTCACTGGTTTAGGCATGGCCGGCTCACGATCATGGCTCGGCACTCAGGTCTGCTCGCCGCGCAAGAACTCGCTGGCCATGCAAGCCCACAGACGACGCGCCGCTACACGCGGATCACGTCAACTGAGCTGAAAAGGCATTTCGATGAGGCAAACCGAAACGAGAAGCGATCGTCGTGACGATCCTCGGAAGTGCAATTCCACTCCCCACCACGGCGGAGCTCGCATGGCTCGCCGGCTTGTTTGAAGATCGCCCCTACCTCTCGCCGAAACACCAGGTCCATTACGAAGCTGTACGGGCGTCCATCGGCGTTCTCAGCATCTGGCTATGACGAGCGCCACTACGAGCTCGTAGCTCAGATACGGCACCTGAATCGCCGGTACAAGCGTGGCGAATGGGAAGCCGCAAACGTCGAAGCCGAGCCCGAGCCGCAGCCGATATCGGACCGCCCAGCCGCGCCGTTCATTGGCGACACTGATGCCGCCTTGAAGGAGCTGTTCAAGCGTCGGATCGGCTAATCACCGCGGCGGCATCGATCCCCGCATCACGCGCGAGAGGCGGCTGACCCGCCTGGTAGCGGCGGGTCATAAAGGGCCAGCTCATCGTCTGTCGGCGGCTGGAAATGGGAGCGGTACTGCTCCATGTGACCCTCGGTGATGGCGATGCCGCCGGTGTCGTGACGAGCTACCACCCGACGCACGAGCTCGTCGTAGGGCGCATCGAGAAACCGCAGCTCGACGGCCACGCCGAGCGATCGTGCGGCCTCGCGCTTCTCATCGCGCTCCGAACGAGCCCAGAAACCCCATTCGAGCACGACCGAGGTTCCCAGCATGAGGAGCCGCTGCGCAAGTTCCCAGAATTGTGCTTCGAGCTTGGTCTGGAAGCCCTCATCGAACGGATCAACGTCCAACGCCGACTCCCACTCATCCGGGTTGAGCCGCACCGCGCCGTAGGCGTCCGCAAGCTCGCGCGCGAGCGTCGTCTTGCCCGATGCAGGCAAACCGCACAGCAACACGAGCCTCGGTCGCAGCCGGCTGTCCTCCGTCGACCTGCCACTCATTCGGCGCCATTGTTGCCGGACCGGCGCCGCCGGTACACCCGTCTGGAGATCAGCCGCCTTCGGCGATGCGCACGCGCTCCTGCCATCGCCGAGCGTCCACACCCCGGATCGCGAGCCACAGCACGAACGCAAGCTCACCGACTCCGAGCACCAGGTTGTATGGATAGAGAGAGTTCGCGAGCGGCGGATACAGGTACGGGAGATACCCCACCCCGGCTAGCACCATGCCCGCACCGAGGACCCGCGGCACGAAGGTCGCGCGCATCATGAGCGCGCCGAGGGCGATGCACCACAGGCCGAAGAACACGAGATAGAAGTCGTAGGTCTGATTGTTCCAGTCAAGGAGCAGGAGCGCGATCGCCTCGCGTTGCTCGACGGCGAACGCACCGAGCGAGACGGTCCCTTTCAGCGCCACCAGCGCGCCTGATTGCATGAGCGCGGCGGACGCCTGAATGCCCGAGGCCACGACCAGCAGCAAGACCGTGAGCAGCGCGAAGGTCCGGCTTACCGGTTTGAGCAGGTAGTAGACGAGGACTCCGGTGAGGATATGGAACGCGACCGCCAAGAGAGCGCCGGCGATGCCGACCCGGAACACGGCCTCGTTCGCGAGGACGTTGCGTGCGGTGGCCGCGGCGTCGCCTCTCACGACCAGCCGCCCAGGAATGATCAATTGCCCCGCGACCGACGCCGCGCTCTCGAACAGGTACAGGAGGGCGATGAGCCTCGCGATGAGGCCGGGAGCCGGCCTGGCCGACGCCCTCACTGCCTCACGCTCTCTCACCGTCGGTCGCCCCGAGACCTCGGGCGCGCTGACGAAGCAGCTCGCGCTCCTCGGGTGTCAAGGCCTGCCAGCCGTCGGCGGCGCGGTCGGAGCCGGCGCGCTTCAGGCTCGAGAGGCCCGATCCTCCGAAGACGATCCTCGAGAGCGCCAGGATCCCGAGGGCCTGCAGGAAGCTGACTTGCGGCACGCCGAAGAGGGATGGCATCAGCCAATTCCAGAGCGCCAGGACAGCGACGCCCCCGACCGCGATGAACACGACGAAGGAGGTGGCCGCCTCGACCGCCACGGCGACCGATCGCCGCGTTCGGGCTCTACGTTCACTCACCATTTCAAGACCTCATCCCTTCAGTGACTCGTCGTACGTGGCTCGCAACCGAGCGCGCAGACGCAAGACCGCATAGCGCTTGCGGGAAAGCAGCGTGTTCACGCTGACGCCGGTCTCCGCAGCCATCTCCTTGAAGCTCCGGCCCTCGAGCTCGTGCTCGACAAAGACCCGGCGTTGTTCCTCGGGCAGCTCGTTGATCGCCTGCGCGAGCTCCTGAAGGAGCGCGTTGCGGGCGAAGACCGCCTCCGGCCCGGCAGTTGGCGAGGGAAGGACAGCCCCGAGATCGAGCGGTTCGTCGCCTCTCCCCGCCGGATCGCTGAACGCTTCGGCCTGGGTCTTCCGAAAGAGATCCGTGATGCGATTGCGCGCCACTCGGAATAGCCAGCCGCTGATGTGATCGATCGGCATGAACCGTCGGTTCGCCTCGACCAGCTCCGAGAAGACCTCCTGGAGGATGTCGTCCACGTCCCTGGGATCGGCGACGCGCCGGCGGATGAAGCTCCGGAGGCGCGACTGCTCGCGCTCCACCACGTCGGAGACCCGTCGATCGCGTTCGGCTGCCTCGAGGTCCACGCTGCGTTCATCACCCACGTGCTGTAGACGGATGAGAGCCGAAAATATTGTGGTCGCGAGCAGAACCGGGGCAAGCGAGCGCGGCTGACGTTAGCCGGGGTGGGCTCCGGCGAGCCCATTCACCTCAGGCCATACTCCCGCCGTGCAGCCGCTCCCGCGAGACCCGGCACTCGACGCACTCGACGCGCTCGTCGGTGAATGGGACACCGAGATGACGCACCCGGCCTTCAAGGCGGCTGTGCGCGGCCACACGGCGTTCGAGTGGCTCACCGGCCGCACCTTCCTCATCTGGCGTTCGTACACCCCGCCGAACTCGGTCCCGAGCTCGATCTCGATCATCGGTGGCGGATCGACGCCGGGGATCTGGCCGCTGGCTTACTTCGACGAGCGCGGCGTCGCGCGGACGTACCAGACCAGCTTCGAGAACGGTGTCTGGAGGATGTGGCGCGACCATCTCGGCTTCTCTCAGCGCGCGACGGGCGCGTTCGAGGACGGCGGTCGCACGATCCGGTGGCGGTCGGAGCTGCAAGAGGATGAGAAGCCCTACCGGCCGGACCTCGAGGTGACCTACCGACGGCGGGAGGCTCGCTAGAGCAGGGTCGCTAGGCCGGGGTCGGCTCCCCCGCCGCGGACATCTCGTCCACGATCTCCGAATACGTGCGCGGCTCGAGCTGGCGGGGCCGCAGGCCGAGGTCGTAGGCCATCGCGTCGATATCGGCGTCGGGCGTGAGCGCCTCGATCTCGCAGAACCAGCCCGCGCCGTCCAGATGGTCGAGCGAGATCTCGAACTCGCCGATGATGTAGACCTCGCGCAGCTTCA
>CAZMLV010000133.1:0-5109 GCA_964567235.1 uncultured Chloroflexota bacterium | reverse complement strand
ACGTGCTCGCCTTCATCCAGTACTCGCGGCAATTCACGATGCCGCTCATCCAGACCGCCAGCATCAGCAACGTCATGCAGTCGGCGATCGCCTCGGCCGAGCGCGTGTTCGAGCTGCTCGACGAGCCGGAGGAGCGGCCCGATACGGCGACCCCGCGGCGGCTCGGCCAGGCGGCCGGACGGGTCGCGTTCGAGGGCGTTTCGTTCCGCTACAAGCCGGATGTGCCGCTCATCGAGGACATGGACCTTGAGGTCGAGCCTGGCCAGACGATCGCGATCGTCGGGCCGACCGGGGCGGGCAAGACGACGCTCGTGAACCTGTTGATGCGCTTCTACGAGATCGACGCGGGACGGATCACCGTCGACGGGATCGATATCCGCGATCTCACCCGCGACGACCTCCGCCGGACGTTCGGCATGGTCCTCCAGGACGCCTGGCTGTTCAACGGCACGATCCACGACAACATCGCCTACGGCGCGGACCGCGCGACGGACGAGCAGGTCCTCGCGGCGGCGCGCGCCGCGCAGGTCGACCACTTCGTCCGGACGTTGCCCGACGGCTACCAGACGATGCTCGGGGACGAGGCGACGAACGTATCGCAGGGTGAGCGGCAGCTGCTCACCATCGCACGCGCGTTCCTCGCGGACCCGCCGATCCTGATCCTCGACGAGGCGACGAGCTCCGTCGACACGCGGACCGAGATGCTGATCCAGCGCGCGATGACGACGTTGATGCGCGGCCGGACCAGCTTCGTGATCGCGCACCGCCTGTCGACCATCCACGACGCCGACGTGATCCTGGTCATGGATCACGGCCGGATCGTCGAGCAGGGCACCCACGATGAGCTGCTCGCGCGCCGCGGGTTCTACGCCGATCTGTACGAGAGCCAGTTCGCGGAGCCGATGCTCGAGGCCGTCTAGCCCCGCCGTTCACGCGCGGCGGACCACGCCGCGAGCTCCTTCACGGCGAGCGGCGGCGAGATCAGGTAGCCCTGGGCCAGATACGCGTCCGCCTCCCGCAGCAGCGCGACCGCCCCGTCGTCCTCGACGCCGACCGCGACGACCCGCGAACCGAGCTCCGTCGCGCGGGAGACGAGCGCATGCACGAGCGCGCCCGAGGCCTCGTCGCGCGCCACCCGCGTGACGAGCGATCGGCCGAGCTTCACGTAGGTCCACTGGATGAACGCACCGGCGTCGAGCAGCGCCAGGCTGGTGACGTCGTCGAGCGCAAGCCGCACGCCGCGGTCGCGAAGCCGCGCGAGCCCGGCCAGCGGCGGGACATTGCCCAGGAGCGCGGCTGCAGCGACCTCGAACGTGAGGGTCGTCGGGTCACCCTGGATGTTGAGGGTCCGCTCGATGAGCCGCAGGAAGCTCTCGTCGCCGAGCAGCGATGGGGTGACGTTCACGCTCATGCCGATGCGAAGGCCATCGCGGCGCCACACCGCCGCCTGCAGGAGTGCCTCGCGGATGACCCATGCATCGAGGTCGTGCATCAGGCCGCTGCGCTCGGCGGCCGCGACGAATTCGGCCGCGGGGACGATCCCGCGCACGGGATGGCGCCAGCGGACGAGGGCCTCGACGCCGCGCAGCTCGAGGGTGGTCACGAGCACCCGCGGCTGGTAGTGGAGGATGAGCTCGTTCTCGGTGATCGCGCGCTCGAGCTCGAACTTGAGGCCGCCGTCGGTCACGCCCGCAGCGTAGCCGCCAGGCTCCGAGGCTCCTCGCGCTCGAACTGCGCCCCCGCGTGCGCCGCCAGCCACAGCGGGACGTCCGCCTCGCTCATCGGCCGGGCGATGAAGTAGCCCTGGGCTTGGTCGCAGCCGAGCTCTCGAGCGGCGTCCAGCTCCTCCTGGTGCTCGATGCCCTCGGCCACCACGACGAGGCCGAGGGCGTGCCCGAGCTCGATGGTCGCCTTCACGATCGACCGGCTCGCGGGATCGTGGGCGAGCCCCGCGATGAATGTGCGGTCGATCTTCAAGGAGTGGACCGGGATCCGCCGCAGGTATGAGAGCGACGAATGACCGGTGCCGAAGTCGTCGATCGCGATGTGCACGCCGATGTCGTGCAGCTGCATGAGCACGCTGATGGTCCGTTCCGGGTCGGCCATCGCGACCGACTCGGTGATCTCCAAGCAGACCCGCGCCGGGTCGATGCCCTGAGCGGCGATGTGCCGGGCCACGTTCACCGGCAGGCTCGGGTCCATCAGGTTGCGCATCGAGATGTTCACCGCGATGTCGACCGGGTCCGGACCGACCCGCCAGCCGCTGCCCTGCGCGAGCGCCCGCCCGACCACCCAGTCGGTCAGCGGCCTGATGAGCCCGCTCCGCTCGGCCGCGGGGATGAAGTCGGCCGGCGGCACGAGTCCACGTTCGCGATGCGGCCAGCGCACGAGCGCCTCGACCCCGTTGCACAGCCCGGCGTGGAGCGCCATCACCGGCTGGTAATGCAGGATCAGCTCGTCGGCCGCGATCGCGCGCTGCAGCTCGGCGGTGAGTGCCAGCCGTGCCGGGCTGTGCGCGTCGATGGCTGCGGCGTAGACCATCGTCCCGCCGCCGGTCGCCTTCGCGGCATACAGCGCGATGTCGGCGCGTCGCAGGAGGGCGCTCTCGGTATCGCCATGCTCCGGGAAGAAGCTGATCCCGATGCTCGCGGACACGCCGATGGCGTGGCCCTCGAGATCGACCGGCGTCTCGAGCGTGCGGCGGATGCTGTCCGCGACGCGAAGGGCGTCCGGCGCGCCGGCGTCGAGCATGATCGCGAACTCGTCGCCGCCGAGGCGCGCGACCGTCTCGTTCGCTGGAACGATCGCCCGGATCCGCGTGCCGATCGTCCGCAGCAGCCGATCGCCGAAACCGTGGCCGAACGTGTCGTTGACGTCCTTGAAGTGATCGAGGTCGATGAGCAGCACCGCCACCGGTCGGCCGGACGGAGTGGCCGCCTCGAGCGCGGCCTCGACCTGCCAGGCGAACAGGTTCCGGTTCGGCAGGTCCGTGAGGTCGTCGTACAGAGCGAGCCGCTCGTTCGCGAGCGCCGCGCGTTTCGCTTCAGTCACCTCGGTGGCCGACCAGACGACATGCGCCTCACCACCGATGTCGACGGTCTCCGCGGAGACCTGGAAGTGCCGGGTCCCCGGGCCGATCCGGTCGGTCTGGAGCGTGATGCCGCTCAGGCGATGCTCGCGGCTGAACTGTTCAGTGATGCGCGCGCCGCTCTGCGCGTCGACGAGCCCAAGGTCCGCCAGCGTGCGTCCGACGATCTCGCCGCGCGGACGACCGATGACCGCAACGAAGGCGTCGTTCACGTCCACGATCGTGCTGTCGATCGCTCGGCTGATGATCAGGCTGGACGGCGCGGCGCTGAACGCCGCGGCGAAGCGGTCGGTCGCGGCCCCGAGCGCGTGAGTGCCCTCCTCGCTCCGAAGCGCGATCCAGGCGTAGCCGGCGAGCGCGCCGAGGATCCGGATGTCGCGCGGCGTATAGGGTTCCTGGGGATCGCGCTCGAAGTACAGGACGCCGCGGGTCCGGCCCTCGCGGATGATCGGCACGGCCAGGGCGCATAGCGCGGTGCGTCGCTCGCCGATGTACTCGGGATCGTCCAGCACGTTACCGATCCGCTGGATCTCGCCGGTGCGCCAGGCGCGGCCCGTCACGCCGGTGCCGACCGGATACGGGCGGCCGAGGTACTCCGGCGGCCCGCCGATCGTCGCCGCCACGTGCAGCAGCTCGCCGCTCGCGTCCGACGCGATGAACGCGGCGACCACCGACGGCACGGCACCGACCGCGGCGCTCAGGATCCCCTGCATCGTCTCGCGCGCGGCCGCGCCCGCGACCAGCGCCGCAGTGGCGTCGGTCAGGGCTTCGGCCTCGCTCGCCCGCTGGGTGAGGTCATCGCGCAGCTGGCGGAGGAAGCCGATCGACACGGCGACCACGATGATCAGCAGCACGGTGGGGATACCGCCGCCCTCGACGATCGGCCACCCCATCGCGCCGTCGCGCACCCGAAGGATCACGCTCAACGAGACGGTCTCGACGACGACGACGACCAGGGCAACGCGCCACCGGAACACCCACGCGGCGAGACCGACCGGAATGATCGCAAATGGGAGCTGCACCGCAAGGTCCGCGTCGTTGAGCGCGAACACGAGCGGATAGGTGACCGCGACGAGCACCGCGGCGACCGCCAACGCGCGCTGCCTTAGGCGGAGCTGGGCGAGGCTACGCAGGGTGTCCCATGTTCTCGTCGAACGCTACGGACCGAGCCGCGGTCCGGTATGACGATGCCGTCATGGCGATGCGCGTCAGCCCTGACGGCTAGAGTTTCTTCAGCAAGTGCCGATGAGAGTGCGCGTCTGCCGGTGCAGGCCGCGGTCTTCAAAACCGTTGACGGGGCGTTGCACGTTCCGTGGTGGGTTCGACTCCCATGCACTCTCGCAGTGAGCCGGTCCGCTGCACGTGAGGAGCTGACCGAGGAGCTCGAGGGGCCGGCCACCGACCTCGCCGCGGACGTCGAGCCCGGCCGCACCTCGGCCATCGCCGCGCTCCGGTACCGCGACTTCCGGCTGTTCTGGTTCGGCCTGCTCGTGTCGAACGTCGGCACGTGGATGCAGATGTTCGGGCAGGGCTACCTCGTGGTGCTCCTCGCCGTGCGGGACGGCGTCCCGCAGCTCGCGCCGCTGTACCTCGGCCTCGTCGGGCTCGCCCGCGCGGTCCCCGGACTGACCCTGGGCCTGTTCGGCGGCGCGCTCGCGGATCGGACCGACCGGCGCCGGCTGCTCCTCGTCACGCAGTCCGCGGCGGCGGTCACGGCGGCGATCCTGGCGACGCTCACGATCACCGACCGGATCAACATCGTCGAGATCCTCCTGCTCGGCGCGCTGAACTCGACGATCTTCGCGTTCGACGCGCCAACGCGGCAGTCGATGGTCCCGCGCCTCGTGCCCGAGCGTGATCTCATGAGCGCGATCGGCCTCAACTCCGCCGCCTTCAATGGCCCGCAGATCATCGGCCCGGTCATCGGCGGGCTCATCTACGCGCCGTTCGCCGCGCCGCCGACCTTCGGGGCGGGCGTCCTCTTCTACATCAACGCGATCTCGTATCTCGCGGTCGTCGTA
>CAZMLV010000132.1:0-5160 GCA_964567235.1 uncultured Chloroflexota bacterium | reverse complement strand
CCGAGGTGGAGGTCGCCGGTCACGTTCGGCAGCGGCAGCATCATCACGAACGGCTTCTCGCCGGGCTGCTTCGGCCCGGGCGTGAAGAAGCCCGATGACTCCCACCACTCGTAGAGGAAGGTCTCGACGGCGCTCGCGTCGAAGTTCTTGCCCCGGTACTCGAGGACCGCCTGCGGAGCCTTCACCCTTAATTACTCCTTCATGGTTCAACGCGGGGTAAACAAAAGGCCGTCGTCCCGAACAGGACGACGGCCGTAGCCACCGTGGTACCACCTGAGTTCACGTTCGCGTTTCGCGAACGCCTCATCCGCGCGCTAACGGGCGCACCCGATCCGGCTCGCGGGCGACTTCCCTGCTCCGGTGCCGCGGCCCGCTTCCAGTCATGGCGGGCCTTCCCTGTCGGTCGGGGCTCGGTACTCCTCCCGGTCGCTGCCGGTCTCGTCCCAGTTTAGCCCGCGCGGGCTCTCCCGAGCTGCTTCTGGCGGTACATCGCCCGATCGGCGGCGTCGACGAGGGCGTCGACGGTCGTGCCCTCGACAAGCGCCGGCGCGATGCCCCAGGCGATCGTCGGCAGCCGTTCGCCGGACGCGATCGTCGCGTCAGCGATGTCCTCGGCCAGCCGGCGCATGATCCGATCCGCCGCGAAGAGCGGTGCGCCCGGGAATACGATGGCGAACTCGTCGCCCCCGATCCGCGCGACCACGTCGTGCTCGCGCACGCCCGCGGCGAGGAGCTCGCCGATCCGGATGAGCGCCTGGTCGCCCGACGCGTGGCCATGGTGGTCGTTCAGCTGCTTCAGGCGGTTCGCGTCGATCATGGCCACCGAGAGCGGCGCGCCGTCCTGCTCGCTCTGGGTGAGGCACTCGGCGAGCCTCTCGAAGAAGACCCGCCGATTCGGAAGGCCCGTGAGCGGATCGGTCGCGGCCGCGGATTTCGCGGCCTGGTGCAGGCGCGCCACCCGGACGGCCGCAGCCACCTGATGGGACGTCGCAGTCAGGAGCGTCTCGTCCTCGGTCGAGAATGCCGCGGGGCGGGTGCTCTCGATGCCGATGATGCCGACCGTCTCGTCACCGATCCGCAGTGGAACGATGAGGCTCGATCGGATGTCCGCCGGACCGACGAACCGGGTGTCGGAGTGGACGTCCACGACGTTCTGGAGCCGGCCGTGCTCCATGACCCACCAGCTGATCCCGGTGCCGGACGGCAGCGACTGGCCGATGAACGCGGTCGACGGCCCAAAGGCAGCGCGGATGCTGAGCTCGCCGGCGTCGTTCAGCGTCGTGAGGAATCCGTTCTCGTATCCCATCGCGTCGCACACGATGCGCAGCAGGCGGCTCGCGAGCTCATCGAGATCGAGCACCGCGCTGATCTCCGAGGCCAGTCGCTGGAGGATCGCGAGCTGGCGGGCGTGGGTGTGGGAGTGCTCGGCCATGCGCTCCACGAGCGAACCCGGACCGGGGACGTCCTCGATGTCCTCGTGCTCGATCGCGCCAACCTTGCTCAGGTACACGCTGCCCTCGCGGCGGTCGCGTTCGATGACCCGGAGGAACGCCTCGACCACGTCGGGGTGGAACTGCGCGCCGCTGCACCGGCGCAGCTCGGCCACGGCGAAGTCGACGCTCTGCGCCGCCTTGTACGCGCGCTTGCTCACGATCACCTCGTAGGCGTCGGCGGCGGACACGATGTACGCGCCGAGCGGGATCGCGTCGCCGGCCAGCCCGTCGGGATAGCCAGCGCCATCGAAGCGCTCGTGATGCGCGTGAACGATGGGCACGAGGTCGGCGAGCGGCTCGACGGCCGCCAGGATCGAGGCGCCGAGCGGCGCGTGGGTCTTCATGATCACCCACTCCTCGGTCGTGAGGGCAGCCGGCTTGTTGAGGATGGCGTCGGGGATCCCGATCTTGCCGATGTCGTGCAGCAGGGCCGATAGCTGGACGCGCCGGATCTCGTCCGGCGGCAGCTGCATCTCGACGGCGATGATCCGCGACAGCGCCGCCACTCGCGCAGAGTGGCTCCGGGTGTACGGGTCCCGGGCGTCGACGGCGGCGGCCAGCGCCTTGACGGACGCGAGATACAGCTCGCGGAGCCGGGCGTGGTGCTCGGCGTTCTCGAAGGATGAGGCGATGAGGTTCGAGAACGACTGCAGGATCGCGACGTCCTCGGCGTCATACGCCGCCGGGCGGTACGACTGCACGGAGACGACCCCGATGATCTCGCCCCGGATCTTGAGGGGCATGTGGACGGCCGACTCGCAGCGCCGCGACTCGTCCCCGTAGGTCTTGCCACGCTTCTGGATCGGATCGTCGCGACTCGCCATCACGTACGGCTCGCCGCTCAGCACGACCTGGCTCGTGGGTCCGGCGCCCAACGGGAGGAAGAACTCGCCCTCCCGCACCTGGCCTCCGTCGACCTCGATGAGGAAGTCGAACAGCCGCCGCTCGGCGTCGTAGCGCGCGACGTAGAACGCATCGAACTCCACCAGCGACCGGGCCGATTCGTGGGCGAAGCTCGCGATCTCCTGGGGGTCGTGGACCAAGGCGGTCTTCGACGCGATCTCATTGATGGCAGTGAGGCGCTGGATCCGGCGCTCCCGCTCGCGGCGGCCGGCGACGGCGCGGAGCGCGGTGCCGGCGAGCTCAGCGAGATCGAGCAGGCCCTGCTCGTCGACGACATCGAACCGACGGTGCGGATCGGTCGTTCCCACCATGAAGGCAGCGACGACCGCCCCATCGACGATGACCGGTACGGCAACGACCGCGTGGACGCCCGCGGCGAGCGCGACCTTGGTGCCGACATCGCCGTACTCGGCCGTGTAGTCGCGGACGGTCGTCGCGGCCTGGTGCTCGATGACCTTCTGAAGGAGCGGCCCGGCCTGATCGTGGCTGAGCCCCGCCAGGCTGGCTGCCGCACCCAGCGCGGCGATGACCCGGACGCCCCGCGCTCCGGTGATCTCCGCGGCCGCGACGTACTCGGCGTTGAACGCACGCTCGGCCTCGGCCGCAAGGCACGCGATCACCTCCTCGGTCGAAGATGACGCGAGCTCGCGGGCCAAGGACTCGCGGCGCTTTCCGAGCTCGAGCCGCCGCGCGTTGGCGAGGGCGATCGCCGCATGCGCGGCGAACCCTTCGAGCGCGTCCTGCTCGTCCCGGTCGAATGGCCGCAGCACGCACCGCCCCACGTTGAGGACCGCGGCGATCTCACCCTGCACGAGGACCGGCACCGCGATGGCGCTGCGGAGACCGAGATCGAGCACGGCCTTCGGTGCATCGGTCAGCTGGCGATAGTCGTCCACGGTCACGGTCGCCCGACCGAGGACCACGCGTCCGACGATGCCGGTCGTGGCCGGCCCGCGAACGCCGATGACCCGTTCCCCGAGGCCCGCGCCGGCGATGATCATGAACTCGCTGCCGCGGTGGACGTTCAGCGTGGCGTGATCCGCCTGCACGAGCTCGAGCGCGTGACGCGGGATCGAACCGAGGACACCTTCCGCGCCGGCCTCGGTGTCGATCTCGGTCGCGGCCTGCTCGAGCAGATGCGCCCGGCGTAGCGCGCGGGCCCCACGTTCCTGCTCGTCACGGTACGCGGCGGCGACCACACCGACGACCAGGAGCACCAGGCCGACGACGATGACGAGGCGGAACACGGACTGCGGATCGACCGGCAGGCCCAGGGCGAAGAGCACGAGCTGCTGCCCGGCGACCGCGACGAGGAACGCGGATCCCGCGACTGCGGTGCCGAGGCGACCGAGACGGAACTGGACGAGTACGGCGGCGATGAGGACCAGGGCGAACCCGACGCTGCGCGGATCGGGCGCCGTCGCCATCATCCAGAGCACCGTGATGGCGAGGTCCGCGACGACCAGACCGATCGGCGTCGTGGTCAGGGTGAATGTCTTGCCCCGCGTGGCCTGCGCTGTCCAGCTGTAGACGATCGTGCCGAACAGAATGGTGAGGGCGCCGGCCGCGAGGGGGACGACGATCAGGCTCCCGATCGCGACCCAGGCGATCGCGGCGGCCATGCCGAAGACACGTCCATAGAGCAGGGCATCGCCGGGGGCGCGCCGGAGCCGGTCGGTCATGCACCAAGGACGCTAGGGATGCCGCACCCGAACCGGGTATCAGGCCGAGAGAGGGATGGCCTTCGCGGTCCCCCGGTCGGGGGAGGAGGCCGGTCCTAGCCCGGCATCAAGCGGTCGCCGCGCCCTAGAGGTCGTCGCGCGCGGGCGCCCAGATGTCGATGACCTGGCAGGGCTCCTCGAACACGCGGGCCCCATGCGACGCGTTCGGGGGCACGCGGTACGTGTCGCCGGGGGTGAGGATCCGCTGCTCGCCCGCGATGACCATCACCAGACTGCCCTTGGTGACGACGCCGGTCTGCTCCATCGGATGCTTGTGCGACTCGACCACCGTCTTGGGCGCGAGGTCGGTGATCGCGACCGTGGCCGCCTCGGCGCGGATGATCCGCTGGGTCATCCCCGGGATCGGGCTCTTGGTGGGTAGGTCGCGGGGCGACGCGTAATAGAGCTTCGGCATCCGTCGATGCTAGCGGGCTAGGCCGAAGACGCTTCGTCCCCTTCGAGCACGAGCTGCTCGTTCTTGCTGAGCAGCAGCGGGTTGGCCTTGCCCTCGATGGCCTCGGCGGTCACGACGACCTTGCGGACATCGGCGCGCGACGGGATCTCGTACATCACGTCGAGGAGCACCTCCTCGATGATCGTCCGCAGCCCGCGGGCGCCGGTCTTCCGCTTCGCGGCACCCTTCGCGGCCGCGAGCAGGCCGTCGTCAGTGAACTGCAGCTCGACCTTGTCGATCGACAGGAACTTCTGGTACTGCTTCACGATCGCGTTCTTGGGCTCGGTGAGGATCCGGAGGAGATCGGCCTCGTCGAGCGCCTGCAGCGGGACGATGACCGGCATGCGGCCGACGAACTCCGGGATGAGCCCGTACTTGAGGAGGTCGTCCGGCATGACCTCGTTGAGGACCGCGGTCGTCTCCTTGGTGTTCTGCGAGAGCGTCGCGCCAAAGCCCATGGTCTTCTTGCCGATGCGCGCTTCGACGATCTTCTCGAGACCCTCGAACGCACCGCCCAGGATGAACAGGATGTTCGTGGTGTCGATCTGGATGAAGTCCTGGTGCGGATGCTTGCGGCCGCCCTGCGGCG
>CAZMLV010000131.1:0-5198 GCA_964567235.1 uncultured Chloroflexota bacterium | reverse complement strand
GACCGGAACCTCGAGGGCTGGCTGTACCGGGTCGCGCTGCGCAAGACCCGGCGCGGCATCTTCCGCGCGCAGCGCGAGGTCTCGATCGACGCGGGCTCGTCCGGAGATGAGGTCGCGGCGATCATCCAGCGGCTCGAGGTCGGCCGGCTGCTCGCGCTCCTGACGGAGCGGCAGCGCGCCATCGTCGTCGCGCACTACTACCTCGGCCTCACGCAGGACGAGATCGCCGAGGGCCTCGGCATCCGGCGCGGGACCGTGAGCGCGACCGTCTCGCAATCACTTGCGCGGATGCGCGAGGAGGGGATCGCTCGTGGATGAGCGCGACAAGGGCCTGACCCATCTGTTCGTTCGGGATCTCGACGAGATCCCACTGCCAGCGCGCGGCGAGTGGCGCCGCGCACCAGGGAAAGGGAGTATCGCAATGCGCGCATCTCGAGGACTGCTCGCCGCGGGCGCGGTCGCGGCCGTGCTGGCCGTCGCGCTCATCGTCGGATATCAGCTGAACCAGCGCCAGCAGGGTGTCGCGGCGCCGAGCGCATCGCCGACTGCTTCACCATCGGCGTCGAGCGTGCCGGTCGGCGTCCCGAGTCCCACGACCAGTCCATGCGTTGGTCCATGCGGCGGCGCGACCGGCCCGACGCAATCCGCCCCGGCCGCGACCGGCATCTACAACGATGACTTCGGCTTCCTCGTCGCGGCGGGCGACGTCCCGGCCGTGAACGTCCGGAAGGAGTCGGGCGGCGCGGCGCTCGCCACCATCACGAGCGTCGCCGTCGCCATCTCCCCGGATGGACAGCAGCTCGCGTTCTTCGTGCCCGAGATCAATGCGGCGAAGCTCGAGATCGCACCCGCCGCCGAGCCGGCGCGGACCCAGATCCTCGTGACGCTCAAGACCGGCGAGCGTGGGATCGGCATCGCCTGGGCGAACGACTCCAGCGGGCTCCTCTATTCGGTCGCCGTGGCTCCGCCGAATGGTTTCGGCCCGACGGTGACCGGCTCGACGCTGCACACCTTCGATCTCCGAGGCACGGTCACCCCGGACCGCGTCGTGTTCGACAAGCCTCAGGCGGGCTTCGTCCTGCAACCGATCGCTTGGGATCGCACGTCGAACCTTGCGGCTGCGGGCGAGACCGGCGAGGGCGGGTTCATGTCGTCGTACGACGTGGTCAACCTCGCGACCTCAGGCGATCCGACGACGACGCGATCGGCCGTACCCGTGCGGATGATCATGGGCACGGTGAAGGCCTCGTCCGACGCCAGGTTCGTCGCGGCCTTCGACCTCGACGCCAACGGCTTCGCGTACTGGCCGCTGCAGACGATGTCCGGCGCGGGGCGCCACCCGCCGGAGTCGAAGTACGGAAGCACCGGCTTCGCCTGGCGTCCCGGGACCCACGAGCTCGGATTCATCGGCCCGTCGAACCAGATGTGGACCTGCGACGTCGACAAGGACACCGGCCAGCAGACCGGCACCTGCGGACGCACCCTGTTCAGCGGGGTTCCGGATGGCGCGCGGGTCGCCTTCTTCCGGGCTGACGGAAGCGCCGTCGTCTTGCAGCAGTCCTCGGGGTCAGGACCTGGCGCGCTCTCCACATACCTGCTGGTCCGGATCGGGACCGACCCCAAGGCGACCACCGGGGACCGCGTCACCTTCCAAGAGAGCACGGCGCTGCTCGGGTCGGTGCGATTCCGCTAGGACGCCGGAGAATGAAGAGCGTTGCACGATGAGTAGGAACAGGATCCTCTGGATCGCTGCTGCGGCGGTCGCGGTCATCGCGATCGCCATCGTCATCGGCCTGCGGTCGCCCGAACAGACGGGCAGTACCGCGAGCGCGAGCCCGTCATTGACGGCATCGGCGCGTGCGAGCGCAACGTCGAGCGCACCCGCGACGTCGAGCGCACCCGCAACGGCGAGCACCGCGCCGGGCGGTGACATCTACAACGACGGCTTCGGGTTCATCGTCTTCGAGCAGCAGGCTGGCAAGGCCAGCTTCCGGCGCGAATCGAGCAACGGGCGCCTTTCGTCGTTCGATCAACAGGGCGTCGCGGTCTCCCCAGACGGCTTCTCGATCGCGTACTGGACGCCGGGCACGGGGCCGAGCCAGCAGCTCCGGGTCATCGGCGGTGCGTCGGAGCTCACCCTGATCACGCTTGCGTCCGGTCAGCGCGGCGGTGGCATCGCCTGGTCGAGCGACGGCGCGGCCATCGCGTACTCGACCGACAGCGGCGGCAGCATCGGTGGCGCTGCCAACAGCTCGACGCTCAACATCCATGAGCTCGCCGCCAACGGGCGTCACGGGACCACGATCGCCACCGAAACGAACACCGGCTGGTTCTACCGGCCGATCGCGTGGGACCGTTCCGCGAACATCGTGGCCGCGGGACTGACCGGAGAGGGCGGCGGGATGGGCTTCTACGTCACGGTGCGGATCAACCCGGATAACTCCTTCAACGTCCAGCGGATGGACACGAAATCGTCGGGACTCGGCATCCTCATGCAGTCGGTCGGCGCATCGAGCGATGCCAAGTTCGTTCTCGGGGTCGACTTCGGATCGAGCGACATCCGGTGGTGGCCGCTCGCGGACTATGCGGCCGGCAAGATCGAGTCGGGTGCCGGCAAGCGCGGCGCGCTGTGGCGGCCGGGTACCCATGAGATCGGTTTCATGTCGGGGGAACAGCTGTGGCTCGGCGATGTCGACAAGGCGGGCGCGCAGGGACTCTGCTGCACCGCGGTCAGCGGAGTGCCGGCAACGAGCAGCCTCCGCACGTTCCGCGCGGACGGCTCCGCCGCGCTGATCGCGGTCGGCTCGACCGGGAGCGCCGAGCTCGGGGACTTCACCCTGATCCGGCTGGGAGGCGATCCGAAGGCGACCTCCGGCGACCGCGTCACCTTCAAGGAGCTTGGTGGACTCGCGACATCGGTGCGGTTCCGCTAGCGCCGCGGAACTTTGAGGATCCCCGTGCGTCATACCGGTGTGCGCTTCCTCGCGGTCGCCTGCCTGCTCGCTGCCGCGTGCACAACGGCGCTGCCGACCCCTGCGCCGACGCCGGTGCCGACCAGCAGCCCGCGCGCGACGCTTCGCTCGGTCGGGCTCGGGAACGGGCTCACGCTCGACGTGCCGATCGGGTGGGCGCTCGAGGGCGCCGGCAACGTGAATCGCGCCACCCAGCGGCTCCTGCTCGCCGGCAACGTCGACGTCGCGAAGCTGGCGACGGTGCCGAACAACGGCGACATCGACGTGGGCGCGCTGCCGAGCGGCAGCGTCACGGTCGAGATCGAGTACTTCTGCGGTCTGTTCTGCGCGGGTCCCGCGGACGAGACTCCGCTGCCCCTCGATTGGTCGGCGGCCTCCCCGTTCGGTGGGCCTCAGCCACCCGGGCGGCACGAGCTCGCGCTTGGCTTCCGATGGTTCGATCACCCGCTGTTCATCGTCGCGCGATGGGTCGACGACGCGCCGGCTGCCGATGTCGCGGCGATCGCGGACATCGTGCGCAGCGTCCGGGCCGATCCGGTGCCGCCGGCGACCGGAGAGTTCAACGGCTGGGCGGGCCTCGGCCCGCTCGCTTCGATCCCGGTCGGCAGCGTGACATTCGAGCCGCTCCCCGCGGGCGCGGTCATCCGTCAGCCGTACCGCGTATGGGACAACGTGCCGTACTTCCTCGTGCGCGGCAGGCAGAACGTGTATGCGTTCGTCTCGCGGCCGCTCCATGACCAGCGCTGCGACATCCACTATGACGTCCCGTCCGACCAATTCAGCTGCACGATCGACGGCCGGACCTACGAGTGGACGAGGTTCGGCCGATATCTCGGCCCGGAGCCGGCGAGCGACCTGTCGCAGCACCAGGTCATCGTGCGCGACCGATCCGTGTGGGTGCGTTACGTCGAGGATTCGCTCCTCGTGCCGTCGGTCCGCGATGAGGCGGCCGAGCGCTGAAGCATGCGTAGCGTCAGCGCCTGCATCACGACCGCGACCGCGAGCGCCACCGCGAACGCCCCGATCCCGATGGATTCGAGCGAGGCCGCGAGCACGAGGTAGAACGCGCCGAACCCGAAGAGCCCGAACAGCAGCCCGCGCCACACCCGGATCGCCGCGGCCGGGCCGACGAGCTGGAAGCCGAAGCCCGCGAGGATGCTCGCGTAGAGCGGGATGGTCGCGAGGAGGCCGGAGAGCCGCGGGCCGAGCGCGCCGGCGCCGCTCGTGATCGCGATCACGAGCACCGTCGCGAGGACCATCCGCGCCGGTAGGTCCCAGCGGGGCAGCGAGACCGTTGCGGTGGCACCGGGATCGGGGACCAGGCGGAGCGCGACGATCAGGACGACGGCGCTGATCGCGTAGAGCGGGATCGGCGCGATCGAGAGATCCTGGGCCGCCCAGCCGATCACCGCGAACGCGATGAGCCCCGCTGCGAACGAGAGGGCGATCCGGCCACCGCGCCGCGCGACCGACGAGAACTCCACGGCGAACGCGGCCGTCGCGAGGACGCCGACCATCGAGCCGAGTGCCGCATTCGCGGCGAACGTCGCGTCGTGCTCGAGAAAGAGGAACAGCGTGATCGGCCCCGAGGTGAATGGGATGCCGACGAGCCAGCCGCTGATCGCGTGACCCCACCGGCGGCCGGCGAGGCTCGCCGTCGCAATGAGCAGCGGCGTGAGGACGAGCTTGAGCGCGAGCGCGGGGTCGATGACGCCTACGCCATCCCGAGCAGCGTGACGATCACGTAGCCGACCGAGAGGGACGAGGCCATCGTCGCGACGCCCCAGCCGATCGTGCTCGTCGTCCGGCCGTTCGCGGAGCCGCCCATGATCGATCGGTCGCTCGCGAGCCGGAGGATGAACGCAAGCACGATCGGGAGCAGGAGGCCGTTCACCGCCTGCGACGCGAGGATCAGCTGGATGAGGAGGTGCTGCGGGAACAGCACGACCACGATGCCGCCCGCGACGAGTAGCAGCGTGAACAGGCCCATGAACACCGGCGCTTCGCGGAAATTCTTGCTGATGCCCGACTCCCAGCCGAACGCCTCGCAGATCGCGTACGACGTCGAGAGCGGCATGACCGTCGCCGCGAGCAGCGATGCGCCGAGCAGTCCCGCGCCGAACAGGATGCCCGCCTGCTCACCGGCGAGCGGGCTCAAGGCCTTCGCTGCATCGGCCGCGGAGTTCACGACGATCCCGGCGGGGAAGAGCACGTGCCCCGCGACGA
>CAZMLV010000130.1:0-5209 GCA_964567235.1 uncultured Chloroflexota bacterium | reverse complement strand
GTGCTCATGCCGCATCACGGCGCGCGCAACTCGGCGTGCGTGTCGACGCAGGCCGGGTGCCCGATGGCCTGCGCGTTCTGCGCCACCGGCGAGATGGGCTTCATTCGGAACCTCACGCCCGGCGAGATCGTCGATCAGGTCCGGCACTGGCAGCGCGAGCTCGCCCCCCTGGGAGAGCGGGTCTCACACGTCGTGTACATGGGGATGGGCGAGCCGTTCAACAATTACGACGCGACGATCGCGTCCGCGCGCGAGCTCGTCGGCGCGGAGCGCTTCGGAATCAGCCCGCGCCGGCTCACGATCTCCACGTGTGGCGTCGTGCCGAAGATCGATGCGCTCGCGGAGGAGGGGCTCCCGATCAACCTCGCGGTGTCGCTGCACGCGGCGGACGACGCGACGCGCGGCGCGATCATGCCGATCAACAAGAAGTGGGGCATCGACGAGGTCCTGGCCGCGTCGGCGCGCTACGTCGCGCGCACCCGGCGCCGGGTCACCTTCGAATACGTCCTGCTCGCCGGAGTGAACGACTCAGCGGCCACGGCGCACGAGCTCGCTCGGCGGATCGGTCATGCCGGCCGGACCAGCGACTATCACGTGAACCTCATCCCGGTGAACGCCGGGCCGGGCGGCTTCAGGCGGCCACCGATCCAGACGATGGAGAAGTTCGCCGAGGTGCTGACCGCGCACGGGATCGCGGCGACCGTGCGGATCAGCAAAGGGCAGGACATCGCAGCGGGCTGCGGGCAGCTGAAGGTCGACGAGCGAGCGCCGGCGCGCGCATGACCCAGCTCGACGTCAACGGCGCGCGCCTGTGGGTCGAGAGCGAAGGGCGCGGCCCGGCCGTCCTGTTCATCCACGGTGGCCTCGGGGACTCGCGCTTGTGGAAGCCACAAGCGCGGGCGCTTGCTTCGCGCTTCCGGGCGATCCGCTACGACCAGCGGTTCTACGGGCGGTCGGAAGCGCCCGGAGTGGAGTACTCACCGATCGACGACGTGGTCGGTGTGCTCGACGCGCTGGACGTCAAGCGGGCCGCGCTCGTGGGCCTATCCCTAGGCGGCGCGCTCGCCCTCGACGCGACCCTCGCGCACCCTGAGCGCGTCTGGGCGCTCGCCCACGTCGCCGCGGGCGTGACGGGGATGCCGGTCGATCCGTACTCGAAGGAGCAGGAGGCCGCGTACGAGGCGGCGGAGCAGCGCGGCGACCTTGACGCGATGATGGACATCGACTTCGCGGTGTGGGCGCCGCTCGGTGCCGCCGAGGAGTACCGCGTGCTCTGGCGCGCGACGCCGGATGCAAAGCGGCCACCCGAAGGCGCGCGCTCGCGCCGGCGTGAGCCGGCGCGCTTGGGGGCGGTCGCGGTACCGACGCTGGTGATCGTCCCGCGCCACGATCCGCCGGCGCAGCGGGCGGTGGGGATGACGGTCGCCGCGCAGATAGACCGCGCGCAGCTGGTGTACGTCGAGTCGGACCACTACCTCACGCTGCGGGAACCGGATCGCGTGACGCCGATCCTCGAGGCGTTCCTCGTGCAGGCCGCGCCGTCGCGTTAGGACGCGGCCTTGGCCGCCTTCTTCGCCATGCGCGCGGGCTTCGTGGTCGTGCGGCGGCAACGCGTGCAGACGAGCAGCTTCTGGCCGTCGATCAACGCGGTGTGGAGGTTGGCGTCGAACCGGCGGGCGGTGTGGACCTTCGAGTGGCTCACGTTCGAGCCGAAGGTCGCGGACTTTCCGCAGATCGCGCAGGCACGTGGCATCAGCGAATCACCTCAACGAAAGCGCTCCGCGACGGTGTCGCGGACTGGTAAAGTCCGACCATCGTAACACGCTGTGACGCCGCGGCGCTCCTTGCCGCGCTCGAAGCCGCGACGGCGCGGCTCGAAGCCAACGTCGACGAGGTCAACGCGCTCAACGTCTACCCGGTCCCCGACGGCGACACGGGCACGAACATGCTCCACACGATGAAGACCGCGCTCGAGCACGCCCGCAAGGCCGAGCCGCAGGCCGCCGCTGTCCTCGCCGGCGCCACCCACGGCGCGCTCATGGGTGCCCGCGGCAACAGCGGTGTGCTGCTCAGCCAGATCATCCGCGGGATGAAGGATGCCGCCGGCGACGAGGGGGTCGACATCAAGAAGGCGTTCCGCCTCGGCCGCGAGTACTCCTTCGCCGCGGTCACGAAGCCGGCCAACGGCACGATGCTGACCGCGTTGAAGGACATGCACGAGGCCGTCGATCGCGCGAAAGGCGACGCCGAGCAGCTGCTGGGCGTTGCCGTCGACAAGGGCCGCGCCGCTGTCGATCGCACGATGAACGACAACCCGGTGAACAAGGCCGCGGGCGTCGTGGACGCGGGCGCGCGCGGCCTGTGGCTGCTCATCGACGGCGCGCTCGCCGCGCTCGAGGGCCGGTTCGTGCCAGGGCCGGTGGCGCGCGCGACCGGGGTGCGCGGCGGCGCCGCCCTCGACCACGGCAGTCACGAGGTCGCGAGCTGGGCGGGCGCGTACGACGTCCAGTGCCTCATCACGAGTCCATCGCGTGCGGTCGAGACGATCCGCGAGGAGATGCTCGAGTTCGGCGCCGACTGCGTGCTCGTCGTCGGAGATGCGACCGTCGCGAAGATCCACGTCCACTCGCTCTTCCCGAGCGAGATCATCCGCATCGCCACGAGCGCCGGCCGCATCAGCGACGTCGTCATCGAGGATCTGGACGCGATGTCCGCCCAGCACGCCGCGGACACCGGCATCGTCGTCGAGTCGCCGCCGCGCGAGAGCGCGGAGCTCGCCGTCGTTGCGGTCGTGCCCGGCGACGGGCTCGGCCGCATCGCCGAATCGCTCGGCGCCCACGTCGTGCGAGGCGGGGCGACGATGAACCCCTCGACCGAGCAGCTGCTCGACGCCGTGATCCGCGCGAACGCGCGCCATGTGGTCCTGCTGCCGAACGACAAGAACGTGATCCTCGCCGCCGAGCAGGCCGCGAAGCTGGCGGCCGGCACGGCGGTGACCGTGCTCCAGGCGCGCAACGTCGCGCAGGGCATGGCCGCCCTCGCGGCCTGGGACCAGGGCGAGCCGGTCGACGCGGCGATCGCGACGATGCGCAGCGCGGCCGAGCAGGCGCACGCGATCGAGATCACGACCGCGATCCGTGATGCCGAGGTCGATGGCCAGCAGGTCGGGAAGGGCGAGCACCTCGCGTTGCTCGACGGGAAGCTCGTTGCGCATTCGGACGACGAGCTCCAGGCGCTTGCGGCCGCGGCCAAGACGCTGAGCGGCACCGGACTGTTCACGCTCTACGTCGGCGCCGACGTCGATGACGCCCGCCGCGATGCGGCAGCCGCCCGGCTTCGGGCCACGTTCAGCGGCGCCGAGGTGGAGGTCGTGGATGGCGGCCAGCCGCACTACCCCTTCATCGTCGCGGCGGAATAGCAGCAGCCTCGACCTGAAGGTCGAGGCGTTGCCGGGTGTCGGCACCGAGTCCGCGAAGCTCCTCGAACGCCTCGGGATCCGCACGATCGGCGAGCTGCTCTGGCATCTGCCGACGCGCTACCTGGATTTCTCGAACATCCGGCCGGTGCGTCAACTCCTCGCCGATCGCGAGCAGACGACCGAGGCGATCGTGGGCGCCATCGGCCAACGGCGGACCGCGCGCGGCCAGATGATGACCGAGGTCGAGCTGCTCGACCCGGCCGATCTCCGCCCGTCCGGCGTGAAGGCCACGTGGTTCGGCCGCCAATTCATCAAGGAGCGGTTCCGCGAGGGTCAGCTCATCCGTCTGTCGGGCAAGGCGACGTGGTTCGGACGATCACTCCAGCTGTCCAATCCGAAGGTCGAGCCGGCCGACGCCGAGCGCGTGCACACCGGGCGGATGGTGCCGGTCTACAAGCTGACTGAAGGCTTGAAGGAGGGGCACCTGCGCCGCTGGCTGCACACCGCGGTCGAAGGCGCGCCCAAGCGATCGCCGGTCGTCTCCGAGGTGCCGGACGAGCTGCCTCAGGCGATCCGCGAGCGCCGCGAGCTCCTGCCACTGCCCGAGGCCCTCAAGGAGGTCCACTTCCCCTCGACCGAGGCCCGGCTCATCGAGGGCCGCCGCCGGCTCGCGTTCGACGAGCTCCTCGTGCTCCAGCTCGGCCTCGCGCAGCGCCGGGCGCGCTGGCAGCGCGACGCGAGGGCGCCGAAGCTCCTGTCCTCGGATGCGCTGGTCCGGGAGTGGATCGCCGGGCTCCCGTTCACGCTCACGGCGGGGCAGCTCGCGGCGTTCGACGAGATCCGCGCCGACATCGGCCGGACGATCCCGATGTCACGGCTCCTCGAAGGTGACGTCGGGTCGGGGAAGACCGTCGTGGCTGCGCTCGCCGCGCGGATCGCCGTCGCGTCGGGTGCGCAGGCGGCGCTCATGGCGCCGACCGAGCTTCTCGCCGAGCAGCACTTCCGGACGCTCACGATGCTGTTCGCGAACGGCGGCCCGTCGGTCCGGCTGCTCACGTCCAGCGTGACCGCGGCCGACCGGCGCGACATCCTGGGGCGGCTCGCCGCCGGCGAGCTCGACGTGGTGGTCGGCACGCACGCGCTGGTCGTCGAGGGTGTCGAGTTCAAGAAGCTGGGGCTCGCCGTGGTCGACGAGCAGCACCGCTTCGGCGTTCGCCAGCGCACGACGTTGCGTGAGAAGGGCGTCGACCCGCACCTGCTGCTCACGACCGCGACCCCGATCCCGCGCACGCTGACCCAGACGATCTACCGGGACCTCGATCTGTCGATCCTGAGGGAGCTGCCGGCCGGCCGGCAGGACATCCGGACCGAGGTCCGCGCGCCGGAGGCGTTGCCGAAGGTCTGGCCGTGGCTCCGGGAGCACGTGGCCAACGGAGAGCAGGCGTTCGTCGTCACGCCGCGCATCGATCCGTCCGACGGCGACGACGAGGCACCGAGCGCGATCGAGACGTTCGGTGAGCTGAGCGCCGGAGCGCTCAAGGGGCTGCGGATCGCGCTCCTCCACGGCCGGATGCCGGCGAAGGAGCGCGATGCGACCATGCGCGCGTTCGCCGCGGGCGAGCTCGACGTGCTCGTCGCGACCACGGTCGTGGAGGTCGGGATCGACGTGCCGAACGCGACCGTGATGGTGGTCCTCGGCGCCGAGCGATTCGGCCTCGCCCAAATTCATCAGCAGCGCGGCCCCGTAGGTCGCCGCGCCAAACCGGGCATAGCCCTGCTAGGGAGCCACCC
>CAZMLV010000129.1:0-5217 GCA_964567235.1 uncultured Chloroflexota bacterium | reverse complement strand
ATCGAGCTGCTCCTGCGCTCGGCCGCCTAACATCAGCGCGATGACCTACCGCCCGACGGTTCGGGCCGCCAATGGCATCGTCGCGAGCGGCCACCATCTCGCGACCGCCGCGGGCCTCGCGGCGCTCCGCGATGGCGGCTCCGCCGTCGACGCCGCGATCGCCGCGGCCGCGGTGTCCGCGGTGGTCCTTCCGCAACGCACGTCGATCGGCGGCGACGTCTTCGCCCTCGTGTACGACGCGCGGGCCCGGACCGTGACCGCGTACAACGGCTCGGGCGTGGCACCGGCCGCGGTCGACACGACCGAATTCGGTCGTGGGTTCGGCGACCACGGCGCGAGGCTCGCGACCGTGCCGGGTTGCATCGCCGCGTGGAGCGACCTGCTGGCCGACCATGGCCGGCTCGGCCTGGATCGGGCCCTCTCGGCGGCGATCGCGTACGCGGCAGAGGGCTTTCCGGTGAGCGATGCGCTGGCCGAGGCCATCGGCGAGCAGGGCGATCGCATCTCAGCAGATCCGACCGCCGCGCGGGCGTACAGCCCACGTGGCCGCCATCCCCGAGCCGGAGAGCTGCTCCAGCAACCTGACCTCGCGGCGTCGCTGCGCGCGATCGCGGCAAATGGCGCCGATACGTTCTACCGCGGCGAGCTGGCCGAGCGGATCGCCGAAGGGATCGCCGCGATAGGCGGGCGGATCACGACCGACGATCTCGCGGCGCACGTCACCGAGCGGCGCGCGCCGATCGAGACGACGTACCGCGGCCTCCGCGTCGTTGGCCAGCCGCCTGTGTCCCAGGGCCACGTGTTGCTCGAGGAGCTCGCGATCGCGGACGGCCTCGACCTGCGATCGATGGGCTGGGGGAGCACGGAGCAGATCCACACCATGGTCGAGATCAAGAAGCTCGCGTTCGCCGATCGCGACGCGATGGCCGGCGATCCGCGGTCCGTGCCCTTCGTCGTGGAGGAGCTGATGGACAGCGCGTTCGTCGCGCAGCGCCGGCGCGCGATCGCGGGTCGCGCTGCGGAGCGCGTCGAGCCCGCCGTCCTGCCGGCGAACACGACCTACCTCGCGGTGGTCGATCGTGACGGCAATGCCGTCTCACTCATCGAGAGCGTCTTCAGCCTGTTCGGGTCGGCGACGATGGTCCCTGGCACGGGCATCCTCCTGAACAACCGGCTCTCGGGCTTCTCGCTCGATCCGCGGTCGCCGAACGTCATCGCACCCGGCAAGCGCCCGGTGCACACGCTCAACACCGTCATGGTCCTGGACGGATCCACGCCGCGCTTCGTGTACGGCACGCCGGGAGCGCAAGCACAGGTCCAGACGAACTTCCAGCTCGCCGTCGGGCTCATCGACCACGGGCTCGATGTCCAGGAGGCGATCGAGGCGCCGCGCTGGTTCCACGAATCCGGCCGGGCGCTCAAGATCGAGTCGCGCGTCTCCGAGCAGGTGCGCAGGGGATTGGCCGCCAAGGGACACGACCTGCAGCTGCTCGGCGAGTGGGCCGAGGTCACCGGCGGCGCGCAGGCAGTGGCCATCGACGAGAACGGCGTGTTCTCCGCCGGCGCCGATCCGCGGCGCGAGGGCTACGCGGCCGGTTACTAACGCGATGACGCCTTTGAATGGGGCTCGGCCGAGGCCGGCGAAGCCGGGCTCGGCCGCACGACGAGCGTCACTCGTCGCCGCGCTGGTCGTCGCGTCGATCTTCGCCGCGTGCGAGCCGCAGCCGCCAGCGGCCGAGCCGACCGCCCGCGCGTACGCCGCGGCGTGGGTCAAGGGCGACTATCAGGCGATGTGGGACCTGCTGACCGACGAGAGCAAGGCACGGGTCGGCCAGGACGGATTCATCGCGCGGCTGCCCCGCATCGCGGACGAGATGACCTTGAAGTCACTCGATGCGACCACCGGTACCGCGGTCCATCCGGCCGGCGCCAACGGCTCGCCCGATCCGCGCAAGGCGACCGTCCCGCTCAGCGTGACGTTCCACACCCAGCGGGTGGGCGACTTCAAGCGCGACACGTTCCTCTCGCTGCTGATGGTCGGCGATAAGGACACGGCCGCATGGAAGATCGACTGGACGCCGGAGGCCATCCTCCCGCATCTAGCGACCGGCCGGCTCGTGCGGATGATCCGGGTGCCGACCAGTCGCGGCCGGATCATCGCGCGCGACGGCACCGAGCTCGCGACGTTCACCGACGCAGCGGTCGTCGGCGTCGTGCCCGAGCAGATCAAGAACGAGAACGGGATGCTCGCGAGCCTCGGATCGGTGCTCGGTGTCAAGCCGGATGACATCAAGGCGAAGTACACCGCCTCATGGGTGCGACCCGACAGCTTCGTGGCGATCAAGACCCTGACCGGCGACGCCTTCAACTCCCTGCGGTCGCGGCTCACGGTGATCGAAGGAGTCCAGATCCAGCCCCAGCGGGTCCGGAGCTACCCGACCGGCCTCGCCTCGCAGCTCATCGGGTATATGGGCGAGGCGACCGACGCCGATGCGAAGAAGCTCGGCGCCCGAGGCTTCGCGGCCGGTGATCTGGTCGGGAAGACCGGGCTCGAGCTGCAGCTCGATGACGTGCTCGGCGGCAGCTACGGCTGGCGGCTTTCGATCGTCGAGAGCGACGAGCGCCCGGTCGAGACGCTGGCCGAGACCGCGGCCATCCCCGGTCAGGACGCGGTCCTGGCACTCGATCCCGCGCTCCAGGCCGCGGCGGAGAAGGCCCTCGGTGATCAGAAAGGGGCGATCGTCGCGGAGGACCCGTGGACCGGCGAGCTCCTCGTGCTCGCGAGCCGGCCGTCGTACGACCTCAACCTCTTCGTGAGCGGCGACAGCAGCGCGATCGCCGCGCTGAACGCGGACCCACGGAAACCGTTCCTCGCGCGCGCCACGGATGGCCAGTACCCGACGGGCTCATCGTTCAAGCCCGTGACCGCCGCCGCTGCGCTGAAGAGCGGCCTGTATCACGCGGGCGAGCGGATCGACTGCCCGGCGTCGTGGAACGGCTACGGGATCGTCCAGCTGAACCACGAGACCGGCAACCTCGGGACGATCGACCTGCGCACCGCGCTCGCGCGGTCGTGCAACACGTTCTTCTACGAGCTCGGCAAGCGGCTGAACGACACGAACACCAGCCTGTTGCCGGACGAGGCGTTGAGCTTCGGCCTCGGCAAGGCCACCGACGTCGACTTCGTCCTTGAGGCCGAGGGCAACGTGCCGAGCCCGAAGAACAAGCAGTGGTTCCCGGGTGACGCGACGAACCTCGCGATCGGCCAGGGCGATCTGCTCGCGACGCCGTTGCAGATGGCGAACTTCTCCGCCGCGCTCGCGAACGACGGCATCGTCTGGAAGCCACGCATGGTCCTCGAATTCCGAACGCGCGATGGTGTGACGACGAAGAAGTTCGACGCGACGCGTCTCGGCCAGGCGAACACGACGCCCACTGATCTCTCGCTCATCCGTGACGGCATGCGCGCCGTCGTGAGCGATCCGAATGGGACCGTGTACTTCAAGTTCCTCGGCTTCCCGACCGCGATCGCAGGGAAGTCTGGGACCGCCGAGACGCCATCCGGCAATCCGGACGCGTGGTTCATCGGGTTCGGCCCGTACGACGGACCGAAGCTGGCGATCGCGACCGTGTACGAGGAGAAGCCTGGCCTGCTCGGGTCGCAGGACGCCGGCGCGGCCTCGCGGGCGGTGTTCGCGGCGAAGTTCGGCGGCACGCCCTAAGGGACCTCGTCGGTCGCCGCCAGCCGTTAGCCTTTTGGCTATCCCCAGCTCCACCGACTTCGTCGACGTCCCCGCGACCCAGCGGCTCGACAACGGGCTCGTGATCCACGCCCTCGAGGCGCGGCACGCGCCGGTCGTCTCGCTCTGGGTCTGGTACCACGTCGGCGGCCGGAACGAGGTCCCCGGCACGACCGGCATGTCCCACTTCCTCGAGCACATGCTGTTCAAGGGCACCCCGACGCATCCGAAGGGCGACCTCGACCGGCTCCTCGCGCGCTACGGCGCGCAGTGGAACGCGTTCACAAACGAGGACGTCACGTGCTACTTCGAGACCGTGCCGCGCGATCGCTACGAGGTCGCACTCGAGCTCGAGGCCGACCGAATGCGCAACGCGCTCATCTCCAGCGACGAGGTCGAGGCCGAGCGCACGGTCATCGTCAGCGAGCGCGAGGGTCTCGAGAACGACCCGTCGTTCCTTCTCGGCGAATCGCTGCAGGCCGTGGCGTTCGATCGCCACCCGTACGGGCAGGGGGTCATCGGCAGCAAGTTCGAGATCAAGCTCATGACGCGCGACGGCCTGTACGCACATTACCGCCGGTATTACGCGCCGAACAACGCATACGTCGTCGTGGTCGGCGACGATCGCGCCGAGACGCTCGTCGCGAAGGCCGCGACGGCGTTCGCCGGAGTCGGCCAGGCGGAAATCGTCGCGTCGCCGCTCGCGCCGGAGCCGCCCCAGATGGGCGAGAAGCGGCTCGTCGTCCATCGGGCGGGCGGCGCCCTGCCGATCGTGCAGCTCGGCTTCCACACCGCCGCGGCGTCGGATCCACGGGCCGCGGCGCTCCAGGCGCTCGCCGTGGCGCTCGCCGGCGGCGGCGGCGGGGACGCCGCCTCCGGCCGGTCGTCGCGCCTCTACCGCGGGCTCGTCGAGGAGGAGCTCGCGACCGAGGTGGACGCGACCTTCGGGCTCACCAAGGACCCGTTCCTGTTCATGGTCGAGGCCACCGTGCGACCCGGCGTGGCGCATTCGGCCGTCGAGGCCGCGCTCCTCCGAGAGCTTCAGCGCGTCGCCGAAGAGCCGATCGACGAGGGCGAGTTCGCGCGCGTCCGCCGCGGCCTGCTGGCGAGCGTCGCGTTCCCGAGCGACACCATCACGTGGCGCGCGTTCCGGCTCGGCAGCCTGCTGTCGACGGGCGCCGCGCCGTCCATCGGAGCGTGGTACGACGCGCTCGCGAAGGTCACGCCCGACGACGTGCGACGCGCGGCGCGCGAGACGTTCGTCGAGCGCTCGCGCACCGTCGGGCACTTCATCCCGGAGGCCGGATGATCGACGTCAGCCGGCGCACCCTCCGGAACGGCCTGCGCGTCGCCGCGATCCCGATCGCCGGCCTGCGGTCGGTCTCGGTGCTCCTCGCGATGGAAGCCGGCCAGTTCTTCGAGCCCGCCGGCCGACCGGGCGTGGCCAGGCTCACGGCGCAGGCGATGCTCCGTGGGA
>CAZMLV010000128.1:0-5221 GCA_964567235.1 uncultured Chloroflexota bacterium | reverse complement strand
GGCGGGGACGGTGCTGCGCGGCGTCGGATTCCGCGGAGGCAGCTTCACCGATCTGCCGAACATCGTGCCGCTGACCGGCGCGCCAGCGACCGAGCTGCGCGGCATCCATTCGCCATTCGTCTCGAACGTGCTCTACCCGGTGCAGTTCTGGAGGGTGAACTACCTCGACGCATTGCGCGACGGCGGCCAGACTCGACTCAACGTATTCCCGGCGCAGTACGTCTCGAATCCCGCCGGCTCGAGCAGCGGGACGCTGCGCGAATTCACCGGTCCCCAGTCGTTCCGGCTGTTCTACAGCGGATGGACCGGCGCATCGGCCAACGCGTCCGCGCCGTCGATCCTGCGCGTGTCCGCGGTGCCGAGTGGCGGCAACGTCAACTTCGGCGTGAACGTCGCCGGGCTCCCGGCAGCGGGCATCCAGGGCGTGTGGGTCACGTACTCCGCGACGAGTGGACCGTTCGCAGGCAAGTGGCAGTCCCTTGACCTCAGCCAGGACAGCTCGTCATCGACGCTGTGGACCGGTCAGCTCGCCCTCGGGACCACGGCGTCCGGTGATGTCCGCTTCATGGTCCAGGCAGTCAACGGAGTCGGTCTGGTCACGCTCGCGACGAATCAGGGCGCGTACTACGTCCCTGGTCCGGACACGGTGCTGCCGGCGCTCCCGAAGCAGCCCACGTCCGTCACATTCAGCGGCACGCCTCCGACGATGGGGACCTATCGGGAGCAGGCAACATTCACCGCGCAGCTGACGAACGCGACGGGTTCGCTTGCCGGCCGGATCCTTACGTTCGGCATCGGCTCGGAGCGTCGCCAGGTGATCACCGATGCGAGCGGTATGGCGACCGCCTCGATCGCCCTGTTGCAGACGCCGGGCGTGTACGACGTCCGGGCGTCCTTCGACGAGACATCCGACCTGCTTGGCTCCTCGACCGCGCCGCTGTCGTTCATGATCACGAAGCGCGAGACCGCGCTCTCGGTCGCACCGGCTTGTACGCCGCTCATCGCGACGCTGCGCGACACCTCCACTGGGGCGCGCACGCTGCGCGACCAGACCGTGGTGTTCCGAGCGACGACCGGCAGCCAGACCTACTGGTCCTACGACATCACCGACTTTGCCGGACGCGCCCGCCTGACGAACGCCACAAGCTTGGCGGACGGGACGTACAGCGTGACGGCCAGCTTCGGCGGCACGATCGACCTTGGCGGCGGCGTGACCGCGTCACAGGAGAACGACCGGTACCTGGGCTCATCGGCTACGACCACGCTGGCACTGAATCCGGCCGACACGACCGTGACCAACACCAGCGGCACGCTGGTCCAGCTCGGTAACGCTCTCACCGCTTCGGCGACGATCACCAGCAGCCGATCGTTGACCGGCGCCGTCGTCTGCTATGTCGTCCGCGATGTCCTCGCAGACGTTGCCCTGGCGAGCGGACCGGTCACGGTGACCCCCGCCGGTGGCTCGTCTTCGATCACGATCACCGGTCTACCCACCGGCGTGTACTCGATCACCGCCACCGTCGTCGGTGGTGACGCGGCGAATATCTTCTCGAAGGCGTCTGCCCCCAGTCTCGTCGCCGTCTACGACGCCAGCTCGGGATTCGTGACTGGTGGCGGCACGATCAGCTCGCCTCCGGGCGCCTACACGCCGGCGCCGTCGCTCAGCGGACCGGCCAACTTCGGCTTCGTTTCGAAGTATCAAAAGGGCGTGACGCTGCCGGTCGGCAACACCCAGTTCGACTTCCAGCTCGCGAATCTCATGTTCAAGAGCACGTCGTACCAGTGGCTCGTCGTATCCGGCGCCCGAGCGCAATACAAGGGTTCCGGCACGCTCAACGGGACCGCTGGGTACGGCTTCTTGCTGACCGCGATCGACGGACAGGTGAATGGCGGCGGCGGGACGGACAAGTTCCGGATCAAGATCTGGGACGCGAATAACGTGGTCGTGTACGACAATCAACTGGGCGCATCTGACGACAGTGACCCGACGACCGTCATCGCCAGTGGCAGCATCGTCCTGCACAAGTAGCGCGCGCTCAGCGCGGCGTGGCTCTGGCGATCGCCATTTCCGTCCGCCTGAGCTCGGCGACCTCATCTAAGGCTGCCAGGGCGGCCCGGCTCCGTTCCAGGAGCGCCCGCCCCGCCTCCGGATCATTTCGGGCGAAGGCGATCTGACCGGCAATGCGATCGAGCACGGCGAGCTTGTACGTCGCCGTCGCACCGACCGCGAGCTCACGCGATCGAGCGACGGCGGCCGAGGCAGCGTCCAAGTCGCCGCGCGCCAACTCAGCGGACGCGACGAACTCGTACAGGTCCGGGAGGTAGGTCGTGCTGCCAAGAGCGAGCCAGCCCTCTTCGGCCTCATGGAGGATCGCCAATCCCTTGTCCGGCTCGCCGGCCTCGGCGACGGCTGCGCCAAGTCCGGTGAGCGCCAACACCACCCCCGCGCGGTAGCCGATCGGCCGCCAGATCGCGAGGGCGTCCTCGTACGCTGCGACGGCCCGCGCGGCATCGTCGCGCGTCCGGTAGATCTCAGCGATGTTGTTCTGAACGGTCCCGATGCCCCACGGGTCGCCCATCCGCTTGCGGAGCGCCAGGCTTTGCTCGAGCTCGGCGATGGCCTCCTCCCAGCGGCCCATGCGGCGATGAACGATCGCCAGGTTGCTGTGGACATTCGCAAGTCCGGCGACGTCACCGTGTCGCTCGTAGAGCTCCAGGCTCCGCTCGTAGTAGCTCTGGGCTTCAGCGCGATCGCCACTCATCATGAGGACATTCCCGATGAGCTTCAGGCCCTCGGCCACGATGTCATCGGCGCCAGCCGCCTCGCCCGCCCGTACGGCGGCCTCGAGCGTCTTGCGTGCATCGGCGTGGCGGCCGCGGCCCCAGTGGAGCTGGCCGAGCTGCAGCTGAATGCGCGCCCGCTCGGCGCCGTCATGGCGGGCCAGCGCCCCCGCCTGAGCGAACGATGTCTCGGCATCGTCGTACGTTCCCTTGAGGTTCTGCGCCATGCCCGTCTTACGAAGCAGCGCAGCTTGCCGCGCAGCGGTGAGACCGCCGCCACGTTCGGCGGCCGCGCCGAAGCTCGTCACGGCCTCGTCATACCGGCCCATGAGTGTCAGCACCTCGCCTCGCCGCTCGAGCACTGTGGCCGCGTCCGACGGGCCGTCACCATCAGCCGCCCGCTCGAGTGCGGACGCGTATAGGGCAAGCGCCTCCTCGTTCGCGAAGAGGCTCTTGGCACGATCCGCGGCGCGCATCAGCCACACGAGCGCGCGCTGGACGTCGTCACCGCGCTGATAGTGGTAGGCGAGCAGATCGATGAACTCGTCGAGCCGATCGGCGAAGAGCGCCTCGATCGCTGCGCCAACTGCCGTATGGGTCTTGCGCCGCACGCTGAGCAGCTGAGTCTGGTAGGCGACGTCGCGGATGAGCGCCTGGCGGAACGCGTAGGTGAGCTCCGGCCTCGTCGCTCGTGGCACGACGAAGCCCTCCGACTCCAACACGCCGAGACCGCCGCCCACGGATCCCTCTGGCAACAGCTCAGCGAGCACGCGGTACCAGAAGGTCCGGCCGATCACGGCGGCCGGGCGCACGACGCGGGTCGCGACATCGGGCAGGCGGTCCAAGCGTGCTTCGAGGACCTCTTGGACGGTCGCCGGTAGCCGCTCGGCGGCCCGCGGGTCGCCACCGATGCGCCCATCCCGCTCGGTGAGCTGTCCGGCGCTCTGCAGCTCGCGGACGACCTCCTCGATGAAGAACGGGTTGCCACCCGTTCGTCCGAGCACGCTCTCCGCGAGCCCCGCTTCGACCGGCATCTGCAGCACCGCTTCGATCAGCGCGCGACCGCCGGCGTCGTCGAACGGTTCCACTGCGATGTGCTGCGACGGCCACGGCGGGCTCCAGCTCGGACGGCTTGTTGTGATGAAGAGACACGGAAGGGAACTGGTGTCGCCGACGAGTTCGCCGAGCACTTTGAGGCTCGCATCGTCGATCCAATGCATATCCTCGGCGGCGAGGAGGAATGGGGCGCGAGCCGCGGCACGCTGAAGGACGGATCGAAGAAACCCGACCAGAAGCGTTCTCTTGCGCTCGGGATCGAGCGTCGAGCGCGCCGGGTATCCGATGATCTCGAGGATCACCGCGAGGACCACGGATTCGATCTCCTGCGCGTATCGCGTGAGTCCGGCGCCCAGGGCCTCGGTGGCGGCGGCTTCATCGTCCGCGGCATGGATCCCGAACGCGCCGCGGATGAAATCGGCGATCAGCGCATATGGCGTTGACTGCTCGTACGACGCGCAGCGCGCGGTCATGCGGTCGATGTCGCTGGTCAGCGTGTTGCGGAACTCAGCGAGCAGCCGTGATTTCCCGACACCGGGCTCGCCAACGATCGCGATGACCGTGCCGCGGCCCGCTCGCGCCTGCTGCAGCGCGACCGCGAGCTGGTCGAGCTCGGATTGGCGACCGACGAACGATGTGGCGTCCGGTTCGATCGTCGTGTCGAGCTCGCGCACGACCCGATACGTGACCACCGGCTCGCTCTTGCCCTTGAGCGTGATCGGATCTCGGCGTTCGAACTCGAACCGATGCATCGCCAGGCGCCGCGTCGTCTCGCTCACCAGGACCTGCCCGAGCGGGGCCGCCGATTCGAGCCGTTGCGCGGTATTCACTGCGTCGCCGACGACCGTGTAGGCCCGCTGGACTTCGCCGGCGAGGAGCCCGGCCACGACCTCGCCCGTGTTCACGCCGATGCGCAGCGCGAGCCGGACGCCGTACTTGCGGTCGAGGTCGTCGTTGAGGCGCACGATCGACGCCTGCATCGCGAGCGCCGCGTGCACGGCTCGCTCGGCGTCGTCCTCGTGCGAGATCGGCGCGCCGAACACGGCCATTACCGCGTCGCCGATGTACTTGTCGATCGTGCCCTCGTATCGCTGGATCTGCCTCGCAAGCACGCCGAAGTAGCTGCCGAGGATGCCGCGGAGCTCTTCGGGGTCGAGCTTCTCGGCGAGCGGGGTCGAACCCGACAGGTCCGCGAACAGGATCGTGACGACCTTCCGCTGCTCGAGGAGGGCGTCGGCCGTCTCGGCGGCATCGACCTGGAGGGACGCGCTCGACTGCGCGGCGGTGGGCTGGGGCGCCTGGGCCGCGGCGATCGGCGTGCCGCACTTGGCGCAGAAGCGGTCCTTCGCGCGGATGGCGGCGCCGCAATTCGCGCAGGTGGCCT
>CAZMLV010000127.1:0-5328 GCA_964567235.1 uncultured Chloroflexota bacterium | reverse complement strand
AGCGCATGATCGACAACGGCAGCGCGTACGTGCCGAAGGGCTTCGACTACCAGACGGACTTCGGGACCGGCAAGGCCGCGTTCGTCCAGGAGTCGAGCACCGGCCGTCCGTTCTTCGTCTCGAGCTTCAAGCAGCCGATCAATTGGAGCCTCTCGAGCATCCCGCAGAAGGACCCGGCCAAGGCGCAAACGGTCCAGTACGGGGCCAACATCGCGATCTTCAAGAGCACCCCGGAGAAGCAGCTCGCCTCGTGGCTGTTCGTGAAGTGGTTCTCGGACGCCGCGCAGACCGCCGAATGGGCCGTGAAGTCGAGCTACATGCCGGTCCGCAAGTCCGCGCAGGACACCGACACGCTCAAGAACTCGTGGAAGACGGACGTCCAGGGCAAGCAGGCGTTCGACCTCATCGGGACGAGCGTCCCGGAGCCGAACGTCCGCGGCCAGCAGGACATCCGCACGGTGATCGAGGACATGCTCAACGCCGTCGTGGCAGGCAAGGTCACCGACATCCCGGCGGCGGTGAAGGCCGCCGGCGTGAAGGCGAACCAGATCCTGAAGGACAACCAGTAGCGGTCACCCCGATCGCGCCCTAAGCAGGAGGCGGGGCGCAAGCCCCGCCTCCTCCTATTTCGCCGGCCGCGGTGCCGGTGACCGATCCGGCAGCAGCCACGGGAGCGCCTCGGCCATCGGCTCGACGAGCTCCGTGTACTGCTCTCGCGTGAGGTGGTCCCGGGCGAACAGTCCGAGGGCCGCCCCGAACGCGGCACTCTCGGCCTTGTGTCCGAGGTGGCCGTGCCGGGCCTTCCAGTTCACCAGCGCGCCGGATGCCTCGGTCAGGCCGAACAGCGTTCGACGGAGCTCTTCCCAGCCCGGGCCGAGATCGTTCTTCTCGATCTGCGCGAGCGCGGCCTTCTCGGCCCGGCGATACGCGTCGAGCCCTCGAGTCTCGTGCCGGTCCCAGCCCCATGCGGCGCGCTCGATGCCGTTCGGGTCGAACACCCGAAGGTCGGCGGTCAGGCGATCGAGGTCGTTCTGGGCCATCGCGGGAACGGTACAGCCTCGCCTGAGCGACCCCGAGGGACGGAGGCACTGCCGCGTGCTCACGAGACCTGATACTTGGCCAGGGCATGGGAAGCCGGAACGCACCGAAACCGCCCGCCAAGCGCGCGTCGGCGCGACCGACTCCGCCATCGTCGGGCTCAATGGTGGATCGCCGCACGGAGCTCGAGTCGACCCGGCAGGAACTCCGCGAGGCGCTCGAGCAGCAGGCGGCGACGACCGAGGTTCTTCGGGTGATCAGCCGCTCGGCCACCGACCTGCAGCCGGTATTCGATTCTGTCGTCGAGAACGCGAACCGGCTCTGCGCCGGCGACTACTCGTTCGCGTACCTGCGGACCGCTGAAGGCTTCCGGAACGTCGCGTCGTCCGGCGGCTCGCCCGAGCTGGTCGCGCTCGAACGCGGCGCACTGCAACGCGTCGGCCGCGACAGCTTGGTCGGCCGCGTCGCGATGGAGGGGCGGGTCATCCAGATCCCCGATGTCCTCGCCGATCCCGACTACGCGCTCCACGCGGAACAGCGCGCCGGCGGCTTCCGCACGCTCCTCGGCGTGCCGCTGACGAGGGGCGACGGCAGCCTTGTCGGCGTCTTCGGCGTGGCCCGGAACGACGTGCGACCGTTCAGCTCCGGAGAGATCAAGCTGGCGGAGACCTTCGCCGACCAGGCGGCGATCGCGATCGAGAACGTCCGCCTGTTCACCGAGACAAAGGAGGCGCTCGAGCGACAACAAGCGACCGCTGACATCCTCTACACGATCTCGACGTCGCCGACCTTTGATCAGCCGGTGCTGGATGCGGTCGCGAGGAACGCCCTCCGGTTCTGTGGGGCCGAGGACGTGGTCGTCCTGCTGGTCGACAACGACGTGTTGGAGCACCGGGCCCATGCGGGCACCATGCGGATCACCGACCCGCAGTCCGGACTCGTGAAGCGTGTACCGCTGGCGCGCGAGACAGTCTCCGGACGGGCAACGCTCGAGTCGCGAACGATCCACGTTCCTGATATCCAAACGAGCGACGAGTTTCCGGTCGGACGCGCGATCGGCGAGCGTCTTGGAGAGCACGCGAATCTCGCGGCACCGCTGCTGAGGCAGGGCAAGGCGATCGGCACACTTCTGCTCCGGCGGACGGATTTGCACCCATTCAGTGACGAGGACATCGCGCTGGCCGAGGGCTTCGCCTCGCAGGCGGTCATCGCCATCGAGAACGTACGACTGTTCAACGAGATCCAAGAGAAATCGGCCGAGCTCGAGACCGCGAACCGCGAGCTTGCCGCGGCCAGCCGGCACAAGAGCGAGTTCCTGGCCAACATGAGCCACGAGCTCCGCACGCCACTCAACGCGATCATCGGATTCGCCGACGTCCTCGAGCAGCGCCTCTTCGGCGAGCTCAACGAACGCCAGGCGGACTACACCCACGACATCGCGAGCTCCGGCCGACACCTGCTCGATCTGGTGAACGAGATCCTCGACCTGTCGAAGGTCGAGGCCGGCAAGATGGACCTTGAGCCGAGCGAGTTCGATCCGGCCGAGACGATCCAGGCGGCCGTCGCGTTCGTCCGCGAACGAGCCGCTGCTCACCTGATCAGCCTGGCGATCGACCTACCGGCAGAGCTCGGGACCATCGTCGCGGACGAGCGCAAGGTCCGCCAGGTGCTCCTCAACCTGCTGTCGAATGCCGTCAAATTCACGCCCGATGAGGGCTCCGTCGAGGTGCAGGCCCGGCGGACCGCCAGCGAGATCGAGGTGTCGGTCCGCGACACCGGGATCGGGATCGCCCCCGAGGATCGGGCCAAGGTGTTCGACGAGTTCCAGCAGGTCGGAAAAGCCAGTGATCGGTCGCGCGAGGGGACGGGTCTCGGGCTGACCCTCGCGAAGCGCTTCGTCGAGCTGCACGGCGGCCGGATCTGGGTCGCGAGCGAGCTCGGCATCGGCACGACGTTCACGTTCGCGATCCCGGTCGCTGGTCCTGCGGTTCGGGTGCGGTCGGTCACCTGACCCGCGCGGCTGTCGTCAGGTCCGGTATCGCCAACCGGGTCGCCAGTCGAAGGGCGCGTCGACGAGCTCTTCGAGGGCGCGGCCGGCGAGGAGATGGTCGAGCGCCCAGCGCGTGGCGGAGTGGCCGATGACCAGGATCCGCCGGCCGTCGAACGGCACGAGGTCGCCAACGAAGCTGCGAACCCGATCGGCCACCTGCCGATAGCTCTCGCCGGCGGGGAACGGCGTCGCGATGAATCGCGAACGCGGCGCGAGCTGCTCGACCGGTGCTCCGTTCAGATCCCCGTAGTCGCATTCCCGCAGACGCGAGTCGGCGCGGATCGGCAATTGCGATCCCTCGAACGCGATCGCGGCCGTCTCGACGGCTCGCGCGAGGTCGGAGGTGAAGACGGCGACCAGGCCGTCATCGCGGCGGCGCGCACCGAGCTCTCGCGCAAGGTTCCGGCCGCGTTCGGATAGCCGACCCGGCAGCCACCCTGTCGCGACGCCACGCTCGTTGTCCTCGCTGATCGAATGCGTTTCGAACAGGATCTCGACGGGCATGCCCTACCCCCGCCGGTCGAGCTCGGTCTGCAGCGACGCGACCGCGGCCTCCCGTTCGGCGAGCGCGGCCTTCGCCTTCTCGACCACGGCAGCTGGCGCACGCGCGCTGAAGCTCGGATCGGCGATGAGGCCGCGCGACCGCTCGAGCAGGCCCTGGGCTGCGGCGAGCTCCTTCTCGAGCCGGGCGCGATCGGCGGTCGCGTCGCGAGGGACGTCGACCCGGACCTCGACCGCCCGCACGAGCGTCGGCGCGGACTCGCCGCTGCCGAACCGCAGTGCGGCGCCGGTGAGCGACGCGATGATGTCGGCGAACGGCCGTAGCGCGGCCGCGTCGCCGCCAAGCGCGACCTGTACCTTCATGCGCGGGTCGATGCCGGCATCCTGCCGGCGCTCGCGGATCCGGCGGATCACCTCGATCGCCAGACCGAAGCGGTCTTCGAGCTCGGCATCACGGATCCCGGGCTTCGGCCACGCCGAGAGCACGAGCGACGGTGCACGGTCGGACTTCGTGCCGTGCTGCCAGAGCTGCAGGGCGAGCGTTTCGGTCACGAACGGGATGCTCGGGTGCGCGAGCCGCAGCACGCGGTCGAGAACGTACGCGAGCGTGCGCACCGCCGCGTCATCCGAGCCCGCCGGCCGGCGCTGCGGCTTCGCGAGCTCGACATAGAAGTCGGCGAGCTCGGTCCAGATGAACTGCTGGAGCGCGGTCGCGTATTCGCCGAACTGGTACTGCTCGATCAACCGGGTGAGCTCCTCGACCACCGCTTCGGTGCGGGAGAGGATCCACCGATCCGCCTCGGTGAGGTCCGCGCCCGATGGCACCACGTCGATCGGCCCGGCGAGCGCGGCTGGGCGGGACTCGAGCTGCGCGAGCACGAACCGCCCCACGTTCCAGAGCTTGTTCACGAAGCGGCGGCCGTTCTCGAGCTTGCCCTCGGAGAATTCGCTGTCAGCCCCCGCGGCGATGCCGTTCACGAGCGCGTAGCGGAGCGCGTCCGCGCCATGCGATTCGATCATCTCCACCGGGCTCACGGCGTTCCCCTTGGACTTGCCCATCTTCTGGCTGCCGATGCGGACGAGGCCGTGGAGATACACGACCTGGAACGGGACTTCGCCCATGTTCTCGATCCCCATCATCAGCATCCGCGCGACCCAGAAGAACAGGATGTCCCAGCCCGTCTCGAGCACCGTGCCGGGATAGAACCGCGCGAGGTCCTCGGTCTGCTCCGGCCAGCCGAGCGTCGAGTGCGGCCACAGGGCCGAGCTGAACCACGTGTCGAGCACATCCGGGTCCTGGCGGAGATCGTGCGAGCGGCACTTCGGGCAGGTCGTCGGATCAGGCGCGTCCTCGTCCGGAACGACGATCTCGTTGCAGTCCTGGCAGTACCAGACCGGAATGGAGTGACCCCACCAGATCTGGCGGGACACCGACCAGTCGCGGATGTTCTCCATCCACTCGAAGTAGATCTTCTCCTGCCACTTCGGGACGATCCGCACCGTGCCGTTGCGTACCGCGTCGATGGCCGGCTTCGCGAGCTGCGGCATCTTCATCCACCACTGCTTCATGACAAGCGGCTCGTCGACGGTGTCGCAGCGATCGTGGATCCCGACGTTGTGGGTGATCGGCTCCTGCCGCACGAGCAGGCCCTGCTCCTTGAGCCGCTCGATCATCGCGAGCCGCGCCGCGTCGCGATCGAGCCCGGCCAGCGGACCCGCGGCGGGCGTCATGAAGCCGC
>CAZMLV010000126.1:215-5350 GCA_964567235.1 uncultured Chloroflexota bacterium | reverse complement strand
CGCCGTCCACTAGACCACGCAGCGCCGAGACGTGCGCGGGCTCGCTGATCCCGAAACCGAGGACGATCGGCAGCGCCGTGTGGCTTCGCACGCGAGCGACGAAGGCAGCGACGTCCGCGCCAAGCGCGCGGCGCGCACCGGTCACCCCGGTCAGCGACACGCAATAGACGAAGCCGCGCGACGCCGGGACGAGCCGGGCCAGCCGTTCGTCCGGCGTCGTCGGCGCGTACATGTCGATGCGAGCCATGCCCACCGCATCGAGCTCGCTGCCGAAGGCCGCGCTCTCCTCGGCCGGCAGATCCGGAACGATCACGCCCGCGACGCCCAGCGGCGCCGCGTCCGCAGCGAAGCGGTCGTAGCCGTACCGCTCGAACGGGTTCGTGTAGCCCATGAGCACGACGGGGACGCCACGTTCGGCCACGATGCTTCGGGCTTCGGCCAGACAGTCGGCGAGGGTGATCCCGTTGGCCAGCGCGACCTCGCTCGCGCGCTGCACCGTCGCGCCATCGGCCAGCGGATCGCTGAACGGCACGCCGAGCTCCAGCAGGTCGGCGCCACCGTCGATGGCTGCCCGGAGCAGCGAGCCGGTCGACGCGCGATCCGGGTAACCCACGGTCAGGTAGATGAGCACCGCGAGCCGCCGCTCCGCCTTCGCTCGTGCGAACGCGCCGGCGATCCGCTCGACGCCGGTCGCGGCTGCGACGCTCATCGCATTGCCGCCATGACCGTCTCGAGGTCCTTGTCGCCACGGCCGGAAAGGCACACGAGCACGTCGAGCTCCGCCCCGTAGTCGTCCCGGATATGGGTGAGGTCGGCGATCGCGTGCGCCGGCTCGAGGGCCGGGATGATCCCCTCGGTCCGCGCCAGGAGCGTGAACCCCTCGAGCGCCTCCGCGTCGGTCCGCGCGACGTACGACGCGCGGCCGCTGCTTGCGAGATCCGCGTGCTGGGGGCCGACGCCGGGGTAATCGAGGCCGGCGGAGATCGAATGGGTCCCGCGGATCTGACCGTCGGCGGTCTGCAGGATCATCGTGCGCGTCCCGTGCAGCACGCCGACCGAGCCTCCGACGATCGATGCCGCGTGCTCGCCGGTGGCGAGGCCGCGGCCGCCCGCTTCGACGCCGCGCAATCGTGTCGTTGCGCTGTCCGCGATGAACGCCGCGAAGATCCCGATCGCGTTCGAACCACCGCCCACGCACGCGACCACGACGTCGGGCAGCTTTCCGAGCAGGTCGAGCGACTGACGGCGCGCCTCCCGCCCGATGACGGACTGGAAGTCACGGACCATCGTCGGGTACGGATGCGGCCCGATGGCCGAGCCGAGCAGGTAATAGGTGGAGCGGACGTTCGTCACCCAGTCGCGGATCGCCTCGTTCACCGCGTCCTTCAAGGTGCGCGTCCCGCTGTCGACCGCCCGCACCTCCGCGCCGAGCAGCTCCATCCGGAAGACGTTCGGCGCCTGGCGGCGCATGTCCTCCGTGCCCATGTAGACGATGCACTCGAGCCCGAGCAGCGCGCACGCCGCTGCGGCCGCGACCCCGTGCTGGCCCGCGCCGGTCTCGGCGACGACGCGATGCTTCCCCATCCGCTTGGCGAGGAGCGCCTGGCCGACCGCGCTGTTGATCTTGTGCGCGCCGGTGTGCGCCAGGTCCTCGCGCTTGAGCAGAACGCGGCGCAGCCCCACCGCCGCCGCGAGCCGCGTCGCGTCGGTGAGCGGCGTGGGCCGGCCGACCCAGTCGCGCAGCAGCGCCGCGAGCTCGGTCTCGAACGACGCGTCCGCGCGAGCCGCGAGGTACGCGTCCTCGAGCTCGGCGACCGCCGGCATCAGGGTCTCGGGCAGGTACTGGCCGCCGAATTCGCCGAATCGGCCTTTCAAACCCTGCTCCTTTCGCTGCCTTCGGCGGGGCTTCGCCCCTCAGGGGCCCCTGCCCCTGCGGGATCGGGGGCCCGGCGGCCTCGCTCGGGCAAAGCCCTCGCTGAGGCAAGCGATCGCACGAGGGCGCCCGGATCGGCCGCGGTCATGAGCGCCGTGCCGACGAGCACCGCGTCGACGCGCGCGGGCAGCGCCGCGATGTCGTCGGCCGACCCGATCCCGGATTCGGCGACGAGGAGCTGATCGGGGCGAACGAGCCCGTGCAGCGCGTCGATGCGCTCGCGGTCAAGCTCGGCAGGCACGCGCAGATTGCGCGCGTTCACCCCGACGACCTGGGCGCCGCACGCGACCGCGCGGGCGAACGCGCGGTGCTCGTGCGCCTCGACGAGCGCCACGAGGCCAAGCGCGGCCGCCCGCTCGACGAACGAGGCGAGCGTCGAGTCATCAAGCGCCTCCGCGATGAGGAGCACCGCCGACGCGCCAGCGGCTTCCGCTTCGCGCAGCTGCTGTTCGTCGACGACGATGTCCTTGAACAGCACGGGAAGGTCGACCGCCGCCGCCACGGCGGCCAGGTCGCCGATCGATCCGCCCCAGTGCCGCGGCTCGGTGAGCACGGAGATCGCCGCGGCACCGGCCTGGGCGTACAGCGACGCGAGGGAGACCGGGTCGGCGTCGGCCGACAGCACGCCCAGCGCGGGCGAGCGGCGCTTCACCTCCGCGATGACGGCGACGCGTCCGGTCGCCCGCTTCGCCCGGATCGCATCGACGAACGACGGCCGCGCGCGGCCGGACCGGATCGGCGCGTCGTCGTGACGCCGAGCGGCCTGCATGTCGGCCCTGCGCTCGGCGACGACGGTGTCGAGGAAGTCCATCAGTCCAGGGCCCGGCTGCGGTCGGCCCACGCCTCGAGCGTCGCCATCGCGGCGCCGCTCTCGATCGCGTGGGCGGCGAGCCCGACGCCGCCCCGCACGTCCCGGGCGAGCCCCGCCACGTAGCACGCGGCGCCCGCGTTCAGAAGCACCGCGGTCCGCGCGCCATCGCGGGCGGCCCCCGACAGCACCGCGCGCGCGATGGCGGCGTTCGTCGCGCTGTCGCCGCCGCGGACCGAGTCGCGCGGTGCCCGCTCGAGCCCGGCGTCCTCCGGGGTGAGCTGGCCCTCGCCGATCGAACCGTCGCGCAGTTCCCAGGTGCGCGTCGGCCCGCTCGGGCTGATCTCGTCCAGGCCATCCGCGCTGTGCACGACGAGCGCGCGCTCCGCGCCCAGCTCGCGCAGCACACCGACCATGCGCTCTCCGAGCGCGGCGGACGGAACGCCGAGCAGCTGCCGCTTCACGCCCGCCGGGTTCGCGAGGGGACCGAGCACGTTGAAGATCGTGCGGATCCCGATCTCACGCCGCACCGGGCCGGCGTGCCGGAGCGCCGGATGGAAGCGCGGCGCGAACATGAAGCCGACCCCGACGTCGCCAACGCACTCGGCGACCGACTCCGGGCCGAGATCGATCTTCACCCCGAGCGCCTCGAGCACGTCGGCGCTGCCGCACACGCTCGAAGCCGCGCGATTTCCGTGCTTCGCGACGCGCGCGCCCGCGGCAGCGGCGACGATCGCCGCGACCGTCGAGATGTTGAAGCTCTGCGATCGGTCACCGCCGGTGCCGCACGTGTCGATCGCGCCGTCCGGCACCGTGACGGTCACGGCTGCCGCGCGCAGCCCCGCGGCGAAACCGGCGATCTCGTCGACGGTCTCTCCGCGCACGGCGAGCGCCGCGAGGAGCGCGCCGAGCTGCGCGGCCGTCGCCTCGCCGGTCATGATGCTCGCCATCGTGCTCTCCGCCTCGGCGCGGCTCAGGGTGCGGCCGCCAGCGACGACCCCGAGCGCCTCACGGGCGTCCACTAGCGCGGACCCTCCACGAAATTCCGCAACATCGCCACCCCGTCCGCGGAGAGGACGGACTCCGGATGGAATTGCACCGCCTCGAGGGGCAAGGTGCGGTGACGGAGCGCCATCACGACCCCATCGTCACTGCGAGCGCTCACCTCGAGCGCCGGCGGGAGCGTCGACGGGTCGACCATCAACGAGTGATAGCGCGTCGCCACGGTCGGATCCGGAATGCCCGCGAACACGCCTCGACCGTCGTGCCGGACCGCCGACGTCTTGCCGTGGCGCGGCTCCGGCGCCCGGACCACCGATGCCCCGAACGCGATCGCCGCGCATTGCAGTCCGAGACAGACGCCGAGCGTCGGGATGCCCCGCTCGGGCGCCGCGCGCACGATCTGCGCTGAGCGGCCGGCAGCCTCGGGCCGGCCGGGGCCCGGCGAGATGACCACGCGGTCGGGACAGGTATCGAGCGCGGCAGCCAGCGACGGGTCGTCCGCGCGCACGACGGTGACCTCCGCGCCGAGCGCGCTCATCGCCTGGGCGAGGTTGAACGTGAACGAGTCGTAATTGTCGACGAGCAGCACCCTGGTCACGACCGGACCGCCTGGCCGTCCATGAGCTCGATCGCGCGAAGCAGGGCACCGGCCTTCGCGCGCGTCTCCGCCTCCTCGGCCCGCGGATCGGAATCGGCGACGATGCCCGCTCCCGCCTGGATGCGACAGACGCCGTCCGCGATGAGCGCCGTGCGGATGGCGATACACGTGTCCAGCGAGCCGTCGAAGCCGAGATAGCCGACCGCGCCCGCGTACGTGCCACGCCGGTCGGTCTCGAGCTCGGCGATGCGCTCCATCGCCCGGATCTTGGGCGCGCCGGAGACCGTCCCCGCCGGGAAGCACGCCCTGAACGCGCCGAGGGCGTCGATGTCGTCGCGCAGGGTGCCCTCGACGACCGACGTCAGATGCATGACGTGCGAGAAACGATCGACGCGCATGAGCTCGGGCACCCGGACCGTGCCCGGTCTGGAGACGCGACCGACGTCGTTGCGCCCGAGGTCGACGAGCATGACGTGCTCGGCGCGCTCCTTCTCCGACGCGCGGAGCTCAGCCTCGTTGGCGGCGTCGGCGGCCGGGTCCGCGCCGCGAGGCCGGGTGCCAGCGATCGGATGCATCACCACGGTGCCGCCTTCGACGCGAACGAACGGCTCGGGGGACGCGCCGACGAGCGTCGCGCCGACCGCCTCGAGCAGGAACATGTACGGGGACGGGTTCACGTGCCGGAGTGCCCGATACAGCGCGAGCGGCTCGGGTGCGGGACGGATGTCGAAGCGTTGCGCGAGCACGATCTGGATGCAGTCGCCCTCCGCGATGAGCTCGCGCGCCCGGCGGAC
>CAZMLV010000126.1:0-205 GCA_964567235.1 uncultured Chloroflexota bacterium | reverse complement strand
CGAGCTCCGCATACGCCGCAGAGGTCATGTTCGCGCTGACCGTCCGCTCGACCCGCGTTGGCGCGGGAAGCACGAGCGGCGCGTCGAGGGCGGCGTCGAGCTCATCGAGCCGCCGCTCCGCCGCCGCGCGATCGCCGTCGGCCGCGTGCGCGATGAGCAGCATCGTGTGCCGCAGGTGGTCGAACGCGACGACCGTGTCGTAGAT
>CAZMLV010000125.1:0-5397 GCA_964567235.1 uncultured Chloroflexota bacterium | reverse complement strand
CCCCGGCACCCAGCGTTTGGGCCGATTCACTAGGGTTAACGGAAACGCGCCGTTGTTTTGGCGGGGGGGGGCCCCCGCCTACCGGACGGTGAATCTAGGCGATGTTCTGCTGGTTCAACTCGGCCACGAGCTCGTCGAGCCGCTCGTAGCTCTCGCGCGCGCCCGATTCCATGCCGCTGTTGACCATGCCCTCGAGGTCTTCCTTCGACGAGAACTGATTGCGGACGGTGAGGAGCGTGCGACCGTCGCGCTCGGTGAGGGTCATCTCCTCGACCGAGATGTGTCCAGGGAGCGGCTCGTACTCGAAGGTCCACACGATCCGCTCCAAGTGAACGACCTCCCGGAACTCCCCGCGGAAGGCGTGCTCGCCGCCGTCGGCCGCGATGTTGCGCATCCGCCACTTGCCGCCGGGCCGGGCGTCCAGCTCATCGACGACGGTCCGGTACTTACGCGGGCCCCACCAGCGCGACATGAGCGCCGGATCGGTCATCGCTTTCCACACGAGGTCGCGCGGCGCGTCGAACTCGCGCGTGAGCAGGAGCTCCGTGTCGGACACGCGGGTGATCGCCAGATCGGACCTATGTGCGGTGGCCATCGGTACTCCCCTTTTTCGACTTCTCTTGCGATCTCAGCTCGCGCAACACCTCGTCCATGCGCTCGAAGCGGTCCGACCACATCGCGCGATAGGGCACGAGCCAGTCGTCGAGCTCCTTGAGGCCCTCGGCCCGCAGGCCGTAGATGCGCTGCTGCGCGACCGGCCGGACCTGCACGAGTCCGGCCTCGCTCAGCACGCGCAGGTGTTTCGAGACCTGCGGCTGGCGCATCCGAAGGCGCTCCGCGATCCCGCCGACCGACAGCGGCCGGTGACGGAGGAGCTCGACGATCTGGAGCCGGTTCGGCTCCGCCAGGGCGCTGAACGTGGCGTTCATGGGTCTGTGTATACGCCTACAGGAATATTCCTGTCAAGGCATGTTATGGAACGAACACCGACCAACAGATCCCGTTGCGGGCCCTCTGGTCATCCAGCACAAGCTCGCGGATCGCCTCCGGCAGCCGGTCGCGTTGCCAGCGGCACTCGCGCTGACCGGCACGATCCCCCTCACCCTTCGGCGCGGCAGCGCGCGCTGCCTTGATCGCATAGGCGGCCGCGCCGAGCTCGTGAGCTGCGACGTGGGCGACCGCCGCGGCTTGGCCGGCGGCGAACGCCGCGTGCCGCGCGGCGCCGGACAGCCCTCTGGCTGCGGCGTTGGCGTGGCCGGCCGCAGAGCGTGCTTGGGTCATCGTGACCTCGCCGCGGGTCCACGCTCGGACCTGCTCCACCGCGCGGCGCGGCCGCGGGTCCAGGGGCTCGACCCCCTCGAAGAGCGGCAACACGTGCTCGGCGCAGGCAGCCGCCCACTCGGCGAGAAGCCGATGATCCGAGTCTTCCAGCGTGCCTCCGCAACGGATGGTGATGAATCTCGGATCGCGCACCGTTGGAAGGATCACGGTGCTCCCGCCTTCGCTTCCATCTCGATGCGCGGCTCGTACATCACGCCACCCGCGAGCCACCTTGATACACCGCCCACACGCGCCACAGCGCGCGGGCGTCTGAGAGCGGATCGCCGTGGACCAGGACCAGGTCGGCCGGCATCCCCACCGCGATGCGTCCGGCGTGGTCGTCGCCGAGCAGCTCGCCCCCGGCGCGCGTCGCCGCGACGAGCGCCTCCCGAGGGGTGAGCCCGGCCGCGACGAGCAGCTCGACCTCCCAGGCGAGGTGGCCGGCGCGCACCGAGCCGCCGCCGAAGTCGGAGCCGGTCGCGATCCGCACGCCGGCGCGCTTCGCCGCCGCGACCGATGCGTACGCGCCCTCCTTGCGTTTCGCGATGCGCTCCGCGCTCTCGGCCGTCGTGAACCGATCGATCGCCGTCGTGCGGGCAAAGGACTCCCACGACGCGAAGACCGAGAGGGTTGACGTCAGCGTGACGTTGTTCTGCTTCATCGTGCGGGCAATGTCATCGTCGAGCTCCATGCCGTGCTCGATCGAATCGACGCCGGCAGCGGCCGCCACCCGCGCGCCGTCGAGGTAGCCGGAGTGGCAGGCGACGCGCGCGCCACGCGCATGCACCGCCTTCGTCATCGCCGTCATCGCGGGCACGCCGAACGGCGAGTCCTTCACGCCACCCGGCGCGTCCATATAGATCTTCACGAAGTCGGTGCCGAGGTCGAGCTGGTGGAGCGCCGCGGCGGCGAGACCATCGTCGTCGGTGGTGACGAACATGTCCGGGGACCCGGTCATCCCGATCCAGGTCCCCGCGACGCGGATGTAGGGGTTGCCGGGCTTGCCGTACAGCTCCTCGCGGACGTCGAGCGAGATCGGCCGGCCCTCGGCGCTGGGCGCGCCGACGTCGCGGGCCCACAGGACGCCGGCCTGCACGAGCCGGTTCGCGTTCTCTCGCGCGACCTGGCGCAGGACGGCCGGCGGATCGTCGCCTCGCGCGACCCAGTGGCTGCCGCCCTGCATGGTCAGGTGGCTGTGGCAGTCGACCAGCCCCGGCACGATGACCGCGCCGCCGGCGTCGATGACCGTCGCGCCCTTTGGATCGAGCTCGTCGTTCGCGCCGATCGCCTCGATGCGGCCGTTCGCGATCGCGAGGCTCACGCCAAGGCGGAGCGAGTCCGACGTTCCATCGGCGAGCGCCGCGTCAGCGAGGATCGTGCGCGTCATTCGATGCTCCCGGCGGGACCCGCCGCGGCGCCCTCGCCCTGGTACTTGCCCTTGTAGCCCTCGGCCGTCGCGGCGGAGAGCCGAAGGAACACGAGCTGGAGGACCGCCGCGCCGCGCTGCAGCCGGTAGCCGCGCGGGTTCAGCACCGAGAGGAGGCCCTCGCCGCGGCCCGAGTACCCCGCGTCCCACACCGCGCTCTGGAGCGCCACGCCCGAGCGCAGCAACGTCGAGCGCGGGCGCGCGAGGGCCATGAGATCCGGCGGCAGGTTCACCTTCTCCGCGTAGCCGATGACGTAGCTGCCCTGATGCAGGTCCCACCACCCGTCGGCGTCGGGCTGCACGTCCTCGCGCGCCGCGGGCTCGCGCAGGTTGGCGGCGGCGCCGAGCAATCCCGGGGAGGTCAGCCGCTGGATGCGCTCGACCCGCAGGTCGATGCCGTTCGGCTGGAGCTGGGTCTGCGGGTCGATGCCCTCGACGAGGGGTGGCTGCGCCGCGATCGCCGCTCGGAGCTCCTCGCGCGACAGCACACTCACCGAGTCGGATGCTAGGCGGGCAGCGGTCCGGCTGCCACACTTCGGGCGATGGCCGACCGATCCGCGAAGCCCGTCTCTGCGTCGAAGACCGTCTTCTCGAAGACGATGCTCCCGAGCGACGCGAACCCGTGGGGCAACGTGCACGGCGGCGAGATCATGCGACTCATCGACGAGTGCGCCGGCGCGGCCGCGACGCGCCACGCGCGCCAGCGCGTGGTCACGGCCCGCGTCGACGAGCTGTCATTCGTGGCGCCGGTCTACGTGGGCAACCTCGTTACCGCGCGAGCGTCGGTGAACGACGTGGGGGCGAAGAGCATGGAGGTGGGCGTGCGGGTGGACGCGGAGGACGTGCTGACCGGGACGGTCGTCCACGTGTCCTCGGCGTACCTCGTATTCGTCGCGATCGGCGACGACGGCAAGACCGCGCCGCTTCCGCCCGTGCTCGCCGAGACCGACGACGAGAAGCGCCGGATGGCCGCCGCGAAGCTCAGGCGCGAGCGTCGGATGCGGCAGCGGGAACGGGGCTAGCGGCTCGAGTCGATCGCCTGCCGAAGGACCCGCGCGATCCGCGGGGACAGCGAGCTGAGGACCAGACGGTCCCGCGTGCAGCGGCTGCACCGGCAGAGCGCGGTGTTCGCGGTGCGCCGGGTGCTCAAGTTGTCCATGGGCGCCTCTTCAGGCAATCCGTGTGCCAGCCTGCCGCACGCGGAATACGACGGTTCGGTCACGGGTTGCCGGTCCTATGGCCACTTTCACGGCGCCGGCTCCTGAAGAGCAGCTGCAGCGCACCGCCGCCGCGCTCCGCGCGAACAACATCGAAACGGTCCTCGTCGACACCGCGGCGGATGCGAAGCGCGAGGTCCTCGCTCGCATCCCGGACGGCTCCGAGGTCCACAGCGGCGCATCCAAGACACTGCAGGACACCGGGATCATCGCCGAGCTCGAGGCGTCGGAGCGGATCGAATGGGTGCGCAGGCGCACCCTGAGGATGGACCGCACGACCGAGAGCCGCCAGATCCGCAAGCTCGCGGCAGCGCCCGACATCATGCTCGGCAGCGTGGCCGCCGTGACCGAGGACGGCAAGCTCCTGGCGGTGTCGAACAGCGGCAGCCAGCTCGGCCCATACGCGGCCGGCGCGGGCAAGCTGATCGTCGTCGTCGGCGCGCAGAAGATCGTCGCGGACGTCGATGAAGCTCTGCGGCGCGTGTACGACTACGCGCTGGAGCTCGAGAGCGAGCGGCTGCGGGGCGCGCTCGGCATTGACAGCTACGTGAGCTACATCCTCATCGTGAACCGCGACCCGCGGCCCGGACGGACCACCGTCGTCATCGTGCGCGAGGCCCTCGGCTTCTAGCCCGCACACGCCTAGCATCCGGCGGGTCGCGCGCATGGAGGGAAGGCACACATGGCACTGAGCTTCGCGGTCAACTGGGTGGGCGTCATCGTGGGCAACGTCGCGCTCCTGATCATCGGCTTCGTGTGGTTCATGCCGAAGGTGTTCGGCGACCGCTGGATCGCATTGATGGGCAGGCCGGGCGAGCAGCTCAAGCCGGGACCCGATTTCATCCTCTCGGTCCTCTCGGGCACGCTGAACTCGTTCGTCATGGCGGTCCTCGCGCTCAACCTCAAGGCGACGACCGCCGGCGACGGCATCCTGCTCGGGCTCGTCGTGTGGGCCGGATTCTTCCTCAGCTACCTGACCGCGAACACGGTCTTCGCGAAGCGGTCCTGGACGCTCTGGGGGATCGACGTCGGGCACGCGCTGCTCGCGCAGGTCGTGCTCGCCGTGATCGTGACGCTGTTGCGCTAGGTCTTGAGCTGGTCCGCGTAGTACTGGCGGACCTTCTTCACCTTCGGGGCCGCGGTGTACGCGATGTACGGCTGGCCGGGATTCCGCGCGGCGTAGTTCTGGTGGTAGGCCTCGGCCTCATAGAACCGATCGAGCGGGACCACCTCGGTCACGATCGGACGGTCGAACACCTTGGCTGAGTCGAGCTGCTTGATGTACGCGTCCGCGACCCGCTTCTGCTCGTCATTCGCGTAGAAGATCGCGGAGCGGTACTGCCGGCCCACGTCGGCGCCCTGGCGGTCGCGCGTCGTCGGGTCGTGGGCGATCGAGAAGAACACCTTCAGGAGCTTGCCGTAGCTGAGCTTGGC
>CAZMLV010000124.1:0-5403 GCA_964567235.1 uncultured Chloroflexota bacterium | reverse complement strand
TGGGATGATCGCGACCGTGACCGATGACGTCCGCCGTCTGAAGCGCGCCCGGCGCGACGGGCCGAACGCGTTTCTCGGGCCGCTCGAGACCGCGGTGATGGACCGGCTGTGGAAGCGTCGCCAGGCCACCGTACGCGATGTGGTGGACGATCTCGCGAAGAGCCGCTCCCTCGCGTACACGACGGTGATGACGATCATGACCCGGCTTCACGCGAAGGGGCTGCTCGTCCGCGATCGCGACGGCAAGACCTACGTGTATCGCCCGGCATTCACGCGCGACGAGCATCGCGCGCGCCTCTCGCGGGATCTGGTGCGTGGCCTGGTCGATGAGTTCGGCGACGTCGCCCTCGCGCAGTTCACCGCCGAGCTCGACTCCGTTGATGCCGGCCATCGCGCAGCGTTGCGCCGCATCGCCGGCAGGGACGGCAAGTGAGGACCGCGGACCGCGTCTTCGGCGTGCTCGTCCTGCTCGCCCTCGGCTCGAGCGCGGTGCTCATCGCACTGCTCGCAGTCCTCCTGCCACGCGGCTTCGCGTTCGCGACGGGCGGCGCGGCCGATCCCGCGAGCGTCGTGGCGGTCCTCGTGCTCATCCTCGCCACCGTCGGCGTCAGCCTCGGGCTCACGTCACTCTTCCGCCAGCTCCTCGCGACGCTGTCGCTCATCCGCACGCTGCTGGGGCGCCGGGTGACCGTGTCGCGCCGCGTCGGCACGATCGCGACGGCGCTCGGTCTCGCCGGCCGCATCGACGTCGTCCGCGACCTGCGTCCGTTCTCGTTCTGCTACTGGTTCCGCAGTCCGCGGATCTGTCTCTCGACGGGCCTCATCAAGCGGCTCAACGATGAAGAGCTGCGCGCGGTCCTGCTGCACGAGCGGTATCACCTGCGTCAGCGCGATCCGCTGCGACTCGTGGTCGCGCGGTACTTCGCCGCGGGCCTCTACGTCGTGCCGGTCGTCGAAGAGCTCGTCGAGTACTACACGGTGCAGAAGGAGGTCGCGGCGGATCAGGCCGCCGTGCGCGCGATGGGCGGGGTCCGCGAGCTTGCCTCCGCGCTCTTCAAGGCGCTCCCGGACGCCGACGACGTCGACCTCGGTCTGCTCGTGCCTGTCGGATCGCTTTCGGTCACCGAGGCGCGCATCGAGCAGCTCGTCGATGGCCGGTCGACGCCGCTCGCGCTCTCCCGCGCGTCGGTGGTGCTCTCGGGCGGCGCGCTCGCAGCCGCGGCGATCCTCGCGTTCACCGATGGGCTGCATCCAGCGCCGTTCAGCGTGCCCGCGCTCGTCGGTCCGGCGTCGCTCCTGCTTGCCGCCGCGGCGAGCGGCGCGGCGCACCAGCTGCGGCTCGTGGTCCTCCGCCCGGCTCGATAGAGGACAACCCGGCTTTACCTTTCCGGCTGAGCGGCCGATAGTGGTCGCGGCGGCTCAGCAAATTCGCCGGTGGGGTGGAGGCCCACCACATGTCGCTTCGTTTCATCGCTCGCATCGTCTTCGTCCTGGCCATGGCGTTCACGCTCACCGCCCCGCTTGCCGGCATCGCAGCGGCCTGCGACCCCGAGACCAACCCCGGCCTCTGCTAGCCGTCCCAGGGTCGTTGACGCCCCGAGACCGATCATTCCGGCCACGGGCCGGAGACCGTGGAGCGGGCATCTGAGCCCGCCCAGACCCCGACCGGCACCGCCCCGCACGCGGTCAGGGCGAGCGATGTTCAGGTGTGTTTGACCCGGCGTTGAGGGTTCCGTAAAGTGGCATCGGTGGCCATCGGCAACGCCATTCGCTCCGCAATGACGGCTGACGTCGGTGCGCGCATCCGTTCGCTCCGCACGGCGCGAGGTCTGACCCAGGCCCAGCTCGCGGAGCCTCAGTACACCAAGGCATACATCTCGATGCTCGAGTCCGGACGCACCCGCGCGTCGATGAAAGCACTCGAGCACATCGCCGGCCGGCTCGGGGTCCAGCCATCCGATCTGCTTGGCGGCAGTCCATCGCCGGCAGCGCCGCAGTTCGACCTGCTCGAGGCTCGCCGTCTGGTCGAAGAGGGTCACGGCCAAGACGCGATCTCGATCCTCGAGGCGCTCGAAGAAGGCCTGACCCCCTCCGATCAGCTCATCAGATTGCGATACCTCGCGGCTGCGTACCTTGGGACCGGCGACGCGAAGCTGGCCTTCCCGCTCCTCGAACGCGCGCAGCGGATGGCCGAGCTGTTGAACGACGCGGCAGAACAGGTGCGGATCAAGTCCGTCCTGGCCGCGACCTACGCGCGGACATATGCATACGAGGATGCGATCCGCGTGCTTCGCGAGGTGATCCAGGCGTGTGACGATGGTGTGGTCTCCGATCCAACGTTCCACTTCCGTCGTCTCTCGGACCTCGCCGTGATCCTCACGAATCAGCGCCAGCCCAAGCAGGCGATGCCGGTCTTCGAGCGAGCGATCGCGCTCGCGGATCAGTTCAGCGATCGCCGCTCGCTCGGCATCATGTATGCCGGACTCGCGAAGGCCCATCACCTCCAGGGCGACGTCGAGCTCGCGATCCGCAACAACCAGCGTTCGCTGCAGGTCTACGAAGAGCTCAGCGCGCTCGACCAGGTGGCATGCACCCTGGACAACATCGCCGTCCAGTACGCGGAGTACGGGAACGGAGAGCGCGCGCGCGAGAGCCTCGCGCGGGGTGCCCGCATCGCGACGGAGATCAAGCGCGACACGACGCTCGCCTCGATCAAGACGACCGAGGCCGAGATCGCGGCCAAGGGCGACGCGACCGAGGCGATGGAGCTCGCTCAGGAAGCGCTGAAGTTCGCGCGAAAGGTCGATCAGATCGACGCGCAGATCCGGGCGATGGTCCTCATCGGGGAGCTGAAGATGCCCGGGAATGGCACCGCCGCGCGGAAGTCATTCCAAGAGGCCCGCCAGCTGGCCGAGGAGCGCGCACCGCACCTGCTCCGCATGATCTTCGATCGCTGGTCGCACGCCGCCGAGGCGGCCGGCGACGGTGAGGAGGCGCTCCGCCTGGCGCGCCGCGCCCTGGAGAGCGTCAAAGCCTGACCCGGCTCACGCGTGAGCGCGTCCGCGAGCTGGTCGTGGGTACGATCCTCGCCTCGATCGGCGATACGCCCCTGGTCCCGCTGCGCCGCATCGGCGCCGGACTGCGCGGCGAGGTGTGGGCGAAGGTCGAGTCGTTCAACCCGGGCGGCAGCGTGAAGGATCGAGCCGCGCTGTGGATGGTCCTGGATGCGGAACTGCGGCTCGACCTTCGCGGCAAGACCCTCCTCGATGCGACGAGCGGCAACACCGGTGTCGCGCTCGCGCTCGTGGGCGCGGTGCGCGGTCACCGCGTCGAGCTCTGCATGCCGGACAAGCTCTCGCCCGAGCGAAAGCGCATCGCCACGGCGTTCGGGGCGGCGCTGACCCTCACCGACCCGCTCGACGGGAGCGACGGCGCGATCCTTCAGGCTCGGCGCCTCGCGCAGGATCCGGCATACGTGTACCTCGACCAGTACGCGAACCCGGCGAATCCACTGGCCCACGAGTTGTCGACCGGTCCGGAGCTCTGGGCCCAGACCGACGGCCGGGTCAGGCACGTCGTCGCAGGTGTCGGCACGTCGGGTACCGTGGTCGGCCTCTCGCGCGCGCTGCGCCCGCGCGGCGTGCGGATCGTCGCCGTGCAGCCCGATGACGCCCTGCATGGCATCGAAGGGTGGAAGCACATGCCGACCGCCATCCGGCCGCCGATCTGGGACGAAGCGGTCGCCGACGAGCACCGGACGATGGCGACGGACAACGCGATCGCAATGGCCAGACGCCTCGCCCGCGAGGAGGGGATCCTCAGCGGCCCGTCGGGCGGCGGTGCGGTCGCGGCCGCGGTCGAGGTCGCGCGGGAACAGGAGGGCGTGGTCGTCGCGTTATTGGCTGATGGCGGAGAGCGCTATCTCTCGACGCCTATGTGGGAGTGATGACATGGCGGTGACCGTTCGGCTGCCTGGTGTCCTGCGAGACGCGGTGGGAGGCGAGGCGCGGATCGAGGCATCCGGCGCGACGCTCGCCGACGTATTCGCGGACATCGATCGCCGGCATCCGGGCTTCCGGTCGCGGGTGCTCGACGACCGCGGGACCATCCGGTCCTACGTGAACGTCTATGTCGGGGACACCGACGCTCGCGACTCCGGCGGCCTCGGCACCGCGGTGCCTGAGGGGAGCGAGGTCATGGTGATCCCGGCGATGGCCGGCGGGTGACGGAGCGCCTCGAGCTCCCGGCGGCGCTGCGCCACGACATCGTCGCCCATGCGCGCGCGGAGGCACCGAAGGAGGCTTGCGGGCTCGTCGCCGGACGCGACGCGCGCCCGACGCGGGTCATCCGGTGCGCGAACGCGCACCCCTCCGCGGTCACGCGGTACACGATCGACCCGCGCGAGCAGCTGCGCGCGTTCCGCGACATGGAGGCGAACGGCGAGGAGCTCTTCGCGATCTACCACAGCCATCCGGCGACGCAGGCCTACCCGTCGCCGACGGACCGCGCCGAGTCCCACTACCCCGAGGCGGTCTATGTGCTCGTGTCGCTACGCGACACATCCCCCGACGTCCGGGCTTTCCGGATCCGCGATGGCTGGGTCCGCGAGGTCGCGCTGGCCTAGGGCCCTCGAACGCGCCACGACGCCGCGATCGACGTCGACTCGCTGATCGCCGCGGCGTCGTCGGGCTCGATGTACCGGAACATGAGCGCGAGGCCCTGCGTGCCGACGACGGTCGTGAATTGCCGCAGCAGCTCCGGCCGTCCGTCGACCGCACCCCGATAGGTGTCCTCGATCAGCAGGAGAGCGCCGCTCCGCTCGATCGACCGGCGCGAGCTGGTCTGCTCGAGCCCGCGCCGCCAGGCGAGCGCGACGTTCTCGGCGTAGCTGTCCGGCGTCACGAGCGCGCTTCCGGTCGCGCGCATCACGACGAGGACGTCCGTGTCGGTCTGATAGCGCGCAAGCTCGCCCGCGATCCCGAGGTGGACCTCCTTCCACCGGGGCGGAAGGATCAGATCGAAGCCGTCGCCCGCGACGGCCGAGCCGCCCGCGGGCGGGCTCGCGGCGAGCGGTGGGGCGAGACCAGGTTCGTAGGCGAGCGCGGTGAACTCGATGCGCGAGACCTGATCGGGGAGCGTGATCGGCACGCTCGCCAGGACGATGGCGACGGCCGCGACCGCGAGGGCGAGCGGTGCGAGCGGCCGCAGGTTCGCGAACAGGCCGTAGACGAGCCGGGCGAGCAGGAGGACCGCGAGGATGCCCACGATCGGCAAGGATTGCGGCACGATCCCGAGAGCCGCCGCGAGCACGGGCATCAGGAACAGCGGCGTTAGGGCGAAGGTGAGTGCGGTGAACGCCTGATCCATCGAGAGCTCGGCGTGACGGACGAGCCGCATGAACAG
>CAZMLV010000123.1:1308-5423 GCA_964567235.1 uncultured Chloroflexota bacterium | reverse complement strand
ACGCCGCCCCAGAAGCCCGATCCGCAGTATCGGAAGCAGGACCACATCATCTTCGCGGCGCTCGCGGTGCCGATCTTCGCGGTCTCGTTCCTGATCATCGCGCTCATCGTGACCCTCGGCCAGCACCCTTGAATGGGGCTCGCCGGGGCCGGCATAGCCGGACCCGGCGTGCGCGCTGTCGCTCTGCGCCTTACCCCTTCGCCTCGATGTAGACCTCGTCCACGTAGCACCACATCCAGCTCTCGCCGCGCTCCATCGACCGAACGATCGGATGTCCGGTCTTGCGCGCGTGCTTCGATGCGTGCTGGTTCGGCGACGAGTCGCAGCAGCGGACCGCGCCGCAGCTCAGGCACATTCGCAGGTGGACCCACTCGTCCCCGGTCGCAAGGCACTCGGCACAGCCCTCACCGTCGGGGACCACGCGCCTGATCGCGTCCCGATGGGTGCAGCGGATGGTGCGGGCATTGATGGTGGGCGTCGCTTGATGGTAGGTCTACGCCGGGGCGAGGCGCAGCCGGAATCGCGCGCCGCCGCCGGGGGCCGGCTCGAGCGTCACCGTCCCGCCATGCTTCTCGGCCACGTCCTTCACGATCGACAGGCCGAGCCCCGAGCCAGGCAGGTGGCGAGCGCTGCTCGCGCGCCAGAATCGATCGAACACGTGCGGGGCGTCCTCGGCCGCGACGCCCGGGCCGTGATCGCGGACGCTCACTTCGCCGGCGGTCACGTTCACCTCGACGATGCCGCCCGCGGGACTCCACTTACCGGCGTTGTCGAGGAGGTTGGTCACCGCCCTTGAGATCCGCGAGCGCACGCCGTGGACGGCGGTCGCCTCGCTCGAGAGCGTGAACGTCACGCGCGGGTACCGCCCGCGCACGCCCGCGAGCGCGTCGGCGACGAGCTCGTCGAGGCGCAGATCCTCGATCGGGAGCGCGGACTCCTCATCGCGCGCGAGATCGATGAGGTCGGCGACGAGGGTCGAGAGCCGCTCCATCTGTGCCACCAGATCGGCCAGGACCGCGTGGCGCTCGACCTCATCGGTCGGGTGGCCGCGCGCGAGGAGCTCCAGATTGGTCCGCAGGCTCGTGAGCGGCGTGCGCAGCTCGTGCGACGCGTCCGCGACCAGCTGCCGCTGCTGCCGGAGCGATACCTCGAGGGCTCCGAGCATCTCGTTGAAGCTCGCAGCAAGCCGGCTGAGCTCGTCGTTGCCGCCGGCCGCGACGCGGCGTGAGAGATCGCGCGTGCGGGCGACCTCTTCGACGACCGAGGTGAGGCGCTCCACCGGCGCGAGCGCCGCGCGCGCCACGACCGTCCCGAGGGCCGCGGCGAGTAGGACCCCGCCCAGAGCGAGGAAGATGAGCCGGTTACGCGTCTCGGAGAGCACGGCGTCGATATCGGTCATCGCGTAGGTGAGCTCGAGCGCCGTGCCACCGCCGAGCGGCACGACGAGCACGCGGTACGGCGTCCCGCTGATGGTCGTGTCGAACCTGGCGCCGTCCTTCGGCTGCGTCGCCGCCACCTGCTTGGCCTCCGCGGTCACGAGGGCCGGCACCGGCTGCGAGTAGTCGGCGCGGATCACGCGTCCGGTCGCATCGATGCTCTGGGCGAAGACGTCCCCGCGACCGGAGACCGTCTGGCCGGGATCGCCGAACGGCGGCCGTCCGCCACGGTCGTTGGTGCCGCGCGGCCCCTGGGTCTGGGCCGTGGTCGCAGCATCGGAGAGGCTTCGATCGACCTGCGCGAGGAGCTGCTGCTGCAGGACGAGGAACATGAGCAGGGCCGCGCCGATGACCGCGACGGCCACGGCGCCCGCGGCGAGCAGGGTGACGCGAAGGCGGAAGCTCATGCCTCGCGCATCACGTAGCCGACGCCGCGCACGGTGTGGATGATCCGCGGCTCGCCGTCGGCCTCGAGCTTCCGGCGCAGGTACCCGACGTACACGTCGAGCGAGTTCGATTCGGGGCCGAAGTCGTATCCCCAGACCTTGTCGAAGATCACATCGCGGCTGAGGACCTTGCCCTGATTCGCGAGGAGCAATTCGAGCAGCTGGTACTCCGTGCGCGAGAGCTGGATCTCGCGCGCACCGCGGCGGCAGGTCATCGCGTCGCGGTCCACAACGAGATCCCCGAACCGCAGCTCGCCGCGACCCTGGCCGGCGGACGGCGCGCGGCGCTCGAAGGCGCGCAGGCGCGCGAGTAGCTCGTCGAGCGCGAACGGCTTCACCAGGTAATCGTCAGCGCCGGCATCGAGCCCGGAGACCCGTTCGGCCACGGCCGCGCGCGCGGTCAGCATCAGCACGGGCACCTGGTTGCCGGCCGCGCGGAGACGGCGGCAGACCTCGAGCCCGTCGAGTCCGGGGAGGCCGAGGTCGAGGACCACCGCGTCGTACGGGACGGACGTCGCCTGCTCCAGCGCCCGGATCCCATCCGTGGCCAGTGCCGGCTGGTGCCCGGCGTGGCGCAGCGCCCGCTCCACCGCGCCCCGTACCGCGGGATCGTCCTCGACCAGGAGGACGTTCACTCGATCGAGTCTAGGAACGCCGGCCTAAGAACGGGCTAAGAAGGCGCCCGTTCCGGGCCTTTCTTAGGGGCCTCTCATGACTCCCTGCGCGGCGCGTGCCACCTTGACTCTCGACGCCGCGACGGGCGTGAACGGACGCAAGGAGTCATACGTGAAGAATGTGGAGCGGGCCCTCATCGCGACCGGCGTGGCGCTGGTCTTCTCCGGCGGCATCGCCAGCGCGGCGATCCTCTGGACATCCGCGACGGCAGCGGCCGCGACGCCGGGCATCGGGACGCAGCTCGCCGCCCAGCTCGGAACGGGCACCGGCACGCTCGCGGACAACGGCCTCCGCGGTGGCGCCGACCTCATCACCGCCGCGGCCACGTACATCGGCATCACGGCCGCCGATCTCAAGACCCAGCTCGCGGCCGGCAAGAGCCTCGCGGACATCGCCGTCGCGAACGGCAAGACCCGGGATGGGCTCATCGCGGCACTGACAGCCGCCGAGCAGCAGTCGATCTCGACATTCGTCGACGCGAAGGGCACGGCCTTCCCCGGTGGCCCGGGTCTGGGCGGACCGGGCGGTCCGCGCGGCGGGTTCGGCTTCGGCGTGCAGGGTGACCCGCTCGCGGCCGCGGCGACGTTCCTCGGCACCACGGCCGCAGACCTGCGGACCAAGATGGAGGCGGGCCAGACCCTGACCCAGATCGCGACCGCCGCCGGCAAGACCCGCGATCAGCTCGTGCAGGCGCTCGTCGCCGACGCGACCGCGAAGATCGAAGCCGCGAAGACCGCGGGCACGATCACCGCCGCTCAGGCCACTCAGCTCGAGAGCGGACTCGCCGATCGGATGACCAAGCTTGCCGACTCGACCGAGCCGGCCGGACGAGGCCCGCACCGCTAAGCAGACCACCCCACCACTCCCTCCTTGACCGACTGCGCCCGCCTTCAGGCGGGCGCAGCCCATATCCGGGCATCGCTACGCTGCGCACCGTGGCGGAAAAGGAGATCCGGCTCGCGGATCAGGTCGCGAACGGCACGATGTCCCAGGAGATCGCGGACGTCCTGCGGGACACCGCGCGCGATCACAAGAGCTTCATCGTCATGGCGGTCCCGCGCCTCGCCGGCAAGACCACGACGATGCGCGCGATGCTCGCCGAGCAGTCGAAGCCGGTGCTGGCGCTGGGCTACGACGGCGATGAGGTCGACCCGCTCGTGCAGAAGGCCAAGGGTGGCTACCTCATCGTGCCGGAGATCAGCCGCGGCGCGTGGTCGACGGGCTACGTGTGGGGCGATCCGGTGCGCCGCGCGTTCAACGGCATCACCCAGGGCACCGCGCTCGCGACGGCCCTGCACGCGCCCGATCCGGACGAAGCCTTCGGCATCATCTGCGGCGGCTGCGGCGTTCCCGATGCGCACGCCGCGCGTATCTCGCTGGTCGTGTATCTGCGGTCGCTCGGCGAGTGGGAGCACCCGACGCGTCGCGTCGTCAGCACGGTGCACGAGATCCGCGGCGTCAAGGACGGCAAGCCGGACGCGAGGCTGCTGTTCCGGTGGAACGAGAAGACGGACCGGTTCGAGCGCGCGGGCTGATGAGCGAGCTCGGCGACCAGTTC
>CAZMLV010000123.1:0-1208 GCA_964567235.1 uncultured Chloroflexota bacterium | reverse complement strand
CTCGCGGACCCGCGCCTGCGCGGCAATCTGCTCTCGTTCCAGCGGGCCTGGCGGCTGACCCGGGATGCCGCGTTCGCGAGGCTCGAAGGGGAGACCGGGACGTCGTTCGCACGATCCAAGGCGCGGCTGGTCGCCGCGAAGGACGGCGTGCTGGCCGATCCCGGCGCGGCGCGGGCACGTTTCGTCAGTGCGTTCGCCGCACGCGGCGGGGTCGTACACGACGCGGCGACGGCCGACGACGCGCGCGCGATCGTGCTCCGGCTGCTGCAGGAGCGGAACGTCACGCTCTTCGCGAAGGGAAAGTCGATGGTCGCCGAGGAGGTGTTCCTCAACCATCACCTCGAGGCGGCCGGGATCCGCGTCGTCGAGACCGATCTCGGGGAGTGGATCATCCAGCTCGCCCGCGAGACGCCGAGCCACATGGTCATGCCGGCCATCCACAAGAGCCGTCAGCAGGTCGCGACGCTGTTCGAGGCGGAGACGCATCGGCCGGTCGACCCAGACGACATCGGCGAGATGGTCCGCCTCGCGCGCGCGGAGCTCCGAAAGGTGTTCCTGAACGCCGGCGCGGGGATGATCGGCGCGAACGCGCTCATCGCCGACACGGGGACCGTGATGCTGGTGACGAACGAGGGCAATGGCGACCTTGTGAGCACGCTCCCGAAGACCCTCATCGTGATCGCCGGCTGGGAGAAGCTCGTGCCGACGGTCGCGGACGCGGCCGCGCAGCTGCGGCTCCTGGCGCGGAGCGCGACCGCGCAGGAGATCACGACCTACACGAGCTTCATCACCGGCGTCGACGGCGACCGGGAGATCCACCTCGTGCTCGTCGACAACGGCCGCACCGAGCTGCACGAGGATCCCGGCCTGCGCGACGTCCTGCGCTGCATCCGCTGCGCCGCCTGCGCCGACGTCTGTCCCTCATACCAGGTGGTCGGCGGCCACGTCTTCGGGTACATCTACTCGGGGCCGGTCGGGCTCGTGAACACCGCCGCGCATCACGGCCTCGCGAACGCCGCCGGCCCGCAGAGCCTCTGCGTCAGCTGCAACGCGTGCGCGACGATCTGCCCGGTCGACATCCCGCTGCCCCAGCAGATCCTGCGGGTGCGTGCGCGCGTCGTCGAGGCGAACGGGCTGCCGTGGGCGAAGCGCGTCGCGTTCGCGGTCTGGTCCAGGCCGCGGGTCTTCGATGCCGTGATGCGCGCTGC
>CAZMLV010000122.1:0-5477 GCA_964567235.1 uncultured Chloroflexota bacterium | reverse complement strand
CGCGCCGCAGCCTAACGCGGTCGCGGGATCCAGAGACCGACGACGTTGCCCTCTGGATCCGCGAACTGCCCGATGGTCGGACCGTCCGGCACAGTTGTGCGCGTGAGCACCGTCCGGCCGCCGAGCTGCTCGATCTTCCTCAGCTTCTCCTCGATGTCGGCCACCTGGACGTAGAACATCGCATGGCCCGGCGCGCCCGGCCGCGCGGGGAACAGCACGCCCGCGACCGGCAGGCCCTCCTTCGGGAAGATCATCGTGTAGGCCGGCTGCGGCGTACCGAGCTGCCAGTCGAATGCGCTCTGGTAGAACGCGCCGAGCTTCTTGAGGTCGTGGCCTGCGATCTCGAACGTGTTGACCGGATCACCCATGTCGTCTCCCTATTCGCGGATCCGCCTTTGCGGTCGCTTGAGAATATCAAGCATGCCACTTGAGTTTGTCAAGCGAGCCTGCTAGCGTGGCGGCATGCGCACCTACGGCCAGTACTGCGCGATGGCGCGCGGGCTCGACGTGATCGGGGATCGCTGGACGCTCCTCATCGTGCGCGAGCTTCTGCTCCAGGGGCCGTCGCGCTACGCCGAGCTGCAGCGCGGCCTCCCGGGCATCGCCACCAACCTGCTCGCCGACCGGCTGCGCGAGCTCGAAACGAATGACGTCGTCACGCGCACGCACGGCGTCGTATCCCTGACCCCGCGCGGCCGGCAGCTCGAGCCGGTGATGCGCGCGATCGGCCGCTGGGGCGCGCCACTGCTCGCCGAGGCCGTGCCCCACGAGCGGTTCCAGAGTCACTGGCTCGCGCTGCCGCTCCAGGAGTTCCTCGCGGACCACGCCCCGGCGCGCCGGCCGCAGACCCTCGAGGTCCGCACCGGTGACGAGCCGCTCACGGTCGAGGTCGCCAAGGGCGTGGTGAAGATCCATCCCGGCCGGCCGGACGAGCCCGATGCGATCATCGGCGGCCCGGTGCGGCTCGTCCTTCCGGTCCTCGCCGGACGGACCCCCCTCGCGTCCGCCCGGGTGTTGTTCGAGGGCGACCGCGGGGTGCTCCGCCGCCTCCAGCCGAAGGCGTTCGCGTAGTCGGGACGGTCGTCAGCGTCGCGCGTACCGAGGCCCGCATCGCGGCCTCGTACTGCTCATCGGACCAACCGCGCACCCGGGTCAGGAGCTCTTGGACCGGCGGCGAGCCAAGTGCCCACCACCACTCCGCGGCCTCCTCGACCGTCCAGCCGGGCGCAAGCAGGCCGTCTCGGGCGATCCACTCGATGACCCAGCGCATCCCGCCGAGCCGGCTCATCATCCGGTCGCGCCACCCAGCCAACGCATCGGGATCGGACTGGCGCGCGCCATCCATCACGAGCGCGATGCGCAGCACTTTCGGCCCGTACGTCGCGAGCACGTGGATGAATCGATCCATCGCCTCGAGCGAGGTCGGGGCACTCCGAAATTCCCCGACCAGCGCGGGCAGACCCTGGCTCTCATCGATCTGACGGGCGAGCTCGAGGAGCAGGTTCGACTTGGATCGGAAGTGCAGGTAGATCGCCTGCCGCGAGACCCCCGCCGCGGCCGCGATGTCCTCGAGCCCGACGCCGAAATAGCCCCGCTCCTCAAGGAGCGCTCGCGCCGCCTTGAGGACCGCCAGCCGGGTGTCGGTCTTGGGGCTTGACATCCTGTAAAGTCTGCCTCAGTTTACACCCTGTCAAGTTGCGGGAGGTAGGGCAGATGAGCAAGCAGGACGAGGAGACGACCGCGGCGGCACGGAAGGCCCGCCGGGCGGCGATCCAGGGACTCGCGCCGGGCGCGACCGTGCGATCGGTCCGATGGTCGCGCGGGTCGACGGAGGCGATCGAGCTCGGATCGGGCGAGCCGATCCTGCTCATCCACGGCGGCGCCGGCGAGGCCGGCCACTGGTTGCCGCTGATGCCGCTGCTGGCCGGGTCACGCCGGGTCATCGCCGTCGACGCGCCCGGCCACGGCTTGGCCGATCCCTATTCCTTCACCGACGATCTCTACGATCTCGGCTCGCGGTTCATTGACGAGGTGCTGACCGCCTTCGGGATCGACCGCGCGATCGTCGCCGGGCATTCGATGGGTGGGCTCTTTTCCGTTGGCTTCGCGCTCGCGCACCCCGAGCGGGTCTCCCAGCTCCTGCTCGTCGGCGCGCCCGCGGGCACGACGTCCCGGGCGCCACTCCCGCTGAAGCTCCTGCGGTGGCCGTGGACCCGACCGCTCGCGTCGAAGATCATGCGCAACCGCAATGCGGCCGGCGTTCGCTCGCGGCTCGGCCGCTTGCTCGTGGCGCACCCGGAACGGCTCGATGAGCTGCTCGTCGGATCGTTCGGCGCGACGTCGGCTCGCAACGTCCCATCACTTGTCGGCTTTGTGAAGCGCGCGATCGCTCTGCGCGGCACCGTGCGCGACGACGTGCTCCTCGCGTCACGGTGGGCCGGCTTGCGTGTGCCAGTCACGTTCATCTGGGGCGACAAGGATCGCGCCGATGGCCCCGAGTCTGGCGAACGCATCGCCGCGGGACTCGCCGGCGCGCGACTCATCCGGATCGCCGATGCCGGGCATCAGCCGGCGCTCGATGATCCCGGCGCGGTGGCGCGAGCCATGGTCGCCTAGGCCGGGAGGGCCTTCTTCGCGAGCTCTTTGCGCACGACCCGCGCCGCCTCGACCACGACCTTGCACTTCGCGATCGACTCCTCGACTGGCCGCGTCTTGAGCCCGCAGTCCGGGTGCGGCAGGAGCTTGTCGGCGCTCACGTATTTGAGGCCCTTGCGGATCCCCTCGGCGGCCTGCTCCACGGACTCGAGCTCGTGGGTGTGGACGTCGACGATCCCGATCGCCATCTCCTTGGTGAACGGCTGGCGATCCATGAGCGCGAGCCAGCGGTAGTCGTAGTTTGCCATCGCGAGGTCGAGCTGGTCGACCGGCAGATCGAGGATGCCCGGATAGATCGCGGCGAAGTCGCCGTAGCAGATGTGCGAGATGGTCTTCGCCTTGAGGTTCTGGGTGACGATGCCCATCGCCTCGATCGCGATCTCGAGCTCCTCAGGCCGCGCGTGGATGGCGGGCTCGTCGATCTGGATGTACTGCGCGCCGGCGGCGTCGAGATCCTCGGCCTCCTGCCGCACGACCTCGGCCAGCGCGAGCGCCGCGTCGCGGCGTGTCGGGTACGCCTCGTTGTACGACCAGTCGAGCATCGTGTACGGGCCGGTGAGCATGCCCTTCACCGGCTTCTGGGTGAGCGACTGCGCGTACTGGAACCATTCGACCGTCATCGGCTTCGGTCGCGCCAGCTTCCCCGAGAGGACGGGCTTGTGGTAGTAGCGGTTGCCGTACGACCGCACGAGACCGCCCTCGGTGTATCCATCGATGAGGTCGGCGAAGTACGCGACCATGTCGCCGCGATACATCTCGCCGTCGACCAGGATGTCGAGCCCGATGTCCTCCTGGATCCGGATCCACTCCGCGGTGGCCTTGCGCTCGAGCTCGATGAGCTGCGCGTCACTCACTTTCCCGCGCGCATGTCCGTTCCGGGCCTTCTGCAGGTAGTCGGGCTTCCCGAAGGAGCCGACCGCGGTCGTGAGCAGGATGTTGTCTCCGGTCATGCGGGCACCCCTCCGCGCGCCGCCTCCGCGAGCGCCGCCAGCTTTTTCGTCGCGACGTCGTGTGGCAGGTATTCGAGACCCGTGGTCGGCGCGACCCACAACGAGTCGATCGGCACGAGCTTCAGCGCCTCGTCGATGAGCTTCCCGAGCTCGCTCGCGCTCTCGAGGCGCGTGTTCCGGGCGTCGACGACGCCCAGCACGACGGTCTTCCCCTTGAAGACATCGAGCCGCCGGAGCGCGGTCGTCTCGCGCGACCGCACGTCGACGCCCACCTGCGCCACCGGGAACGATGCAAGGGTCTCGAGGATCCGATCGATCGGGAAGAAATACGGCTGGATCGAGATCGGCACCCCCGTCGCGGCGATGCGGCGGTACGCCTCCCGGGCGAGCTCGATGTGCTGCGGCTCGTACACGAGTCCCGGGTCCTCGACATCGACAAGCGTCGCGCCCGCGGCGCCGAGACCCTGCACATCCGCCGCGATCGCATCGGCGACCGCGAGCACGCGGTCCTCGAGCGAGCGGTAGTGCTTGTCGATCGCGAGCGTCGCGAACGTGATCGGCCCGGCGACGGCGGCCTTCAGCTCGCGCGCCGCGATCGTCTTCGCGAGCTGGAGTGCTTTGACGAGCGTCGTGCCGTCACTCGCGATCGGCCCATCGATCGTCGGCTGCCGGAAGTAGGTGTTGTTGTCGTAGAACCGCTCGAGCGGGCCGCGATGCACGCCGCTCCACGCGCTCGCGAATGGCGCGAGCAGATCGTCCCAGCGGATCTGTCCATCGTTGATGACGTCGATGCCCGCTGCCTCGAGCTCGCCGATCGCGCGCCTCGTCACAGCGTCGTAGACCGCGTCGAGCTCGCCCTCCTTCAGCTCGCCGCGGTCCTGCTTGTGGAGCGCCAGACGGAGCTCCTGCCCACCCGGCTGATCGCTGATCTTGGGGAATGCGCCGATCACGGTCGTCTTCATGCCGTCGCTACCTCTTTCACCGTCGGTCGCGGGAGCAGGCCGGCGGCTCGCGCGACGAGCGCAACGGCCTCGGGCCATTCGATCGAATAGATGTGGACCCCGTTCACGCCGGGCAGCGCGCGCAGCGCGCGGACCGTCTCGACCGCGATCGCGATCCCCTCAGTCTCGCCCGAGCCGTCCCGCATGCGCGTGCGGATCTGATCGGGAAGGTCGAATCCCGGGATCTTCGAGAGCCGCGCGGCCTGGTCCGCCGAGCGAAGGACGAGCACGCCGGCCAGGATCGCGACGTCCTTGTCGCGCCGCCGGAGCTCGGTGAGCCACTGGCTGAACGGCGTCACGTCGAAGATCGGCTGGGTCTGGATGAACTGCGCGCCCGCCGCGATCTTCTCGAGCGTCCGCTCGATGTCCTTCGGCGCCGCAGGCGATGCGGTCGCGCCGATGAAGTAGCGCGGCGGCTGCTTGAGGTCCTGGCCGTTGAGCAGCTTGCCATCCCGCATCGACGCGGCCGCGCGGACGAGCTCGACGCCGTTGAGATCCTGCACGTGTACGGCGTCCGGATGGTCGCCCTCCTTGGGATCGTCACCGGTCATGAACAGGAAATTCGGCAGCCCGAGCGCGGCGGCGCCGAGCAGGTCCGCCTGGATCGCGATGCGATTCCGATCGCGCCCCGTGACCTGGACGATCGGCTCGACGCCCGCGTCGCGGACGAGGACCGCAGCCGGGATGGCGGCCATCGCGACGTTCGCGCGGCTGCTGTCGGTGACGTTCGCCGCATCGACGATGCCCTTGAGCACTTCGGCCCGTCGCCGTACGACGGACGCGGCCGCGCTCTTGGGCGGATTGAGCTCAGCGGTGAGAACGAACTCCCCCTGGCGGAGGAGCGACGCGAACGAACCCAAAAGCCATGACC
>CAZMLV010000121.1:3706-5538 GCA_964567235.1 uncultured Chloroflexota bacterium | reverse complement strand
CGAAGATGATGTGGTCCTGCTTCCGATACTGCGGATCGGGCTTCTGGGGCGGCGTTCCATGAGCGGCCATCGAGCGAGAGGCTACTACGATCCGATCCTGAAGGACTGAGGCCGCAGTGGAGATCGCGATCCTCATCTGGTTCGTCATCGCCGCGGGGATCGCGGCCGGCGCGTTCATCATCGCGCGCTCGGCGATCCAGGTCGCCTCGATCGCCTACAACGTCCTCGAGAAGCGGCTCGACCCGCGCGTCGCCACCCGGCAGACCATCGCGCTCACCCTCGCCGGGATCGCGGCATTCATCGCGACGTCGATCATCGCGGGCATCGCGATCCTCGCGATGCTGCAGGGTCTGGTGGATGCGAGCGGCCTGAACCAGTAGGACATGAGGAAGCGCCGGCATTCGCCGGCGCTTCGTCGGTGCACGGCGCAGTCGCGGTCAGATCGTCTTCGGCGTCTCCGGCTGCGGTGATGGCCGCGGCGCAAGTGGCTGATCGATCGGCTGACCACCTTGCTTGCCCTGCTCCACCTGCGGCGGCGGGTGTTCGCCCGGCCGCGGCGGAAGTGGACCCTGGGGGTTCAACTAACGGTCCGGGGTCGAGCCCTGGCCCGGCTTGCCCTGGCCACCCTGGCCCGGCTGCGAACCGCTCTGGCCACCCTGTCCGCCCTGGCCACCCTGCTTGCCGATCTGGTCCTGGCCCGAGCCACTCTGGCCGCCCTGGCCACCCTGCTGCGATCCGCCCTGGCCGCCTTGACCCTGCTTGTCCTGCATTGCGAGGCCTCCTTCATGGTTTTCGGCGGTGCCGAATGGCGACCTACGCGGCAGAGGCCGTGCCAGCGCCGGCGGGCGAGCGGCTCGCCGTCACCGTTACGTCAGCGCAGGGGCATGTGCGACGGCGCTTTCGCATCGAGGCGCGCGACCAGCGCGCGAACGCGCCGCTCGATGCCGTCCCGCACCGTGCGGAACGCCGCGAGCCGGTCGTCCTCGCTGCCTCGCGCGAGCGCCGGATCGGCGAACTTCCAGCGCAGCTGCAGTCCCGCGGGCGGCGGGATCGGACAGTTCGCGTCGCAGACCGTGACGCACACGTCGAACGGACCGGTCAGCTCGTCGATCGACTTGCTCCGATGGGTCGAGATGTCGACGCCGGCCTCGCGCATGACGCGGACCGCCAGCGGATGGAGCTCGCTCGCCACGGTGCCGGCGCTCTCGGCGACGAAGCGGCCGCCGCCGATCGAACGCAGGAAGCCCTCGGCCATCTGCGACCGCGCTGCGTTGTGACCGCAGAGGAACACGACGCGGGTCATTCCTCTCTATCGTCGCACCGTGCGATCGGGCCCGCTGCGCCACAAGTGGTTCGCCGCCTTCACCGCGACCGTCACATCGGGATCGATCGGCGACGAGATCATGCGGCTCGCGCTCCCGCTCCTCGTCCTGGACCTCACCCACGACATCGGCGCGGCCGCGATCCTCCGGGTCATCGAGAGCGTGCCGTACGTGCTGTTCGGCGCGTTCGCGGGCGCGCTCATCGACCGCTCCGAGAAGCGCCGGCTCCTGGCGATCACGACCGTCCTCAGCTTCATCTGCACCGCGTTCATCCCGATCTCGGTGGAGCTCGGGTGGTTCTCGCTAGGGCTCCTCTACGCCGTCTCGTTCCTCCTCGGCACGCTCGAGGTCGTGTGGGGGATCACCGCCGACTTCAGCGTCGTGCCGGCGCTCGTCGAGCCGCAGGAGCTGACCAGCGCGAACGCCACATACCTCACGGCCGATCGCGTCGCCCGGATCGTCGGCCCGAGCCTCGGCGGCGTCGCCGTCGGTGCGCTCGCGTTCGGCGGC
>CAZMLV010000121.1:0-3606 GCA_964567235.1 uncultured Chloroflexota bacterium | reverse complement strand
TTCGCGCCGCGCCTCGCGCGCGGACGGCCGCTCGGGCTCACGATGCTCATCGTCGTGTCGCTGGCCGCGCTCTCGAGCGGCGCCGCGGCATTCGCGCGCTCGTGGCAGACGGTCGTCTTGGCGGTGACCGGCCGCCAGCTCGCCTGGAGCGCCCACATCGTCTACGCCTTCATCCCCCGCCAGCGCGAGGTCCCGGCGCAGCTGCGCGGCCGGGTGAACGGCGCGTTCCGCACACTCATCCTGATCAGCAACACCGCGTCTCCGGCGCTGCTTTCGACGATCGCCGCCGCGTACTCCACGTCCGCGGCGTTCGCGGCGGCCGGCGTGCTCGGAGTGCTCTCCGTCGTCGTCAGCGCCCTCGGACCGCTCCGCAAGTACGACATCCGCGACGCGACCGAGGAGGCCGAGGCGATCGAGTCGGCCGCCGAGTCGGAGCCGACGCCCGCCGACTGAGCGGGCTAGGCTTGCTCGTATCCATCGATCCTTCGACGCGGAGGTCCCGTGACCGGCACAGCCTGGCTCACCCTCGGCGAAGCGAGCCGCATGCTCGGCGTCGATCCCGACACGCTGCGGCGCTGGGCCGATAACGGCAAGGTCGAGGTCCTCAAGACCCCGGGCGGTCATCGCCGGTTCCTCCGCGTGTCGATCGAGGGGATGCTGCCTCGTCCGCGTCGATCCCTGTCGACGATCGGCGAAGCCCCGGACCGCGTCGCCGCCGAATTCCGCAAGCGCGTGCGCAGCGATCTCGCGACCCAGGATTGGACGAGGCACTTCGACGAGACGTCGCTGCGCTGGTTCCGCGAGCGCGGGATGCGCATGAGCGACTTGCTCATCGGCCATCTCGACGCCGGCCGGCGGCCCGGCCATCAGACGCAGCTCGACCAGGCCGCGGCGCTCGGGCGCGAATACGGTGTCGAGGCGAAGCGGCAGGGCCTCTCGCTCGGCGAGGCCACCCAAGCATTCCTGTTCTTCCGCGCCCGCTTCCTCGCGGAGATCGCGAGCGTCGCGCGCCGGCGCTCGCTCGAGCCGAAGCCGGCCGCGGCGCTGTTCGCCGAGGCCGACCGGGCCCTCGACATCGTGATCCTGGCCCTCATGGACGGCCATCGCGCGACGGCTACGGCGTGACGGACGCGAAGGCGCTCGGCGAGCGCGCCGTCAGCGCGATCGATGACCGTCGCGCCGCGCTCATCAAGCTATCGCTGTCGCTGCACGGCGAGCCTGAGATCGGCTATCAGGAGCGCAAGTCCGCAGCGAAGCTCACGGAGTTCATCGAGGCGAACGGCTTCGCTGTGCAGCGCCGGTACAAGGACGTCGAGACCGCGTATCGCGGTGACGCGGCGGGTCGTTCGAAAGGGCCGACCGTCGCGATCCTCACCGAGTACGACGCGCTGCCGGACATCGGGCATGCCTGCGGCCACAACCTCATCGCGATGATGGGTACCGCCGCGGCCATCGGGGTCCGCGCGGTGCTCGACGACCTGCCCGGGCGGCTCGCCGCGATCGGCACGCCGGCCGAAGAGGGCGGCGGCGGCAAGGTCGCGCTCGTGCGCGCGGGTGCCTTCGCCGACGTCGACGTGGCGATGATGTGCCACCCCTCGTCGCGCACGCTCGCGGGCCGCACGTCCCTCGCGTCGAACCGCGTCGACCTCGAGTTCTACGGCAAGGCTGCTCACGCCGCGGCCCAGCCGGACAAAGGCATCAACGCGCTCGACGGCGTGATCCAGACCTTCAACAACGTGAATGCGATGCGCCAGCAGCTCCGCCCGGAGGCGCGGGTCCACGGCATCATCACGAGCGGCGGCAGCGCGGCGAACATCATCCCTGAGTACGCCGTGGCCAAGTTCAGCGTCCGCGCGCTCGACCGGCGCTATCAGCAGGAGGTCCTCAAGCGGTTCATCGCCTGCGCGGAGGGCGCCGCGACGGCCACTGGCACGAAGCTCAAGGTCACCGTCCACGAGAACTCGGGCTACGAGAACATGGTCCCGTCGCAGCCGCTCGCCGAACGCTGGGCCGCGCACATGCGCGCGCTCGGCCAGCCGGTGCAGACGACGCTCGACGACGAGCGTATGGGCTCGACGGACATGGGCAACGTCAGCCAGATCCTCCCCTCGATCCACCCGTACATCGGGATCGCGTCGGAGGGCACGCCCGGTCACTCGACGGCGTTCCGCGACGCGGCCGCGACGCCGGAGGCGCACGAGAACGCGCTGTTCGCGGCGAAGGCGCTCGCGCTGGTCGCGATCGACGCGCTGACCGATCCGACGCTCATCGACCGGGCGCGCGCGGAGTTCGAGGAACGCCGGAAGCAGGGCGCCGTGAAGGGCAAGGCCTGAGGGCTAGCGGACCTCGATGCGCTCGCGCCCCGGCGACGCGCCGTCAAGGCGATCGCTCTCGATCCAGTGGTCCAGGAACGAGCGCAACGCCATGAGCTGCTCCCGCCACGCCGCGCGCATGTGGCCCCGGGTCTCATCGGGGACGACCGTCCGGATGACGCTCTCGATCTGATCGCCGATCCGATCCGCCGGGCGTTCCAATCGGGCGAGCCGTGCCTCGAGCTCCTTGATCCGCGCTTCGAGCACCGTCTGGTCCGTCACGTCGTACCTCCAACTTCGGCTCGCGGCATCCCGAACTGGATCTTCAGCGTTCGATCCTCGAACGTCGCCCCCTGCGTCGGTGCGGTGACCAGTATCCGCGGCAGGATCAGATTGCGCCGAAACGCGCCGACATGCACGGTCAGCTCGTCAGCGTTCCGGGTGAGCGAGACGTCCGACTTCTCGACGAACGGCAGCTCGATCGCGAGCGTGTACCCGCTGCCGCTGCGGTCGACCCGGTACGGATGGCCGCGATAGAACGCCTGGGCCGGGTCCTCGTCCGCGAAGAGCGCGGATGCCAGGCGATCGAGCATCTCCAGGCCGACGACCTCGCGATCGAAGAACGGGACGGTCCGCACCGGGACCGGCGCGAACGACTCCTCGACCATCGGGAGGTAACGCTGCTGCGCCTCCTGCCAGGCGGCGAAGTACGTGCCCGGATCGATCGGCAGCAGCCGGTTGACCACCGCGAGGTCGGTCGCGTAGCCGTACAGGTGGAAGTAGGTGAACGACCGCTGCGCTTCCTTGATCACCATCTTCTCGAGGTTGAGGACGATCCGGACCGACGTCTGCTCCGGATCGACGAGCAGCTCGTGCAGATGCTCGAGCTGCCGGAAGAGCCGGTCACCGGCGGCGAAGACCGCGTCGCTCGGCATCGGCATCCCGATCACGCGCCGCACGATCGGCCCGGCGACCTTCGTGAGCTTCTGCTGGAGCGGGACGATCCGCTCGAGCCACCACTTCGAGGCTTCCGGCAGCGATAGGAGCCGCAGGGTCTCCCCGGTCGGCGCGGCGTCGACGACGATGACGTCGTACTTCCCGCTGTCGTGATGCTCGATGATCCGCAGCAGCGCGGCGAGCTCATCCATGCCGGGGAGGACGCTCATCTCCTCCGACAGGATCTCGTCGATCCCGCGCCACTGGAAGATCGTCTTGATGTATTCCTGGATCGCGCCCCACGACTTCGCGACCTCGTGCATCACGTCCGATTCGTGCGCCCAGAGGTTCGGCGCGA
>CAZMLV010000120.1:0-5554 GCA_964567235.1 uncultured Chloroflexota bacterium | reverse complement strand
GAGCTCGACGTGCGCCTGTCGCAGATCGCGACGGAGTTCTGGCGGGAGTTCGACGCCTTCACCAGCAGCGGTCACGACTTCGAGGAGAACGGCTATCTCTTCATCGCCGAGAGCGACGAGGGGATGGCCGCGCTGCGTGCGCCGATGCCGCTCTACGCGCGGCTCGGCGTCGAGGTCGAGCTCGTCGGGCCACAGCGGATCGCGCAGCTGGTGCCGGGGATCCGCACCGACGACCTGAAGGGCGGCCGGTTCGGCGCGCGCGACGGCTACGGCGCGCCGCTCGACGCGCTCGCCGGCTTCGCGGCCGCGGCGACGCTCGAGGGCGTCCGATTCATCGAGCACGTGCGCGCGCTGTCGCTCATCGTCGAGAACGGGACGGTCGTCGGCGCGCACACCAACGACGGCGACCTCCGCGCCGACCGGGTGCTGCTCGCGACCGGTGTGTGGACCGCGCCGCTCGCCGCCACCGCGGCGGTGCGCGTGCCGATCTGGCCGTACCGGCGCTCGATCATGGAGGCGGCCGGCCCCTTCCCGAAGCTCGCGGCGATCCCGATGGTGATCGAGTGGGAATCGGGCTTCCACTTCCGGCCGAAAGGCGGCGCGCAGCGCTTCGCGATGCCCAACCTCACCGCCGACGGCGCCGTCGAGAAGGGTCCGGCGGCTGCGCCCGCGTCATTCGATGCGCCTGGCGAGTTGCTCGAGGTGCCGCCGCAGCTCGAGCCGTGGGTGAAGGCCCGTGGCGCGTGGCGGATGGAGGCGTTCGCGGATCTGCGGATCACCGACAAGTGGTCGTGCAACTACGAGATGACGCCGGACGATCACCCGATCGTCGGCGCGGTCCCCGGCACGCCCGGGTTGTACGTCGCGGCAGGGTTCTCCGGCCACGGGTTCATGCACGCGCCCGCGACCGCCCAGCTCATCGTCGAGGAGATGCTCGACGGCAGGGCCACCATGCTCGACATCACCGATCTCTCGATCGAGCGCTTCCGCACGGGACGCACGCCGTTCACGCCGACGGTGCTCTGATGCAGGTCACCCGGACGAGCCTCTACGAGGGAGCTCGCGATGCGACCGGGACCGCGGTGATCATCGACGTCTATCGCGCGTTCACCACCGCGGCGTTCTGCATCGCCGCCGGCGCGAAAGAGGTCGTCCTCACCGCGAGTCACGGCGCGGCGCTGAAGATGAAGGCGAAGGACCCGACGCTGTTCCTGACCGGCGAGATCGGCGGCAAGCCGATCCCCGGGTTTGACGCCGGGAACTCGCCCTCGAAGATCGACGGCCTCGACCTGGGCGGCCGGCGCGTCGTGCAGCGCACGAGCTCCGGCACCCAGGGCGTGGTCGCGGCCGCGCAGGCGGAGCGCGTGGTGCTCGGAAGCTTCGTGATCGCCGGCGCGACCGCGCGCTACCTCCGGTCGATCGGCGGCGACGTGACGCTCGTGGCGATGGGTGAGGACGCCGCGATCAAGGCGCCCGAGGACGAGCTCTGCGCGAAGTATCTCGAGGCGCTGCTTACCGGGACAGAGCCGCCGATGATCCCGAGGCTCATGCGTTTCACCGACCAGGTCGAGTGGCCGGACTGGTTCCCGATGCGCGACGCGCTACTCGCAGGCGAAGTGGATCGGTTCGATTTCGCGCTGCCGGTGACCCGCGAGGATGGGCTGCTCGTCGCGAGGCCGGTCTTCAGCTAGCGGGCTACTCCTGCGCGTGGCACTCGAATTTGAACGGCACCGCCTGCCAGGTGCCGTGGACCAAGATGTCCACCTGGTAACGCTCCGGATGGCTGATGACGTCGCCGAGCTGCTCCTGCGACGCGAGGCTCACCGTCACCCTGAGCTCGCCATAGATCGGTGGCGGCTGGCCCGACTTCCCGGCGGGGCACAGCAGACTGATTTCGGGAGCTCTCGGGACCGGAGTGCCCGACGCGATCGGCGTTCCGTCGGGACCGACCAGGCGCAGCTCACTGAACTCGTTCGCGTTCCCGCCTTCGAAAACGATCTGTTCGTGTGGCGTGGTGGCCCGAGACCAGGACACAGCGTGCAGCGTCAGGGGGTTCGGCGTCGGCACCGGGTTGGACGGCGTCTGGCTCGGCGACCCGGTGTTCCGACTGGTCGATGTCGGGTTCGCCACCGTGGCCGCCGGACCGCACGTGACCAGCAACGCGGTCGTCAGAACCAGAGCCAGCCCGCGGGTCATGTGGAGACGGAGCGAGTTCGTTTCGCGAGCAAGGCAAGTACCCCAAGGCTCGCGATGAGGATGAGCGGCGAGATTTCCGGTCGTCGCATCGGCGCCGCCGGATCAGTGCTCGTGTTCGGCAGCCCCTGCGGAACGTAGCCCGGCTCGCCGGCGCCTAGCAGCCCCACGAGCTGGCTCGGCCCGCCCACGGAGAATCGACCGCAGAGATAGCTGCCGATGGTCGGCAGGACGATCGATGTCGGCACGGTGAAGATCCCGTCGCTGTACGCGCTGAGCGCGCCGCGAAGCCGGAGCGTGCGCGGGCCGGACATCTGGCCGGAGGCGAACGGGTTCATGGCCACAGTGCCGCAGTACACGCCGGTGCCGGGCACCGAACCCGCAGGCTGCGGAACGTAGCCGGCCGTGCCAGGGGCGACGAGACCGGTGAAGTACACGCCGTCGCTCCCGACGCAAACGTATCCGCTGATCCCACCGGACGGCGTGGTCGTGCCCGAGCGGAGGATGACCTTCTCAGACGTCCCGTCCGGCTTGGCGAAGATGAGCCATCCGTCGCCGCCGTTGAGCGCGCTCGCGGAGTTCGGCGCGACAAATGTTGTGACCTGCCCGCAGCCAATGGTCGCGGCATCGGCCGGACTTGCTGCGATCCCGAGCAACATCAGCGCGGCGCAGACCGCTCCGATCAGCTTGCCGGCGACCGCCGGCACTCGCGGCCTATCAGCCATGGCCCAGCGAGATCGGCGCGGCGCTGTAGTCGCCGTGCATGAGCCAGCCGCTGCCGTCGTTGCCGTCGACCGCGAGCCAGATCGCCTGTGCGGACGCGGTGCGCTGGAAGCGCACGAGCTCGTCCACCGGGTAGGCGTGCCGTTCACCGCGCATGACCTCGACGAGCGTGCCGATCAGGTGGACGGTGACGAGACCGTCGCCGAGATACGAGGTCGGGGTGAACTCCGTGACCTGCGCGGTGATGCCCTCGAAGTGCCGGTCGGTGAGGACCCCCCGCTCGGCGAGGCTGAAGAGCTGGTCGAGCGCGGCCTTGCGCGCGTCCCAATACGCGGTGCCGTTGTACGGCGACACGGGCCGGCCGCCGCCCGGCGAGGCCTGCTCCTCAGAGAGATGGTTGATCACTTGCCGCGCGACCTCGCCGTCGAGCGTGCGGGTGTCGAAGCCGGCGACCGGACCCAGCATTCCGGAGCCGAGCTCGGCGCCGTCGACGACGAAAAAGCTTCCGCTCTGACCGAGGCCGCGGATCGTCCAGGTGTGTGGCTCGTACCAATGCGACTCGGACATCCCGACCTCGTCGTCGAACGCGATGGTGCCCTCGATGAGCATCACGCCGTTCTGCCCACGCCACCCGCGGTCGAGCGACGCCGACCGGAACACGAAGAACCGCGTCTGGTCGGCGTGGCCGGTCTGCAGGAGGTCACGCACGCCGTCGGCGAAGGCGCTCGGACCGAACATGGTCGCGAACATGTACGGCTCGCTGCCGTGGAATTCCCCGTACCGGATGTGCTGCAGGCTGTCGATGAAGTGGGGCGCGAACTGCGTCGTGAACAGCTGCGACTGCTCGGCGAGCTCCTTGCCGGCGGGCACGAGCGCCGGAGCCGTGACGTACGGCGCGAGACCAGGGAGCATCGTGACCGTGCCGTCGGCCGGGGCGGCCGCCATCGGTGGCCATGCGACCCGTGTCGCCGTGAGCAACGGCGCCTGGGTCGGCCGCGCTTCCGCCGCGAGGGGAGTCGGTGGCACGGCGGCGTTGCCGTCCACCGCGACACACGCTGCCGTGGCCCAGATCGCGAGCAGGATCGCGGGAGCTCTACGCATGGGTCTGATGGTCGGGTCCGTGCATCCGACGCGCGTCCGACTTATTCACCGCGACGTACGAGTTAGGCCGAGGCGGCGTCTTCCAGCGGCACCGTCGGGACCAGTCGCCAGGTCGCCAAGCGCACGCCGAGGAGGATGATCGCGCCACCGACGATCTCGAGCGCGCTCGGCCGCTCGCCCAGCAGCAGGACGGCCTGGATGAGCGCGAACACCGGTACGAGGTAGCTGACCATCGAAGCGAGACCGGCGCCGAAGCGCCGCACCGCGTAGTAGAAGAGGACGAAGCCGACGATCGTCGCGAAGATCACGAGGTACGCGATGTCGAGCCAGGCGCCGATCGGCCACGTCGGGATGTCCTGGTAGCCGTGCTCGAGGAAGCCGAGCGGGAAGAGCATCGCCGAGCCCGCGAGGCAGGCGACCGCGGTCACGCCGAGCGGCGATCCGGTCCGCGTGGTGATCGCGCCAATGGTCGCGTACACGCTCCAGCAGGCCGCGCCGCCGACCATGAGCAGATCGCCGACCAGGCGCTGCGACGACGGCACCGTGCCGCTCTGCGCGCTCGCGACCACGACGATCGCGCCGACGGTCGCGCAGGCGACCCCGGCGACCTTGTTGCGCGTGAGTCGCTCACCGAGGAACGTCGCGATGAAGACCGTGAGCACCGGGTTCAACGTGGGCACGAGGACCGCGCCATCGGATGCCGGCCCGAGGGTGAGACCGACGAAGACGAGCGCGTTGTACGCGAAGATCCCGAAGAACGCGGCGACGAGCAGCAGCTTCCAGCGCACGAGACCGAGCGACGCACCGGTCGCGCGCGCGAGCGCGAGCATGAGCAGACCCGCGATCGCGAATCGGATCGAGGAGAGCTCGAGCGGCGGGACCGCGCCGACGCCGAGCTTGCCGGCGGTCCAGCTGCCGCTCCAGCAGAGGGCAACGGTCACGTACAGAAGGACAGTGAGCAGGGGAGCGGGCACCGCGCGCTACCGTAACGCGGACTAGCATCCGAGCGTGACCACGCGCGTCCTCCTCACGGGCATCACCGGCTTCATCGGCTCGCATCTCGCGGAGCGGCTCGTCGCCGACGGCGTCGAGGTCCACGGCGTCGCGTTCGAGCCGCCGCCGCACGCGCACCTCGCAACGATCGCTGACAAGGTGACCATCCACCACGCCGACCTCGCCGATCCGGAGGGCCTGCGCACTGCGTTCGCGGCCGCGCGGCCGGACGCGGTCGTGCATCTGGCCGGCCAGGCGATCCCGTCGCTCGCGCAGCGCGACGCGAGCGGCACGGTGCAGGTGAATGTCGTCGGGACCGCGAACGTGCTTGCTGCGCTCGAGCCGGGCGTGCGGCTCGTCTACGCCTCCAGCGCCGACGTGTACGGCGTCCCCGAGCGCGTCCCGGTGAACGAGGACGCGCCACTCCGCCCGACGAACGTGTACGCCGCCTCCAAGGCCGCGGCCGAGGCTATCGTCCGCGAGTTCGGTGATCGCGACGGCCACCCGACCGTGATCCTGCGGCCCGCCAACACGAACGGCCCGC
>CAZMLV010000119.1:2586-5559 GCA_964567235.1 uncultured Chloroflexota bacterium | reverse complement strand
GCGGCCCCGCGGTCGATGGGCGTTCCTGCGGCCCCGGACCGGCCCACGCCCCCGAACCCGGGCCCTAGCGGGGTGTTCGCGGAGTACGCCGGCCGAAGGTCGGTCGCGACCCGCGCCGCCCCGCCCTCGAACGGCTGGGCCCGCCAGACGCCGAGCTCGCTGCCGCCCTCGTCGTCCCACCACCAGACCTCGTTGCCCTGGGGGTCGATCCGCGGCGCGACGCGGTAGCCCGTCCCTTCCTTTCGGGACGTCAGCCGGCGTTCGGTGCCGGTCAAAAGATCGAGCGCGTAGACCTCGAAGGTGCCCTCGTGATTCGCGCCGTAGATGATCCGCTCCGGCCGCTCGCGAGCCCACTGCGGGAAGCCGAAGCGCGGCGCGCGGAATCGCTTCTTCCAGGCCGGCTCGGTCAGCGAGCGGTCACCTTGCGCAGCCACGCGACCAGACTATCGGTGTAGTCGGGCGACACGCTCAAAAGGTCGCGCTCTCCGCGCAGGGTCGGCGCATGCGCGGTCCCCCGCAGCCGGTTGATCGTGCGTCCGGCGCCCTTCCAGGCGGCGATGCTCGCCTCGATCGGTTGCCACTCGTCGTCCTCCCCATAGAACAGCAGCACCGGGACCTTCACGCGCGCGAACACCGGTGCGGGCTCGAAATCCATGTCCGGCCAGAAGCCCGGATTCGCGGGTAGCTCGGCACGGACCCACGCGCGCGGGAACCACGGCTCGTTGCGCGCCGCATCGACGACCGACTGGACCTCGGCCCGCGGCCGGCGGCCGCGCGCGTACTCCTCGAACGCGGCCCGCAGCCCCAGGAGGGCCTGCACCTGCGGCTCGGTGTGCCCGAACGCGCGGGCCTGCTTCGCGGTGCCGTACCGCATCTGCGCGGCGGGACTCACGCCGGTCGACGCGACGAGCACAAGGAACGCGATCCGATCCGACCGGCTCGCGACGAGGGGTGCGACCCACGCACCCTGGCTGAAGCCCCAGAGTCCGATGCGACGGCGATCGATGTCTGGCCGGGCGACGAGCGTGTCGACGACTGCCTCGACGTCGCGTGCCTGGTCGAGCAGCGGCACGTCGTCACCGCGGCGGTCGAACCGGGCCACCGCGATGCCCACCGGCGGCAGGATCGATTCGAGATGCCGGAACAGGTAGTGATCGCGCGATCCGTCGTCGGCCGGATGCACCCCGACGATCGCCGGGAACGGACCGGCACCCTGCGGAAGGGAGAGCTTCGCGGTGAAGGTGCGGTCCGCGCTGGCCGCTTCGAGTCGCTCGGACCTCACCGGCCGTCGCGGGAGACGGTGAACACGTCGCGGACGCCCTCGAGCTTCGCGAGCACGCGCGACAGCTGCTCGACGCTGGTCACCTGCAGCGTCGCGTTGACGGTCGCGGTCTTGTCCGGATTCGCGTTCGCCGACAGGCTGACCATCTGGACCTGGTTCTCGCTGATCACCGCTGCGACGTCGCGCAGGAAGCCATCGCGGTCCCAGCCCTCGATCCGGATCGCGACCGGGTAGGTCGCCGCGGCACGGTTCTCCCACTCGACCTCGACCGTGCGCTCAGGCTCGGCGCTGCCGCGCACGTTCGGGCAGTCCGATCGGTGCACCGTGACGCCGCGGCCGCGGGTGATGTATCCGGTGATCGGATCGCCCGGCACCGGGCTGCAGCACACGCCGAACCGGATGAGCAGGTCGCCGACGCCCTTCACCCGGACGCCGCCGCGTGACGTCGGCGGCGGCTGCGGCGCGACCTCCGGGATCGCGAGCTGCTTGTCGTCGACGATGCCGAGCCGGGTCACGACCTGCGCCGCCGTCAGAGCGCCGTAGCCGAGCGACGCGTACATCGTGTCGATGTCGTGCAGGTTGAGGAACTCCGTCGCCTTCTGGAGATCCGCCTCGCTGATGTCGGAGAGCGCCCGCTGGGCGATGCGCTTCAGCTCGCGATCGAGCAGCTCGCGGCCGTGGGCCACGTTCTCCTCGCGCTGCTGGCGCTTGAACCATTGCCGGATCTTCTCGCGCGCGCCCGGAGTACGGACCATCGTGATCCAGTCCCGCGACGGGCCACGGCCGGCTTTGCTCGTGACGATCTCGACGATGTCCCCTGACTGCAGCTTGTGGTCGAGCGGGACGATCCGGCCGTTGACCTTCGCGCCGATGGTCCGGTGGCCGATGTCGGTGTGGATCCGGTACGCGAAATCGATCGGCGTCGCGCCGGTCGGGAGGTCCTTCACCTCGCCCTTCGGCGTGAACACGAAGACCTGGTCCTGGAACACGTCGACCTTGAGCGACTCGACGAACTCGGTCGCGTCCGCGACGTCGTGCTGCCACTCCATGAGCTGGCGCACCCAGGCGAGCTTCGACTCGTAGTTCGGGTCGCCCTTCCCGCCCTCCTTGTACCGCCAGTGCGCCGCGATGCCGTACTCGGAGAGCGTGTGCATGTCGTGGGTGCGCACCTGGATCTCGATCGGCTGTCCATCCGGACCCATGACCGCCGTGTGCAGCGACTGGTACATGTTGTTCTTGGGCACGGCGATGTAGTCGTCGAACTGACCGGGGATCGGCGGCCAGAGCGTGTGCACGACGCCGAGCACCGCGTAGCACGCGGGTACGTCGTTCACGATGACCCGGATCGCGAGGAGGTCGTACACCTGGTCGACGCTCACGTTCTTGCGCCGCATCTTCTGGGCGATGGACCAGAGGTGCTTTGGCCGCCCGGACATGTCGGCCTTGATGCCGGCCTTCTCGAGCTCGCTCGTCAGGATCTTCATCGTGCGGTCGATGAACTTCTCGCGGACCGCGCGCCGTGACGCGAGGAGCTCGGCGAGCTCCCGGTACTGCTCCGGGTCGAGATACTTGAACGCGAGGTCCTCGAGCTCCCACTTGATCTGCCAGATCCCGAGCCGGTGCGCGAGCGGCGCGTAGATCTCCATCGTCTGCTTCGCGATCCGCGTCTGCTTCTCCGGCGGGAGCGCGCC
>CAZMLV010000119.1:0-2486 GCA_964567235.1 uncultured Chloroflexota bacterium | reverse complement strand
GCGGTGCCGACCGGGCCGAAGTCGCGCAGCTCGAGCTCCACGAAGCCACTGCGACCGGAGCCGACGGTGACGACCGCGTCGACCCGTCCGGCGTCGGTCATCGCGTCGGCGCGGTCACCCCGGCGGAAGGCCATCGCGTCGAACGTGAACTTGCCGACGGTGATCTTGCAGCGCAGATGGTCCGAGTCGACGCCGACCTGACGGATGCCGTACACGCGCACATCGCGCAGCAGGAGGTGCGGTCGCGGGTTCAGGGCACCGCACGGCTCGAGCATCGCGAGCTCGAGCGCGAGCCGCGGCGTCAGCGCCGCGGGATCGATCGCCGCGTCGACGTGAAGGGTCGGGATCGGCCGCACACCGCCGAGCATTTCGCGGACGATCACGTCGAGCCGGTCGCGGAAGGCGTCGACGTCCTTCGCCTTGATCGAGAAACCCGCGGCCATCGCGTGACCCCCATGTTTCGGCAGCAGGTCGCCGCACCGGGCCAGCGCCTCGGCGATGTGCACGCCCGGGATGCTGCGGCAGGAGCCCTTGCCCTCGTCACCGTCGAGCGCGATGACGCAGGCCGGCCGGCTGTGATCCTCCACCAGCCGCGACGCGGCGAGCCCGACGATGCCGGCCTGCCACGACGGATCGGCGACGACGGTCGCCCACGCGTCGGGATAGGCGGACGCCGCCTCCCTGGCGCCGCGCACGACATCGTTCGTGAGCCGTTGCCGCTCGAGGTTGCGCTCCTCGAGCTTGTCGGCGAGGGCCTTCGCTTCCTCGGCTTCCTCGGTGAGCAGGAGCCGCAGCGCGTCGGACGCATCGGTGATCCGGCCGGCCGCGTTCAGTCGCGGGCCGAGGCCGAACCCGATGTCCGACGCGCCGATCCTCCCGAGCTTCAGCCCGGCGCGATCCGCGAGGGCGCGCACGCCGGTGATCGGCGCGCGATTGAGCGCGGCCAGACCCGCGGCGACGATGGCTCGGTTCTCTCCGCGGAGCGGCACCACGTCAGCCACGGTCGCGAGCGCGCAGAGCTGCAGGAGCTCGTCCTCCTTCACCGCGTACGCGAGATCGCCGAGCAGCGCCTGCGCGAGCCGCAGCGCGACGCCCGCGCCGGCGAGCTCCTTGTCGTCGGAGACGTCACCGGGCCGGCGCGGGTTCACCAGGGCGTACGCCTCCGGAAGGACGGGCGGAGGGTGATGGTGGTCGGTGATGATCAGGTCGATGCCGAGCTCCTTCGCGAGCTTCGCCTCGGCGACCGCGGTGACGCCGCAGTCCACGGAGACCACGACCTTCGTGCCGTCGGCCGCGAGCTCGCGCAGCGCGGACGAGTTGAGGCCGTAGCCCTCCTCGTAGCGGTTCGGGATGTACGCGCCGACCGCAACGCCAAAGTGCCGGAACGCGCGCACGAGGATGGCCGAGCCGGCGATGCCGTCGACGTCGTAGTCCCCGTAGACGACGATGCGCTCGCGGGCGGCGAGCGCACGGCGGATCCGCTCGACGGCACGACCCTGGTCGAGCATCGGCGGGCCGTCGTTCGCGAGCTTCGGCGCGAGGTACGCGGGCATGTCGACATCGGCCAGGCCGCGGGTGCGCAGGATCTGGACGACGAGGCCCGGGATACCATCGGGCGCATCGCCATCCGACGCGCCGACCGACCTGGGGATGATCCAGCGACGCTGCGGAATGAGGGTCATGACCTCTAAGTATCGGTCATGGGTGTGCGCGCTCGTGGTCGTTCTGGCCGCCTGCGTGCCTCAGGCGATCGTTCCCAACCCGATCTCGAGCGCGAGCCAATCGCCAACGACGGCTCCGCCCACCGTCGAGCCGGGGCTCGCGGCGCCGGTCCAGGGCCGGCTGGCCATCGACCGGCGCTGGTACGCGATGCCGGACGGGCTCGAGCAGCCACAGGTCCAGATCAACGCGACATTCGAGGATGACCCGTCACGCGGTCAGCCGTTCGCCTCGATCGAGGGCCAGGCGGAGACGCCGCTCCGCCGGAATGGAGCGATCTGGACCGGGAGCGTGCCGCTCGACGGCTTCGCCGCCGGTGAGCACACGATCGGCATCTTCGAGCACATCGCCCCGGTCAGCCTCTATCGGGTCGCGACCGCGACGTTCCTCCTCACGCGGCCCGAGTACGTCGTCTGGACACTCGACTTCGAGGGTGACGCCTCCGGCGACGCGGAGCTCACGAACACATCGGCGATCGCCGACGGCCTCAAGATCCCGATGAGCGTGTTCTGGAACCCGCGGGTCTGGACCACCAGCCAGGTCTCCGCGGAGCGGCAGGAGGCGATGCTCGCCTGGACGAAGGACCGGATGACCAAGGGCGACGAGGTGGCGCTCCACCTGCACATGTGGACCGACTATGTGCGGGCCGTCGGCCTGGTCCCGCGGACCGCGCCGAGCTGGGCCGGCCGCGGTGACGGGTACGACGTCCCGATCACCGCGTATCCGGAGAACGAACAGCAGGCGATGATCGGCTACGGCGTGAAGCT
>CAZMLV010000118.1:0-5614 GCA_964567235.1 uncultured Chloroflexota bacterium | reverse complement strand
CCGCCGACATCTCCGTCGACAGCCTGCGGATCGGAGCGCGGCGTGCGGCGGGCTAATGCGCACACCGCGATCGCCGCGCTGCTGGTCGGGCGGAGCCTCATCGAAGCCGTGCTGTTCGCCGCCATCGTGACCGCGGCGCAGGTGTTCACGAGCGGCGATCGGGCGGTCCCGATCGTGACGGCGACGCTCGCCCTCGCCGGCGTCGGCATCGTGCTGGCGAGCATCCTTCGCGATGCGCGCGCCGACCGTCAGAACACGGCCATCGCGCTCGTCGCGATCGCCGCGGCCGCCGCGGCCGGTGTCTCGTTCGCCCCGCCACATCCGGACGGCCTGATGATCCTGACCCGGATCATCCTGTTCGGCATCGTCGGCGAGGCGTTCGTGTGGCGCAACCTGACTGTCGCGCGGTCCCTGGTGCGGTGGTCTGACGCGCGGAACTCCGGTTTCGCCGCGATCGGCGTGACCGCCCTTGTGGCGCTCCTGCCCGGGGCGGTGGATCGCACCGGCCTGGTCATCGCGGGTCTCGTCGCGACCGCCGCGACCGGCGTCGCACTGTCGCTTGCCCGATCCGCGGAGGAGCTGGCCCTCGCGGGCCGCGAGGCCCACGGCGACACTGGCCGGACCACCGCGTCGGGCACCGCGATCCTCCTGGCGATCCTGTCGGTCATCGGCGCGATCTTCGCGCCGTTCACCGGCGAGCTGATCCGGCAGGGCGGGGACTTCGTGGCGCCGATCATCGGGAACCTGCTGTACGGGTTCCTCCTCGCGATGGGCTACGTCGCGGAGTTCTTCGTGAACGTCATCCGATCACTGTTCAGCGGGGGGAGCTTCCCGCCGCTCCGGCAGCTCGCGCCGCCGCTGAGCGACGCGGAGGAAGCCGAGGCGCTGCGGCAGATCGAGGCGACGCGCCCGTTCGTGGTCGGCGCCGTCGAGATCGTGATCGGGCTGGTCGCGCTGATCATCGTGATCATCCTCGTGGACCGCATGGCCCGCGAACGGAGGCAGACCCTGCCGGAGGGCGCGACGCTCGACCGTGAGGCGTCGGCCGGCGAGAGCGTCGGCGCGTTCCTCGCCGGACTGCTCCCGCGACGCGCGCGGAGAGCGGGTCCGCCGCGCGACGACGGTACTCCCGCGGGCGCGTTGCGCGCGCTGTACTGGCGGTACCTCGCCCGCGCCGACGCGACCGGCATCGCGTGGCGCGCCGCAGGCGAAACGCCGCGCGAGCATCACGACCGCAGCCTCACGGCGACGCCTCGGAACGAAGCCGCGACGGTGCTGGTCCGCGCGTTCGAGGATCTTCGCTACGGCGAGCGCGACCCCGACCTGGCGACGGTCGATGCCGCTCGGCGAGGCCTCGCGGCGATCGAGGAGGCGCGGTGAGCGTCGTCGCGATCGTTGGACCGACCGCGTCGGGGAAGAGCGCGCTCGCGCTTCGCGCCGCCGAGCGGAGTGGCGGCGAGATCGTCTCCGCGGATTCGCGGCAGGTGTATCGCGGGATGGACGTCGGGACCGCGAAGCCGACCGCCGCGGAACGAGCGCGTATCCCGCACCACTGCATCGATCTCGTCGACCCGTCCGAGCCGTACAACGTGGCGCGCTACCAACGCGATGGCCGCGCGGCGCTCGCCGACGTCGCATCGCGCGGCAAGACCGCGTACGTCGTGGGCGGCACTGGCCTGTACGTGCGCGCGCTGCTCGATGGCTTGCTCCTCGATGCCGCACCGACCGATCCGGAGCTGCGCGCGCGCCTCGAGCGCCGCGCCGACGCCGAAGGGCCGGCGGCGCTCCATCGCGAGCTCGCGCGGATCGATCCCGCCGCGGCAGAACGCGTCGACGTGCGGAACGCGCGGCGGGTCGTCCGGTATCTCGAGCTCGCCATGCTGGCCGGACGTGTGCCGCAGGAGCGCGAAGCGAAGGTCGCGGCTCGGCGGATCGGCCTCGACCCGCCACGCGCGTGGCTCGATCAGCGCATCGGCGCGCGCGTTCGGCAGATGGTCGACGACGGCGTCCTCGAGGAGACGCGGCGCCTCGTCGACGGCGGTGTGAATGAGCGGTTGCCGAGCATGAGCGGGCACGGCTACGTCCACTGGGCCGCGCATCTCCGGGGGGAGATCGGTCTGGACGCTGCGATCGTGGCGACGGCGAAGGACGTGCGTGCGTACTCGCGGCGGCAGATGACCTGGTTCCGGCGGGATCCGGACATCCGGTGGGTCGACCCGACCGCGAGCGATCCGGTCACGCTCCTGGATGAGGTGCCGGCCTGAAGTTCACCAAGATGCACGGCTGCGGGAACGACTTCATCGTCGTGGACGAGGACGTCCGCATCGACGCAGCCCGGGCGCGTGCGCTCTGCGATCGCCGCACGGGCATCGGTGCCGACGGGATCCTCGTCATCGGCGCGCCGGCCGGGCGCCGCTGGCCGCTCGTCATCCACAACGCCGACGGCTCGATCGCGGACGCGTGCGGCAACGGATCGCGGTGCGTCGCGCGGTACCTTCTCGATCGCAACGGCGGGGACGAGCTCGAGCTCGACACCGCAAGCGGCGTCGTGCGGGCCTGGCGCGACCCCGAAGGCTTCGCGATCGAGCTCCCGGCACCGCAGCTCGGCGACGCGCTGCGGGTCGATGGCCGCGAGGCCCAGACCGTGCGGGTCGGAAACCCGAACGTGATGGTCTTCGTCGACGATCCCGCGCGCGAGGATCTCGTGGCGCTTGCCGCCGCGTCGACGGCGATCGCGGGTCCGGCGAACGTCGGTGCCGTCATGCGGCGCGGCCGGGGTGAGATCGAGCTCCGGGTGCACGAGCGCGGCGTGGGGGAGACCTTGGCCTGCGGGACGGGTGCCGTCGGAGCGGTCGCGGCGGCCCTGGCGCGGAAGGACGTGGAGGGCCATGAGATCCGCGTCATCCTCCCGGGCGGGACCGTCGTCGTGCGACCGGGGCAGGAACGCTATGAGTTGGCGGGCCCGGCGGAGTACGTCTTCAGCGGTGAGGTCGCCGATGCAACGTGATCGTGCCCTGGTGGGCCAGCGAGAGACATCTGCTGGCCAAGCAACCCACTTACCGCACGCTTGAACGCACGAATCGCGCCTGGGCCCAACCAGCCAGGACGACATGGCATCCGTTACGCGCCGACTCTCCAGCGAGGTGCCTCACGACACCCGCCGAAAGGACAACGGAACAATGGCTGAGAAGAAGGACAATCCGATCACGAGCGTCGTCAAGGAAGGCGGCCAGACGGCCGACGCCACACTCGATACTGCCGGCAATATGGCCTCACACGGGATCACTGATGTCGGCAAGGTCGGTCAGTCCGCGAAGCGCGCGGCCACGGGCCTCGGCGCCGGCGCGATCCACGGTGTGGGCAAGGTCGGTGGAGAGGCCGGCGGTCTAGTGAAAGAGGCGGTCATGAACACCGCGACCGTTCCCCACGACGTGATCAAGGCGGCCGAGACCGGCAAGCCGAGCAAGTAGCAATTCGCGCGGATCCGGCGGAGACCGCATCTCGGGTCTCGCCGGATCACGCTGTTCGGCGGGCGGCGACATAGGCCGGTATCCGGTGGGACGCTCGCCGTGCGGCCGCGGCCAGAGCGCTGTTAGGTAGGGTCCGGCGGAGTACCTGTTCAGCGGTGAGACCGCGGGCCGTCGACTCGACACGCCATGAGCTGACGCCCGCGAGTCAGCGACGAGCGACCTGGCGTCGCGTAGGTCCAGGCGTCTTGCACCCTCGACGCCAGCGGTAGTCTCGGCCGATGCGCGCGCTCGTCGCCCTGGTGATCCTTGTGGCATGCAGCGCCCCATCAGGCGCAGCCGATCCGTCCCGCTCGCCGATCGTCTTCTGGGAGATCGACCGACCCCAGGTACGCGACGCATCTGGGTTCGGAAGGCTTCCGCCAGAGCGTCAGGCGAAGCGGATCCTCACGATCACGAGCTACGAACTTGCCACCGGGCTTCCGACAGCGCCCCCAACGCTGAACGTCTACGTCGCCGGCGCTTATCCCGAGTCGGACAAGGACCGCGTCGCGGTCTTCGGTGAGCCTGGCTGGACGTTCGTCCCCTCACTCTCGCTCCTCCAGTACTTCGCGCCAGAACGGCCGCTGGGCCTGGCGGGCGGGGTGCGCAGCGATGCCGACGCGCTCGCGCGCGTCGATTCCGTGCTCCGACCGCGCGGTCTGCTGCCTGGCGACACCGAGTACATGCGCGTCGTGCGGCTGCCCACCGGCTGGCGGGCGAGCTTTGCGCGTCGCATCGACGGTCGGCTTGACTACGCGAACAAGGGGCTTGCCGTGGGGATGGACACGAATGCGCAGGTGCGGAGCATCCTCGTGCGCCGACGGCCCTTGCTCGAGCAGAGCGCGTATCCGACGCGCACCGCGCAAGAAGCCTGGACGCTCGTCCGGAACGGGCGCTGGCTGACCTTTGATCTGGAGGATGGCGCGCCGACGACGCCCGCACAGGTCGATCGCTTCGTCGCGCGGTCAGTGGACATCGTGTACGTCGAAGGCGAAGTACTGTCGCCTCGCGACATCGTGCGCCCGTACTTCGTGTTCCGGGACGCGAATGACCAAACCGTCTATGTGAGCGCGATCGCGGGCGACCTGCCTTGACGGCTTGGCTGCGGACGATCTCCCGCCGGCTGCGCGGACCGCACAACGCAGCCGCACCCTGAGATCCGCGTCGCCCTATCCGGCCGGACACTCGTCGTGCGACCCGTGTAGGAACGCTACGAGCCTGCGGGTCCGGGCGGAGTACGGGTTCGGCGGTGAGATCGTCGAGTGGCAAACAAAGTAGGAGGAGGGGACTTGTTCCCTCCTGCGAGCGCCCAGGCGGCTCGAATGACCAACCGGCCCGCCTCACGGAGCCGTTGACCCGACGTTTGCAGGATCGCACGTGGCGATGTGACGGGCGATACGCTGCGCGTCCGTCTGCCCGGCCGTACGCTCGTCGTCCGGCCCCGCGGCGCCCCTCCGAGCTCGCCGGCCCGGCCGAGTACGTCTTCTCAGGAGAATCGTGACCTTCGACACCGCTGTACCCGCGGAGCGTGCGTATCTCGTCGGCCTCGAGCAGCAGGGCAACGCCCTCGAGGCAGAGGACTCGCTCGAGGAGCTCGCCACGCTCGTGCTCGCTGCGGGCGCGACGGTCGTCGGACAGACGACGCAGCACCGGCGGACGCCCGATCCGAACACGTGGGTCGGCAAGGGCAAAGCCGAGGAGCTCGCGATCGAGCGCGGCCGCTTGGGTGCCGACCTCATCGTGTTCGACGACGAGCTCTCTCCGAAGCAGCAGAAGAATCTCGAGGAGCTGCTCGGCGTCCGAGTCATCGACCGGTCCGCGGTGATCCTGGACATCTTCGCGCGCCATGCACGCTCGCGCGAGGGCCAGCTCCAGGTGGAGTTGGCGCAGATGGAGTACCGGATGCCGCGCCTGGCCGGCCTCGGCAACGAGCTGTCGCGGCTCGGCGGCGGGATCAACACCCGCGGTCCCGGCGAGTCGAAGCTCGAGAGCGACCGGCAGGTCATCCGCCGGCGGATCCAGGAGCTCAAGGAGCGGCTCGCGACGGTCGCCGAGCAGCGCGGGCGATCGCGCCAGTCGCGCGCGAAGGAGGGGCTGTTCCTCGC
>CAZMLV010000117.1:0-5642 GCA_964567235.1 uncultured Chloroflexota bacterium | reverse complement strand
TCGTCGACGACGGCAAGCTCGACCTGGTCATCTTCGGCGACAGCAAGCTGCGCGTCCTGCGGGAGCTGATCGCCGCGGCCGTGGATCGCGATCGGGCGGCCCGAGGCCGGCGGTACCGCGGGGAGCGGATCACGTTCTCCGCCACGCGCGAGCTGGCGGTCCACGCCGATGGCGTCGTCGTGGGGAATCTCCCTCAAACGTTCAGCATCCGGCCGAAGGCGCTGCAGGTGTTCGCGCCGGGCGCGCGATGACCTGTTAACGGCGTGTAAGAGGGCCGCCGGGAGCGCAACTCCCGGCAGCGCCATCCGATACCTCTCATAGAACGCCCGCACGCGCGGGCAGCTGTTGGGAGAATGAAATGAACGCAGCGTCGATCCTTCGCTCGAAGACCGTCGCCATCGCCAGCGCCGGCTTCCTCGGTGCCGGGCTCCTCGGCGGCGTCGCGCTCGCGGCCGTCCCCGCAACGGCCGACACCGCCTGGACGACCGCGCCGAACACCGCGCCGTCAGCGCAGACGACCGACGAGAAGGCCCGGGCCAAGCTCAAGGCCGTGCTCGACGCGCTCGTCGCGAAGAACGTCATCACGCAGGCCCAGGAAGACGCGATCGTCTCAGCCCTCACCGCTGACCGTGCGGCGCATCCGAAGCTCCGCGAGTTCGTCGGCGACGTCGCGAAGGAGAGCGTCAGCTACCTTGGCCTTCCGGCCGAGCAGGTGAAGCAGCAGCTCCGAGCCGGCAAGAGCCTCGGCGACATCGCGAACGCCACCCCGGGCAAATCGCGCGACGGCCTGCTCGCGGACCTCGACGCGAAAGCGAAAGATCGGATCCAGGCGGCCGTCGCTGCCGGCACGATCACCCAGGCCCAGGCCGATCAGCTCACGCCGAAGGTGCTCGAGGGGATCGTCAAGGTCGTCGATCACGCGGGCTCGCCGAAGCCGACCGCGACGAACTAGCGACCACCATCCCTTCCCTCCTCCGCAGCAGCCAGGCGCCGCTCGTGCGGCGCCTGCTGCGTTCCGGCTCGGATGACCGATCGGTCATGACCCGCGACCGGGAGTCCGCCACCATCCCATCACGGGCCGGCCACGTGGGGTGGCCGGCTGGAGGCGCCATGAACACGAAGCAGCAGGCCGTCGCGACCGAGGTCCCCGCGGGCAAGCCGTGGGTCCTGCTGGTCGAAGACGAACCGATCCTGAGCACGCTCGTCGGCAGGCTCCTCGACGAGGCGGGGTACGAGCACGAGTCGATCTCCGACCACGCCGGCATCGCCGCCGCGATCGCCCGCCGGCATCCACGCTGCATCATCCTGGACAGCGATCCCGGGTCCAGGGGGCACGAGCGCTCGTGGGCCGACGCCGCCGCCATCCGGCGATCGCACCCGGAGCTGCCGGTGCTCATGTTCACCGCCGATCCGGCGTCCATGGCCGAGGCTCGCGCCGGCACGACCGCGCGGAGCAAGGCCGCCGGCTACACCGGCGTGATCGACAAGCCGTTCCTGGTCGTCGAGTTCCTCGCGACGCTCAAGCACGCGGTCGCGGGACCCCATCTCGCCTGGCCGGCTGAGGTCAAGGGCATCGCCAGCGAGGCGATCAGCGTGTTCCCGGCATTGGATGGTCCAGGCTCCGCCGATTGGGGTGCCGCTGATTTCTTCAGCATGGCGGTCCACGAGCTGCGTACGCCGCTCACCTCGATCGACGGGCATGCCCAGCTCGCCCAGCGCTTCCTGGAAAAGGATCCGGTCCGCGCGGCCGACTCGCTCACGCGGATCCGCGAGCAGAGCAAGCGGATGACCCGGCTCATCGCCGATCTCCTCGATCGCGCGCGGGTGAGCGTCGGTGCGCTCAGCCTCGAGGTCGTGACATTCGATCTCGGCGTCGCGACCGCGATCACGATCGGGCTCGCCGACGCGAGCGAGCGCCCGCGAATCACCTTCACCACGCCCGCGCCGTTGCGGATCCAGGGCGACCCGGAGCGGATCGCGCAGATCGTCGCGAACCTGCTCGACAACGCGACGCGCTACAGCGCGCCGGGTTCGCCGATCGGTGTCGCCCTCACCGTGGCCGGCAACGAGGCCCAGGTCCGCGTCACGGACCAGGGCGTCGGCGTCCCCGAGGACGAGCGTGAGCGGATCTTCGCACCGTTCTACCGGGCCTCGCGGACGCGTGAGATCCCGGGCACCGGCCTCGGTCTCCACATCAGCCGGCGGATCGCCGAGCAGCATCACGGCCGGCTCTGGCTCGAGTCCACGAGCGAATCGGGGAGCGTGTTCGTCCTCGCGCTCCCCATGGCGGGGACCGCCCGATGACCGGCGATCGCACGACCAACGTGACCGTCAGACCGCCGGCGGGGGACCCGTCGTCCGTGTGGACGGCGACCCGGGTCATCACGCTCGTGTTCACCGTGATCGAGGTCCTGCTGCTCATCCGGTTCGTCCTCAAGCTCCTCGCCGCGAACGCCGATCAGGCTCTGGTCTCGCTCATCTACGGCGTGACCGATCCGCTCATCGCGCCGTTCCGGGGCATCTTCGCGCAGCCGTCCGGCACGCCGGTCGTCGAGATCGCGACGCTGCTCGCGATCGTGTTCTTCGTGCTGCTCGCGGCACTCATCGTCGCGGTGGTCCGCGCGACCACGGGCCGGCGCGGCGAGCCAACGCCATGACCGTTCGGGTGAACTGGCCGCGCAATCAAATGGGCCAGCCGGCGACCGCAACGCCGGCCGAGGCGATCGTCCGGCTCACCGCCAAGCTGTCGAAGAACCATGGCAGCGCGAACCGGCTGCGCATCCGGACCCAGATCGCAGCGGAGCAGGCGCTCCAGGCGAGCTAGTCCGGCTCGAGCACCGCCGTCGCGGCGGGATACGTCCCGAGCACCTGGACCCACGCGCAGCACGTCTGCATCAGCGCGATCGCCTCGCTGGCCGGGCTGCGCGCGGGATCGCCCTCGAAATCGAGGTAGAAGACGTAATCCCACGGCGCCGCGCGGCTGGGCCGCGACTCGATCTTCGTGAGCTGCAGGCCCGCGGTCGCGAACGGCTGGAGCGATCGGGTCAGGGCGCCCGGGACGTTCGCCGTCGCGTACGCGAGGCTCGTCTTGCTCGGGCCGGCCCGCAGCGCGCCGGGGATCCGGCCGCTCGCGTCCGCGTCGCCGGTCCGGGCCAGCGCGAAGAATCGCGTGAAGTTGTCCGCCGTCGTCTCGATGCCCTCCGCAAGCACCGCGAGCCCGTACGCGCGCGCGGCGCGCTTGCTCGCGACGGCGGCCACGCTCGGATCGTCGCCTTCCGCGACCTCGGCAGCGGCTCCGGCCGTGTCGTACGCGACGACGGGCTCGATCCGCCGCGCGCGCAGGTACTCGTCGACCTGGGCGAGGGCTTGGGGATGCGAGCGCGCGCTCGTGATGCCATCGAGCGTCGCGCCGGCCCGCGCGAGCAGGCAGTGGCGAACGCGCACGACCGTCTCGGCGATCACCTGCAGGCCGGCGTGCCCGCGAAGCAGGTCGTACACGTCGACGACCGAGCCGGCGTGGGTGTTCTCGACCGGCACGACCGCGGCGCCGGCCGCGCCCGATCCGAGCGCCGCGAACACGTCGCCGAACGTGCGGGATCCGACCGGCGTGTCGCGCGGAAAGAGGGCCTGCGCCGCCGCTTCGGAGTACGCGCCCGCGACGCCCTGGTACGCGACCTTCACCGCGCGTAGACGGCGGTGCGCCACTCCGGATGCGACGCGTCGTCGCCACGGGCGATCGCGAAGTAGCGGTCACCGATGGCTTTCGCGATCGGCCCGATCGTGCCGCTGCCGACGGGCCGCCCATCGACCTTCACGCACGGCGCGACCTGCGCGCCGGTGCCGCAGAAGAAGAGCTCGTCCGCGATGAACAGCTCGGTGCGGTCGATGGGCCGCTGGACGAAGGCGTAGCCGAGCTCGCGCGCGAGATCCTCGATCGTCTGGCGGGTGATGCCTTCGAGGATGTCGTCGGTCACCGGCGGGGTGATGAGCGCGCCGTCGCGCACCATGAACAGGTTCGAGCCGCCGCCCTCGGAGACGTGACCGCCGCTCGTCAGGAAGATCGCCTCCTCGGCGCCGTGCTCGGCGGCCTCGTCGACCGCGAGCGCGGTGTTGATGTATGCGCCGCTCACCTTGGCGCGCGCCGGGATCGCTTCGTCGGAGATGCGCCGCCAGCTGGTCGTGTGCGCGGCGAGGCCGCCGGTCGAAAGGTACCCGCCCATTGGGAAGGCGTAGATCCCGAACCCGTCGCGGAGGCCGTGCAACGCGACCTTCACGACGCGCGCGGCCTTGTACGCCAGGGGCCGGATGTAGACGTCGCTCGTGAAGGCGTTCCGGCGGAGGAGCTCGAGGACGATCGCGGAGAGCTCGTCGGCGTCGCCGGGCAGCCCGATGCGGACGATCCGGCACGATCGGGTCATCCGCTCGAAGTGCTCGCGCAGCCGGAACACGTAGAGCTGCTCGGCCGGCGCGTTCCAGTACGCCCGGATCCCCTCGAAGACCCCGGTCCCGTACTGGAGCGCGTGCGTCGCGATGCTGACCTTCGCGTCCGCGAACGGCACGAACGCGCCGTCGAGGTACGCGGTCCCCGATTCGGGGATCTCGTTGGCCGGACCGGGCGCGCCCTTCACAGCCGGGCCACGGCTTCCTCGCGGTTCCACAGGCGCTGCGCGAGCTGGAGCGCGACGAGATCGGAGAGCAGCACCGCGACGACGCCACCGGCGATGAGGCCCGTGGGGATGTTCCCGATCACGCTGCTGATCGCGGTCAGGCCCACGACCACGCCGGCGAGCACGAGGCCGGCGATCTGCTGCGCCGCGCGCTGGCTCGGGACGCGTGCCGATACGACCATGACCCACGAGCCGAGGCTCAGGATGAAGAGGACCGACAGGCCGAAGAGCTCGGCGATGGTCACCGGATCGAGCACCTCGGCGATGCGTCCGGCGCCGAAGCGCTGCGACGCCGCCGCGTAGAACGTCAGCAGGGAGACGATCGAGAGCGCGGCAGCCGGCGCCATGACCCCGATCAGCTTGCCCGCGACGATCTCGATGTCGCGGATCGGCGCAGCGAGCAGTGGCACGAGCGTCTGGGCCTCCTTCTCCGCCGCGAACGAGCCCGCCGCGGCGTTGATCGCGGTCGCGGCCGGTAGCAGCGCGGCCTGTAGCGCGAACACGAGGATGAACTCGTTCGGAGCTCCCGCGGCGGATCGGTTCAGCTGGATGAGTGCGATCGGCAGCGCGATCAGGAAGAGCGCGCGGACGATCGACGCGCGATCGCTGTACTGCTCGACGATCTCCCGCCGCGCGAGAAGGAGTGCCTTCATGGCTGCCGGCTTTCCTTGATGATCGCCAGGTACGCGTCCTCGAGCGAGCGCGTCTCCGCGTTCACGCTGATCACGCGCGCGCCCGCGTCGAGCAGCGCGCGGAGCGCGCGGGTGTTGCTCTCGGCGGGATCGTCGGCGCTCCACCGCACCTCGAGCCGGCCGTTGGCGGGGCTCAGGCCGTCGATGGTCACGCCGGCGCCCGCCAGCGCAGCCCGGACCGCGGTCTCGCCGGCCACGAGCTCGGCGCGGAACGCCGGCCGGCCGGCCGAGCGCAGCTCCTCGGTCGCGCCCTCGCGGACGATCCGGCCGCGGTCGACGATCA
>CAZMLV010000116.1:1901-5648 GCA_964567235.1 uncultured Chloroflexota bacterium | reverse complement strand
TGGTCGGGCAGCGTGCTGCCGGCGCATCGCGGCCACGGCATCCAGCGCGCGCTCATCGCGGAGCGCGTGCGCATCGCGGTCGCCCGCGGCGCCCGGGTCTGCTTCTCGCTCGCCGAGCCGGGCGGCCGATCCGCGCGCAACCTGGTGGCGATGGGGTTCGCCGACGTCGGGCCGCTGCGGGTGTTCACCACGTGACCGATCTCTCCGCGGCGGAGGCCCGGACGCTCGCGCTCCACGCGCAGGGCTTCATCGGCCCGCGCGATCCCGACGTGCGCACGATGCTCCGCCGCGTCGGCGCGGTGCAGCTCGACACGATCTCGGTCCTCGCGCGCTCGCACGAGCTCGTCGCGTACGCCCGGCTCGGTCCGGTCGGGCGCGATGCGATCGAGAGCGCGTACTGGGGCCATCCGGCGCGGGCGTTCGAGGGCATCGCGCACGCGTACTGCATCCTCCCGATCGAGCTCTGGCCGCACCTCGCGGCCCAACGCCGGCTCAGCGCGCGGCGGATCCATCCGCGGCGTCCGCCCGATGACCGCGCGATGCGCGAGGTGCTCGCCGCCCTGAAGGCCCGTGGGCCGCTCACCGCGACCGACCTCGGGGGCTCGCGCAGCAAGGCGCCGCGGCCCCCGACGGTCTGGTGGCACTGGTCCACGGAGAAGATCGCGCTCGAGCGGCTGCTCGCGATCGGCAAGGTCGTCTGCGTCGAACGGCGGGCCTGGCGGCGGGTATATGACCTTGCGGAACGTGCGGTGCCCGCGCGCTTGCGCGCGATCGACTGGGACGACCCGACGTGCCACGCCGCGCTCGTCGGCCTCGCGGCGGACCGGCTCGGTGTCGGGACGCTCAACGACCTCCGGGGCTATTTCGGCTGGTTCGGCGTCGGCATCCCCGAGGCGCGTGCGGCGATCGAGCGCGCGAAGCTCGTGCCGGTCACGGTGCGGGGCTGGGAGGGCGAGGCGTGGGCCTCGCGCAAGGCGCTGAAGGCGCTCTCGGACGGCACGATCCGGGGCGCGCATCGGACGACACTCATCTCGCCGTTCGATTCACTGATCTGGGACCGGCCGCGGACCGCGCGCGTGTTCGGGTACGAGCACAAGTTCGAGGCGTACGTCCCGGCCCCCGATCGCGTGCACGGGTACTTCGTGATGGCCGTGCTCGCGGGCGGGAAGCTCGTCGGCCGCGTCGATCCCGGTCGGAGCGGAGCGACCCTCGTCGCGAAGCGGGTGAGCGGCGAGCCCGCCGCGGCGAAGCACGTCGCTCGCGCGCTGCTCGAGGCCGCCCGGTGGGTGGGCTGCGACGACGTGTCGGTCGCCGAGGCGAGACCGGCGCCGTTCAAGGCGGCGCTCCGCGCGGCGCTCAAGACCCGGCGATGACCGCGTTCGCGCTCGGGCTCATCATCGCGTCGGCCGTCGCGCACGCGACCTGGAACCTGTTCGCGAAGCGCGCGCGGGGCGGCGCGCCGTTCCTGTGGCTCGCGTTCACGCTGAGCATCCCGCTCTACGCGCCGATCGCGATCGCCGTGCTCGTCCTCACCGGCGCGCAGATCGGCGCGATCGGACTGCTCTGGATGTTCGTGAACGCGGCGCTCAACGTCGCGTACGGCATCTTCCTGCTGCGCGGCTATCGCGCCGGGGATCTGTCGGTCGTGTACCCGCTCGCCCGCGGCACCGGACCGGTCCTGGCGCTCGTCGGCGCGATCCTGCTGTTCGGCGAGCGGCCCACCCCGCTCGCGATCGCCGGCGCGCTCGCGATCGTGGCCGGCGTCTTCGCGCTCACCGGCGATCCGCGCAAGCTGCGCCAGCGCGGGGTCGGCGTGGCGGTCGCGTACGCCCTCCTCACCGGGGTGACGATCGCCGCGTACACGTTGTGGGACAAGCGCGCGGTGAGCGTGCTGCTGATCCCGCCGATCGTCTACGAGTGGGGCGCGAACGTGTTCCGGTCGATCATCCTGTTGCCACAGGCGCTGACAGGCTGGGCCGAGGTGCGGGCGGAGTGGGGATCGAACCGGACGGCCGCGCTGGCCGTCGCGTCGCTCTCGCCGCTCGCGTACATGCTCGTGCTCACGGCCCTGGCGATCAGCCCGGTCAGCTACGTCGCCCCCGCGAGGGAGATCGGGATCCTGTTCGGCGTGCTCATGGGCGCCCGATCGTTGGCCGAGGCGGACATCGGCCGCAGATCGATCGCGGCAGTACTAATGGTGGGGGGCGTCATCGCGCTCGCGCTCGGGTAGTCTCAGCCGCCGGTGAGCGAAGGACTCCTCCGCGAGGCCCAGCGCGTCGAGCGGACCATCGCGCGCATCCGCTGGGGCGCGGCGGCGCTCGAGCTGCTGCTCGGGCCGTTCTTCTCGAACCTCTGGCTGCCCGGCGTCTTCCTGCTCGGTGTTTCGATCGTCGCGTACGGCGTGCTCGTCCTGCGCGCCTCGGAGCGCGCGACCTCACTGGAGCAACAGCGCACGATCGCCGCGATCGCGTACGCCTGCGATCTCACCGTCCTCGTCGTCGCGATGTTCCTCTTCTCGAGCGACCCGGGGTGGGTGACCTATCTCATCGCGATGGTCGTCATCATCACCGGCGCGTTCCGGTTCGGCACCGTCGGAGCGTGGACCGCGGCGGGGGTCTCGGCACTCGGCTATCTCAGCGTCGCGGCGTTCCGGACCGCCGCATTCGGCTTCGCGACACCGCCCGAGCGCGCGATCTTCATCGTCGCGGTGTTCGGCCTGACCGCGCTCCTGCTCGATCGCAGTCTCCGCGAGCTGCGGCAGCTTCGCGATGAGCGCGAGGGCCTCATCACCGGATTGCAGCGGCGCATCGCCGAGGATGCCGCGCTCGAGCAGGTGATGCGGATCGTCGCGGGCATCCCGTCGGCCGACGCGATCGTGCCCGCCGTCCTTCGCGCGAGCCGCGACGTGCTGCGCTTCGATCGGGCGACGGTGTTCGTCGCGGACGAGGAGCTCGGCGAGTACCGGCCGCTCTACCGCCTGGCCGCGAGCGCGGTCGCGGAGGCACACCCGCCGCCACGGCTCCGGCTCGGCGAGGGGCTGCTCGGCGCGGCGATGGCGAGCGACTCGACGCTCCTCGTGCGCAACCTCCTCACCGATCCGCGCTACGTGTCCGTCCGGCCGACCGAGGAGGCTCGTTCGGTCGTCCTGGTGCCGCTGCGGGTGCGCGGCCGCACCGTCGCGGTCTTCTCGCTGTCGCGCTCCCTTCCCGATGCATTCGGCGCCGACGACGTCCGCCTGGCCGAGACCGTCGCCGGCCTCGTCGCGCAGGTGCTCGAGAACGATCGGTTGTTCGCCGAGGCGAGCCAGGCCGAGGCGCTCCGGGCGGCCGACAAGCTGAAGGATGAATTCCTCGCGACGATCAGCCACGAGCTCCGCACCCCGCTCACCGTGATCGGCGGCTCGCTCGAGCTGCTCGCCCAGGGTCGCGCGAGCGACAGCGAGCAGCTCATCGCCCAGGCCCGCCGGCATGTCGAGCGGCTCGACCGCACGGTGCAGGACCTGCTCGACCTCGCGCACCTCCAGGAGACCAAGATCGAGCTCGAGCGCGAGTACATCTCGCCCGGCCTCTTGTTGAACGATGCGGCCGCCGCGCACCAGGTGCTCGCCGCGCAGCGCGGGCAGGGGATCGCCGTGGACGAGAATGCCGCGCCACCGCTCGCGTTCGTCGACCGGCGCAGGGTGCAGCAGATCCTCGGGAACCTCGTCGCGAACGCCGTTCGCTACGCGCCCGAGAAGAGCACGATCAC
>CAZMLV010000116.1:0-1801 GCA_964567235.1 uncultured Chloroflexota bacterium | reverse complement strand
CCGGTATGAAGGTGCTCGTCGTCGACGACGAGCCGGACGTCGCGAACCTCGTGAAGATGGGCATCGCGTACCAGCGACCGGACTACGAGGTCGCAGAATCGCACAGCGGCGCCGATGCGCTCGAGCGCGCGGCCCAGGAGGCCTGGGACCTCGTGATCCTCGATCTCACGATGCCGGGGGTCGATGGATTCACCGTCCTCGGCGCGCTGCGCGGCGGCGGCAGCGACGTGCCGATCATCGTCCTCACCGCGCGCGACGCCGAGCAGGATCGCGTGCGCGGGCTCGAGCTCGGCGCGGACGACTACGTCACCAAGCCGTTCAGCCAGAAGGAGCTCGTCGCGCGGATGGATGCGGTCCTGCGCCGGTACCGCGCCGGCACGGAGGCGAGCCGCGCGCACGAGCTCGTCCGCGGCGCCCTGCGCATCGACTTCGCGCAGCGCCGGGTCACCCTGCGTGGCCAGCACGTCGCGCTCACGCCGACCGAATACAACCTGCTGTTCCAGCTCGTCACGAATCCGGGGCGCGTGATGACGCACCGCGAGCTCCTCAAGACGGTCTGGGGTGACGAGTACCGCGAGGAGGTCCACTACCTCAAGGTGTACGTCGGCCGTTTGCGGACGAAGCTCGAGCGCGATCCGGGGAAGCCCGAGCTCATCCTGACCGCGCGCGGCATCGGGTATCGCTTCCCGGCGGACTAGTGCCGCCGGCCGACCTCCGCGCCTTCGATCGCGAGGAGCCGCCGCTTGGTATCGAGCCCGCCCGCGTACCCCACGAGCGCTCCGTTCGATCCGACGACGCGGTGGCACGGCACGACGATCGGGATCGGGTTGTGGTTCAGCGCACCGCCGGCCGCGCGCGATGCCTTCTCGTTGCCGGCCCGCCGCGCGATCTGCCCGTACGTGCTCACCGACCCGAACGGGATCTTCGCCGTCGCCACCAGGACCTTCGTCTGGAACGGGGTCAGCCCCGACAGGTCGACCTCGACGTCGAACTCGTGCCGCCGGCCGTTGAAGTACTGGTCGAGCTCGCGCGCGAGCGCGCTCGACCGCTTCGGATCGGGCACGACACCCGGGCCGTACACGCGGACGAGCCGGCGCAGCTCGCTCTCCGACGGCTCGCTCCCGTAGTGGATCGTCGTGACGCCCTTGGGGCCGATCGCGACCCAGAGCGGACCGAGCGGCGATCCGAGCACGTCGTACCCGATCGTCGTGAGCCCTTCCTTCTTCGCCCGCGCGAGCAGCCGCTCGCGCGCTTCGCCGACCACCACATCCATCGTCATCTCTAGGCCACCGCCGCTTTCACTTTCTTCAACGCTTCGCTCACTCGCGCGCGCGCCGCCTGCTCGGTGCACTCGAGCGCGATCGCGATCTCCACGTATGGGAGGCCCTGCACCTTCCGGAGCACGAACGCGGCGCGCTGCCCGGCCGGCAGGGTCTCGATCGCGCCGGCGAGGTCCGCGAGGGTCACGTCGTCGCGCTCGGGCGCGGCGATCACCAGGTCCTCCACGTTCGCGACGATCCGTTTCGCGCGCCGCTCGCGGTCGATCGCGCGGTTCGTCGCGATCTTGTACAGCCACGCTCGCTCGTTCCCGCGCCGGGGTGGCGGCCACGCCCGGAACGCCGCGAGGAAGGTGTCCTGGTGGAGGTCCTCCGCGTCGGCGCGCTGCCCCGAGATGCGCAGGGCGTACGCGAACAGCTCGCGCTCGTGGCGCTCCAGGAGTTGCCCGAAGGTCAGCGGATCGTTCTGCACGCTCGTAGATGGAACGCCGGACCTACCCCGGACGTGAGACCGCCCGCTCGTA
>CAZMLV010000115.1:4175-5676 GCA_964567235.1 uncultured Chloroflexota bacterium | reverse complement strand
GCCGCGTACGCGTTCAACAGCTGGATCGGCGTGACCGCGACGTAGCCCTGGCCGATGGCCTCGTGGTACGTGTTCCCGATCGACCATGGCTCGCCGAACGTCGCCTCCTTCCACGCCGGGTCGGGCATGATGCCGGCTGCCTCGCCGGGGAGATCGATGCCGGTCGGCGCGCCGAAGCCGAGCATCCGCCCGTACTTCGCGATGTTGTCCGGCCCGACGCCCTGCACGCTGCTGAGCGGACTGCCGCCGGCGAGCGTGTAGAAGTAGATGTCGCTCGAGTGCGCGTAGCCGTCCACGAAGTTCAGCGCTCCGTGAACGCGCCAGTCGAAGAAGGAGGTGCCGCTGACGTTGATGGAGAGCGAGCTGACGTTCACGACCGTGTTCCGGGTGGCGGTCCCGGCGGTGAGCGCCGACAGGCCGGTGACCATCTTGAACGTGGATCCGGGCGGGTAGATCTCCCCCACTGCCTTGTTCACGAGCGGATGGCGGTCGTCCTTGTTCAGCGCATCGAGCTCGGTCTGGGTGATGCCGCGCACGAACATGTTGTTGTCGTAGGCGGGGGTCGAGACCATCGCGAGGATCTCGCCGTTCTGCGGGTTCATCGCGACGGCGACGGCCTGGGTGAATGCGTCGGCGTTGACGCCCGCGTTCAGCTCGTTCGCCAGCAGGTTCTGGAGCCGGTCGTCGATCGTGAGCACGACGTTGCCGCCGGGCTGCGACGGCGTCTGGGCGAGGGTCTTGATCTCGCGTTGCGACGCGTCGCGCTCGATCTCGCGCGAGCCGTATTGCCCGCGCAGGTACTGCTCGTACTCCCACTCGAGACCGGTGCGGCCGATCTGGTCGGTCGGCAGGTAGCCGAGATCCTGTTTCGACTGGAGCTCGTCCTCGGTGATCGGGCCGGTGTACCCGATGATCGGCGAGTAGAGCGGGCCGTTCACGTATTCGCGGACGGACTCCGCGTCGATGCGCACGCCCGGATAGAGCTCGGCGCGCTCCGCGAGGAGCAGCGCGACCTCGCGCGAGATCGGCTTCGTCGAGATCTTCACGGGCTCGTACGGGTTGCGACCGCGCTGGTCCGCGATCGCCTTCCGGACCTCGGTCCCGTCGCGGCCGATGAGCTGAGCGAGACCGGCGGCGACGTCGTCCTGGCGCGCCATCGGCAGGTCGACCGGCACGACGCTGACCGCGAACCCCGGGATGTTCCGCACGAGGATCTTGCCGGCGCGGTCGACGATGATGCCGCGGTCGGCCGGCACCGGCAGACGCAGCAGCCGGTTGCCCTCGGCGAGCACGCGGTAGTGATCGCCCTGAACGACCTGCAGATCCCAGAGCCGCGCGGTGAGCACGCACAACAGGAACGCGACGACCAGGCCGACCGCGATGAAGCGATACGGACGAATGAATTCGCGTTGACGGTCGTTCGTCCTCACGTCAGAAGGATGCCTGTTTCTCGGTGAGCCGCGAGACCCCGCGCGCGATCGGATAGGTAGCGATTCCGAGC
>CAZMLV010000115.1:0-4075 GCA_964567235.1 uncultured Chloroflexota bacterium | reverse complement strand
AGCGGACCGCCGGACAGCAGATCGGCGGCGAGCCCGCCGATGAACGCCCACCACACCGCCTCGCCCGCCCCGGCGGCCAGCGACCACGAGCCCGCGACCAGGAACGGAAGGTTCGGTCGCGCGTCCCCGACGGAGAGGAACGGGATGACCGCGCTCTGCAGGAGCGCCGCGGCGAGCGGCAGCGCTATCGCGAGCGCGACGCGCACGGCGCCTCCGGAGGGCCGGACCGCGGCCGGTCGCGCGCTATGACGGCCCTCCTACGAGTGGGGCCGAGGATCGAGCGTGCGGACCGGGGCGGGTGCCGGCCGCTCCCCCTCCTGTGCGAGCTCCTCTTCGAGCCGCGGGAACGGGTCCTCGTCGCGAAGCTTCGCGCTCACGTAGATCAGCACGAGCCGCAGCGTCGCGGCGACCGGCACGGCGAGCACGACACCGATGAGCCCGAAGACCGCGCCACCCGCCAGCAGCGAGAAGATCACGACGGCCGGGTGCAGCCGGACGATCCGTCCAATGACGAGCGGAATGACGAAGTAGTCCTCCGCGTGGCGAAGGACCGTGTACATGATCGCGATGGCGCCGACGTACGCGAGCTGGGACCAGCCGAACGGATTCGGGTTGCCGAGCGCGACGAGGCACGCGATCGCTCCAGCGGTGATCGGTCCGATGATCGGGATGACCTCGAGGACGCCGGTCAACAGGCCAAGGAGCAGCGAGAACGGGACGCCGAAGACCGTGAGACCAATTGTGGTTGCGGTCGACATGATGGCCACGAGGAGGAGCTGCCCGCGGACGTACCGGCTGAGCAGGATGCTCACCTGCGCGCCGAGCGGGAGCAATTCGTGGCGCGAGGCCGGCGGCACGAGCCGCTTGGACCAGTTGATGAGCCGCGGCCAGTCACGCAGGAAGAAGAACGTGGCGATGAGGAACACCAGGAACTCGAGCAGGAAGTGCGAGAACCCGACGATGAACGGAAGGGCGAGGTTCGCCACATTGCGGCTCACCTCGAGCGGGGCGGTGCTGATCGGGCCGAAGACGATCGGGACGAGATCCTCTGCGCCGATCTGATCGAGCGTCTCGGCCAGGGTGTTCTGGGCGTTTGCAATCAAAGTTGGTAGCGATCGCTGGAACGTCTGGCCCTGTTCGACCGCGAGCGGGGCCAGGAACCGCACACCCCCGGCCAGCAGGAGGAGCACCGCGATGAACACGATCCCCGCTGCGAGGCCGCGATGGTTCGTGAGGCGATTCTCGAACGCGCGGACGACCGGCAGAAGGATGTAGCCGAGGATCGCCGCCCACAGGAACGGCCGCACGATGTCGCCGGCGCGGTAGATCACGAAGACCAGGCCCACGACGAGCACCGCGACGACGGCGCGCTTCAGCGTCGGACTCCATCGCGGCGCGGCCAGCGCGTTCATTCACGACGATTATCCCGCAGGGCATCCCGCACGGTCGGCATTTCGCCACGGCGCCAGGCCAAAAGATCGTTGCGATGTGCGACGAGCGTGAGGAGCGCTGCGCCGACGCCGAAGGCCAGATGCTCCTGGATCACGACGGTCACGACAGCGAGCGCGACGATCGCGGTGACCGTGGCCAGGACCGCGCGACGGATGAGCAGCAGTCCAAGGCCCCAGCTCAGCAGCCCGATGACCGCGAGCGCGGGCGCGATGCCGATGTAACCGCCCAGCGTCGTCGCAGCTCCTTTCCCACCCCGGAACCCCGCGAACACCGGGTAGATCTGGCCGACGATCGCGGCCAGCCCGCAGAGATCACCGACCAGCGGGCCAGCCAGGATCAAGCCGGCAAGACCACAGACCGCGCCCTTCAGCAGGTCGGCGATGAGGACCGCGATGCCCGCGACTGGCCCGACCGTGAGCGCGACATTCGTCGATCCCGCATTGCGCGTCCCTACCGTCCGAGGGTCCGGTCGACCGGCCAACCGGGCGGCAATGACCGCGCTTGGAATGCTTCCGACGAGGTAGCTCGCGGCTGCAGCCAAAGCAGCAACAATGACCTCCAATGGTCTTACGCAGTCGTCCGGAATTTCTGTCCGAGAGCCATTTCGGGTACAATAAGCGTCTTCAGTGGGGCAGTTCAGAAGGTCATTTCACCGCCCCAGCGCCCAATGTTTCACGTTTGTCACGGCATGAATGTGCTCGCAATCAGCAACCAGAAAGGCGGGGTGGGGAAGACGACGACTGCCATCAGCCTGGCTGCCGCACTGGTCGAGAAGGGCTCTCGGGTGCTGCTCGTCGACCTCGATCCGCAGGGGAACGCGACCTCCGGATTGGGCATTAGCAAGGAGCAGCCGCACTCGGTCTACGGCGTTCTCGTCAGGGATGAGCTTCTCGCCGACGCCATCCAACCGACCGCGGTGGCCGGCCTGGACCTCTTGCCGTCCGCTCCAGAGATGGCCGGCGCAGAGGTTGAGCTGGTCCCGCTGCTGGCCCGCGAATTCCGGCTGCGCGACGCGCTTCAGGGCGAAAAGGGGTACGACACGGTCCTGATCGATTGCCCGCCATCGCTCGGCCTGTTGACGGTCAACGCGCTGGTGGCCGCGGACGCGGTCCTCGTGCCGGTGCAGTGCGAGTACTACGCGCTCGAGGGCCTCGCCCAGCTCCTCTCGACGATCGACGCCGTGCGGGTCCGGCTGAACGCCAAGCTCGAGGTCCTCGCGATCGTCCTCACGATGGAGGATCGCCGGAACCGGCTCTCGATGCAGGTGACCGAGGAGGTCATCCGGCACTTCCCAGAGCTCGTCGCGCGCGTCCGGATCCCGCGGGCGGTCCGACTGGCCGAGGCTCCGAGCCACGGGCAGCCGATCAACGTCTACGACCCGGGCTCCCGGGCAGCCCGGGCGTATGGCGACCTGGCGCAGGAGATCTCGATGCGGCTCGCATCGCGCATCCCGATCGCGCTGGGCGGGGTGGGGGCGTAGTGGCCCGAACCGGATTGGGCCGCGGGCTCGACGTCCTGCTGGGCAGCGCCCCCGCGACGCCGACCCTGGCGGCCGGCGCCCTCGAGATCCCTCTGGAGAAGATCCAACCGAACCGCCAGCAGCCCCGGCAGCACTTCGACCAGGACTCGATCGCCGAACTCGCCGCATCGATCACCGCGCATGGGGTTCTGCAACCAATTGTGGTTTCGCGGATCCCCGACGGCTTCGAGCTGATCGCCGGTCACCGGCGCGTCCTCGCGTCGCGCGTCGCGGGCAAGACCTCGATCCCAGCGGTCGTCCGTGAGGACGTCGGCGACCGGCTCGAGCTCGCGCTCGTCGAGAACCTCCAGCGCACCGACCTGAACGCGATCGAGACCGCCCGGGCCTACAAGCTCCTGATGGAGACGTACGACCTCACCCAGGAGCAGCTCGCCGAGCGGCTCGGCAAGTCGCGCTCCGCGGTCGCGAACACGCTTCGCGCGCTCCAGGCGCCGCAGATCCTTCAGGACGCGGTGCAGGACGGCAAGATCAGCGAAGGTCATCTGCGCGCCCTGCTCCCGCTACCACTTTCGGACGCGATCCGGGCCCTCGGCGACATCCTCGCCAAGGGCATGTCGGTACGCGAAGCCGAGGCTCTCGCGCGCAAAATGGTCCACCCAACGCATCCCCGGAAGCGCGCGCGAGCGAGCGGAAGCGATCCCGATCTCGCCGGCGTGACGGCGGAGCTCCGCGGCGCGTTGGGCACGAAGGTCGAGATCACGCGCGGCCGAAAGGGCGGCCGCATTGCGATCCAGTTCTATTCCGACGAGGACTTCGAGCGGCTGTACGAGCTGCTCGTCCGCGCCGGTCGCACGTAGGAGAGACGATGGCGGTCAAGACGGTCAAGACAGCGACTGGGAAAGCCGCGAGCCCGAACGGCTCGGGGTCGTACAGCGCCGCCGACATCCAGGTCCTCGAAGGGCTCGAGGCGGTCCGTCGCCGGCCGGGCATGTACATCGGCACCACCGACCTGCGCGGCCTCCACCACCTCGTGCGCGAGGTCCTGGACAACTCGATCGACGAGGCGATGAACGGGACCTGCGATCGGATCGACGTGACGATCCACAAGAACAACGAGATCACCGTCGCGGACAACGGCCGCGG
>CAZMLV010000114.1:3331-5682 GCA_964567235.1 uncultured Chloroflexota bacterium | reverse complement strand
CCGCCGAGCGCGCTGTTCGTCGTCGACCCGCACCGCGAGCACATCGCGGTCGAAGAGGCGCGCCGCCTCGAGATCCCGATCGTCGCGATGGTCGACACGAACTGCGACCCGGATCTCATTGACGTGATCATCCCGGCGAACGACGACGCGATCCGCGCCGTGAAGCTCATCTGCCAGAAGATGGCCGACGCGGTCATCGAGGGCCGCACCCAGCTCGACGCGTCGTCCAAGGAGGCGAGCCCCGAGGACATGGGCTACGCCCCGGCCACGACCGTGGGCGGCTACGCCGAGGTCGGCATGCCCCGCGCGAAGCGCACGCCGCGCGTGTACGAGCCCGAAGAGGACGAATACCCGATCGGCGGGTACGAGGAAGAGCCCGCCGCTGAGGCCGGCGAAGCCGCACCCGCAAGTGACGAGGCGCTCGCCGCTCCCGCGGCGGACGCGTCAGGGACCACAGAGGAGAAGTAGTCATGGCAACTGCGAACGACGTCCAGCGGCTCCGGTCGGAGACCGGTGCCGGCGTGATGGACAGCAAGAAGGCTCTCGAGGCCGCCAAAGGTGACTTCGAGAAGGCGAAGGCGATCCTCAAGGAGAAGGGCCTTGCGTCCGCCGCGAAGCGCGGCGACCGCGCGACCAAGGAGGGCGTCATCGAGGCGTACATCCACGGCGGTGGACGCATCGGCGCCCTTGTCGAGCTCTCAAGCGAGACCGATTTCGTGGCCCGCAACCCCGAGTTCCGCGATCTCGCGAAGGCGATCGCGATGCAGGTGGCCGCGATGTCGCCGAAGCACGTGAGCTGGGAGCTCCTGAAGGACGAAGAGATCAAGGCCCTTCTCGAGGAGCACGGCGACGAGAAGACCGCGAAGGCGGCCGCCGTCCTCATGCACCAGCCCTACATCAAGGACCAGTCGAAGACGATCGGCGACCTGGTCACACAGCTGGCGGCCTCGACCGGCGAGAACATCAAGATCAGCCGGATCGCGCGCTTCCAGCTCGGCGAGGCCGCGTGACCGCGACCCCGAAATACCACCGGGTCCTCCTGAAGCTCTCCGGTGAGGCGCTCCTCGGGGACCGGCAGTTCGGCATCTCGCCGCAGTACACCGCCTACCTCGCCGAGGAGATCCGCAAGGTCCACGCCCTCGGCGTGCAGGTCGGCGTCGTGCTCGGCGGGGGCAACTGGCTGCGCGGCGCGGATGCCGCGGAGCACGGGATCGACCGCGCGACGGCGGACTACATGGGCATGCTCGCGATGGTCATCAACGCGCTCGCGCTGCGCTCGCAGCTCGAGGCCGCCGGGCTCGAAGCGCGGGTGCAGACGGCGCTCACGATCAACGAGGTCGCCGAGCCGTACATCCGGCTCAAGGCCATCAGCCATCTCGAGAAGGGCCGGATCGTCATCTTCGCCGCCGGCACGGGCAACCCGTTCTTCACGAGCGACACCGCCGCTGCGCTCCGATCGGCCGAGATCGACGCGGAGGTCATCCTCATGGGCAAGAATAAGGTCGACGGCGTGTACTCGGGCGATCCGCGCACCGACAAGAGCGCCAAGAAGTACGACGATATCGGCTATCGCGATCTCCTCGAGAAGCGGCTCGGCATCATGGACGCCACCGCCGCCGCGCTCGCGGAGGACCGCAAGATGCCGACGATCGTGTTCGACGTGAGCGAGAAGGACGCGATGGTCCGAGCCGTCCTGGGCGAGCAGGTCGGCACGCTCGTCCACGCGGGTTAGGCCGTGGCGCTCGAAGAGGTCCTCGCCCAGACCGAAGCCCGCATGAAGAAGGCGGTGGAGGCGCTCCGCCACGAGGCGCAGTCCGTGCGCACGGGGCGGGCGACGCCGTCGCTCGTGGAGGGCCTCGAGGTCGAGGCGTACGGCACACCGACGCCGCTCATCTCGCTCGCGGCGATCAGCGCGCCGGAGCCGCGGCTCATCGTCATCCAGGCCTGGGACAAGAGCCTGATCAAGGCGATCGAGAAGGCGATCATCGGCAGCGACCTCGGGCTCACGCCGAGCAACGACGGGTCGCTCATCCGGCTGTCGATCCCGGCGCTCACCGAGGAGCGCCGCAAGGATCTCGTGAAGCAGCTGCACAAGAAGATCGAAGAGGGGCGCGTCGAGATCCGCACGCTCCGCCGCCACGCGCAGGACGAGCTTCGGACGAAGTCGAAGGGCGCGGGCATCTCAGCCGACGACGAGAAGCGGCTCGAGACGCAGCTCCAGAAGCTCACCGACCTCTACATCTCGGCCGCCGACGAGATCGGCCACGCCAAAGAGAAGGAGATCCTGGCGGTATAGCGGTGGCCGCTGCGGTACCGCGCCACATCGCGATCGTCATGGATGGCAACCGCCG
>CAZMLV010000114.1:0-3231 GCA_964567235.1 uncultured Chloroflexota bacterium | reverse complement strand
CGGTGGCCGCTGCGGTACCGCGCCACATCGCGATCGTCATGGATGGCAACCGCCGCTGGGCACGCGGCCGCCATCTACCGGTCATCGCCGGTCATCGCCAGGGCGTCGAGACGATCCGCCGGACGGTCCGCGCCGCGCGCGACCGGGGCGTCGAATTCGTGACCCTCTACAGCTTCTCGACCGAGAATTGGAAGCGCGATCCGGACGAGGTCGGCGGGCTCATGAAGCTGCTCGAGGAGACCATCCGCCGCGAGACGCCGACGCTCGTGCAGGACGGCGTGCGGCTCCGGATCATCGGCCGGCTGCAGGAGCTCTCCGACGGCGTCCGCCGCGCGATCGACGACGCCGCGCGCGCGACCGACGCGGGGAAGAACGGGACCATGACCATCGCGTTCAACTACGGCGGACGGGCCGAGATCGTGGACGCCGTGAAACGGCTCGTACAAGACGCGGTCGCCGTCGAAGACATCGACGAGCCGGCCATCGCGAGCCGGCTGTACGCGCCGGAACATCCCGACCCGGATCTCCTCATCCGCACCGGCGGTGAGCTGCGCGTCTCGAACTTCCTGCTCTGGGAGGTGGCGTACGCGGAGATGTGGGCGACCGACGTGCTGTGGCCGGACTTCGCGGTCGAGCACCTCGATGCGGCGCTCGCGTCCTACGCGCGCCGCGAGCGGCGGTACGGCCGCTGACCGATCTTCCGCGCCGGTCGATCACGGGTCTCATCTACGCCGCGGTCGTACTGGCCGCGGCATTCGCCCCGCCACTGGTGTTCACCGTGCTCGTCGCGGTGGCCGGCGGCATCGCCGTCGCGGAGCTCTGGCTCCTCCGCCGATCCGCGATCGCCGCAGCAACCGAGCTCGTGCTCCTGGCGATCGGGATCACCGCGCTCGTCTACCTCCGAGCCCTCGGCGATCACGGAGCTGCGCATCCGATCGCCGGCGGATTCGCCGTGTGGCTCCTCCTGGCCATCGGCGCGACCTGGGCGGCCGACGTCGGCGCATACGCGATCGGCTCGGTGTGGGGTCGGCGCAAGATCGCCCCACGGATCAGCCCCGGCAAGACCTGGGAGGGCACCTTCGGGGGCTTCGGCGCAGCCGCGCTCGCGGTGCTCGGGATCGCCGCGCTGTTCGGCCTCGGCCGCCCGGAAGTGGCTGCCGCCGCGTTGACCATCGGTCCGGTCGCGTTCGCGGGGGACCTCATCGAGAGCTGGCTGAAACGCGGTGCCGGCGTGAAGGACTCGGGCACGCTGTTCCCCGGACACGGCGGGATGCTCGATCGCATCGACTCGCTCATCGCGGTCGCGCCGCTCGTTGCCGGGCTGACGCTGGCTGCGGGTCTGGGATGATGAACGGGTGAGACCGACGCGTGTGGCCATCCTTGGCGCGACCGGCTCGATCGGCCAGCAGGCCCTCGAGGTGATCGCCGCGCATCCCGACCGCCTGAGGGTGACCGCGCTCGCCGCACGGTCACGGCGCGACGCGCTCACGGCCCTCGCCGCGAAGCTCGGCGTGATCCGGATCGCGGCCGGCGATGAGGATCTCGTCGGGCTCGCGACCGCGGACGACGTCGATCTCGTGCTCGTGGCCACGCCGGGCATCGCCGGGCTGCGGCCGACCCTCGCCGCGCTCGCCGCCGGCAAGGACGTTGCCCTTGCGAACAAGGAGGTCCTCGTCGTCGGCGGGCATCTCGTGCGCGCCGCAGTTGGTGGGGCGGGGAAGCGCCTGCGCCCGGTCGACAGCGAGCACTGCGCCCTCTGGCAATGCCTGAATGGCCTCGACCCGGATCGGGTCAAGCGCGTCGCGATCACCGCATCCGGCGGCCCGTTCCGCGAGCGCGCACTGGAGACGTTCTCGTCGATCACGGCGGACGAGGCGCTCCGCCATCCGACGTGGCGGATGGGCCCGAAGGTGACCGTCGACTCGGCGACGCTCGCGAACAAGGCCTACGAGGTCGTGGAAACGCATTGGCTCTACGGCCTTCCGTACGACCGCATCGACGTCGTGCTGCACCCTGAGAGCGTGGTCCACGCGATGGTCGAGCTTGCCGACGGAAGCGTCATCGCGTCGATCGCCGAGCCGGACATGCGGCTGGCGATCCAGTACGCGCTGCTCTGGGACCACCTGCCGTCGCTGGCGCCGCGCTTCGACTGGACGAAGGAGCGCACGCTGCACTTCGGCGAGGTGGAGCTGGGCCGCTATCCGTGCTTCTCACACGTGCTCGCGGCCGCCCGGAGCGGCGACCAGGGCGCGATGATCGGCGTCTCTGCCGCGGACGAAGTCGCGGTCGGACGGTTCCTGGCCGGGGAGATCGCGTTCACCGAGATCGCCGGCCTGCTCCACCGGGGCGCGGAGCTCGGCGCCGGTGGCGGGGCGGCAGCCGGGCTCGACGAGATCGTGCGCATCGACGAGCGGGTCCGGCGCGAGCTCGCCCCGGCCGGGGTGCGGGCATGAGCGCGATCCTGTCGGTGTTCACGAACCTCCAGACCCTCGTGCTGTTCGTCGCGACCTTCACGGTCATCGTCGCCGTCCACGAGTTCGGGCACTTCGCCGCCGCGCGGCTCCTCGGGATGAAGGTCCTCGAGTTCGCGTTCGGCTTCCCGCCGCGCCTCGCGGGCATGCGCCGTGGCGAGACCGAGTACACGATCAACTGGATCCCGTTCGGCGGGTTCGTCCGGATCCTCGGGCAGGATGACTTCTCGATCCACCAGCAGGGCACCGGCGATCCGCGGTCGTTCACCTCGAAGCCGTGGTGGGCGCAGGCGATCGTCCTCGCGGCCGGCGTCTTCATGAACTTCGTCCTCGCGATCCTCATCCTCACGGTCGCGTTCATGACCGGCACGACGGCGCCGACGGGCGACGTCCGGGTCTTCGACGTGCGTCCCGGATCGCCGGCCGCCGCCGCAGGGCTGCAGGTGGGCGACATCGTCGTCGACGTCGATGGCACGCCGATCCACACCGCGCGCGCGATGGTGAACATCACCGCGAAGGCCGCGGACAAGCAGCAGGAGATCTCCATCGACGTGACCCGGGGCGGGCAGCGGGTGCCACCGATCAAAGCCACGCCGCGCGCCGATCCTCCGGCGGGTGAGGGCCCGCTCGGCGTGCAGCTCGAGGAGGTCCAGGCCGCGGTCGCCGTCCCGCCAACCCAGGCATTCGGATCGGCGGTCGGCCTCACCGGCGACGTCGTCGGCCAGATCGTGGCCCTGCCGGGCCAGCTCATCGCGCAGCG
>CAZMLV010000113.1:0-5733 GCA_964567235.1 uncultured Chloroflexota bacterium | reverse complement strand
TGCTCGTCGGCACGATCGCCTGGCGGTTCATGGGCCTCGTGTTCGAGAACATCGCGGAGATCATCGCCTGGGAGCGGTGGGAGGGGACGATCGAGTACACGTTCATGGCGCCCGTGCCGCGGCTCACGCACCTCGCGGGCATGGCCGGCGGCACCATCGTGCGCGCCGTCGTATTCAGCGTGACCACGCTCTTCGCCGTGATGCTGTTCATCCCGGTCGACCTGTCGCACGCGAATGCGCTCTCGGCGATCGTCATGCTCGCCGTCGGAACGGTCGCCTTCATGGGTCTGGGCATCGCGTCCGCGGTGTTCCCGCTGATCTGGACCGAGAAGGGCCTGCAGATGGCCTACATCGTCCAGGCGGTCGTCCTGCTCGTGTCGGGCGTCTACTACCCGACGAGCGTTCTGCCGGCGTGGCTGCAGGCGCTCTCAGTGGTGTCACCCGCGACCTACGTGATCGAGGGGATGCGCCGAGCCCTGCTCGATGGCGCGGACCTCGCGTCGCTCTGGTCGCTCGTCTGGCCGGCGCTGGTCGTCGGCCTGCTGTCGATCCCGATCGGCCTCCGGGCGTTCGTGGCCGCCGAGCGGTACGCGAAGCGCACCGGCCGGCTGAAGCGGAGCGGCTAGGAGACCGGCCCGGCTAGGCTTTCCAGATGGGACGCCTACCGCCCGCGCCGCCGGCCCAGCGAGGCACCGAGACCGAGGACTTCCACGGCGAGCGTGTCGCCGACCCGTACCGCTGGCTCGAGCGCGACGGTGCCCCGTCCCGGGCCTGGACCGACGCGCAGAACGCCCGGACCCGCGCCGCGCTCGACGCGATACCGGAGCGGGCGTACCTCGCCGCGAGGCTTCGCGACCTGCTCGGGGTGGGCCTGCTCGGCGTGCCGCAGCCGGTGGGGGACCGCGTGTTCTACGAGCGCCGGTCCGCCGGCGCGCGCCAGATGGTCCTGTTCGTCCGAGAGGGCGGACGCGAGCGCGCGCTCATCGATCCCAATCAGCTCGACACCGCGGGCCTCATCGCGCTGGACTGGTGGTACCCGTCGCCCGATGGCGCGCTCGTCGCGTACGGGCTGTCGCGCGGCGGCACCGAGATGTCGACGCTCCACGTGCTCGACGTCGCGAGCGGCGATCGGCTGCCGGACGAGATCCCGCACACCCAGCGTGCCCGGGTGGCCTGGTCCGGCGACGGCTTCTATTACACGGTGCACCCGGTCCCGGGCAGCGTGCCGCCCGGTGATGAGCACTATTACCGCCGGGTCCGGTACCACCACCTGGGCGACGATCCGTCCGGCGATCCGCTGGTCTTCGGCGACGGCCTTCCGAAGGAGTCGTTGCTGAGCGTGGCCGCCGACCCGAAGGGCCGCTGGGTGGTGCTGTCCGCCGCGGAGGGCTGGAGCCGCAACGACCTCTACCTCCTGTCGAGCGACGCCGGGTCCGATGGTCCCCGGGTCGTGATCGAAGGCGCCGATGGCCTGAGCCAGCCGACCGTCGTCGGCGGACGCATCTGGATCCGGACCAACGTCGGCAGCCCGAATTACCGCATCGCCGTCGCGGATCCAAGCGCGCCGGACCAGTGGCGCACCGTGGTGCCCGAGAGCGAGCACCCGATCGAGTCGTTCGACGTGACCCGGTCGCACATCCTCGTGCACACGCTCGTGGACGCCTCGTCCCGCCTGTCCGTGTGGTCGCATGACGGAGTCTGGGAACGCGACCTCGTGCTGGATCCCTTCGTCGCGCTCTCGGACCGGCCGCCGGTGATCTCGCCCTGCGCCGATCCCGAGAGCGAGCGCTTCGGGTACACCGTCGACTCATTCACCCGGCCGCCCGTCGCGTACGTCGGCGACGCCGACACCGGCGAGAGCGAGGTCGTGGCCGAGCTCGACATCCCTGCTGGGTTCGACCCGTCCGCCGTGACGGTCGAGCAGCAGTGGTACGCGTCGAAGGACGGCACGAAGGTGCCGATGTTCCTCGTGCACCGTCGTGACGTCCGCCCGAGCGGTGACGTGCCGACGATCCTCAACGGGTACGGCGGCTTCAACATCGCGCGCACGCCGGCGTTCTCCGGGTCCGTCGCCGCGTGGGTCGAGGCCGGCGGGCTGTACGTCGTCGCGAACCTGCGTGGCGGCGCGGAGTTCGGCGAGCGCTGGCACCGCGCGGGCATGCGTGCGAACAAACAGAACGTGTTCGACGACTTCGCCGCCGCGGGCGAGGCCCTCGCCGCGACGGGCTGGACGAGCGCGGCGCGGCTCGGGATCTCGGGCGGCTCGAATGGGGGACTCCTCGTCGGCGCAGCGATGACCCAGCGGCCGGAGCTGTTCAGCGCGGTCGCGTGCGCCGTGCCGCTGCTCGACATGCTCCGCTACCAGCACTTCCTCATCGCCCGGTTCTGGATCGACGAGTACGGCTCGGCCGAGGACGCGGAGCAGTTCCGATGGCTCCGCGCGTACTCGCCGTATCACAACACCCGCGCGGGCACGCGCTACCCCGCCGTGCTGTTCACGACGGCCGAAGGCGATTCGCGGGTCGATCCCGGCCACGCGCGGAAGATGACCGCGCTCATGCAGCACCTCCAGCGCGACGACCCCGAGGCGCTCACGCTGCTGCGCGTCGACCGCGACGCGGGCCACGGGATCGGCAAGCCGCTCGATAAGCAGGTCGACGACTACGCCGATCAGCTCGCCTTCTTCGCCTGGCGCCTCGGGCTCCAGACCGGCCAACGAGTGAGTACAGTGGCGGCCGGACGGTGAATATCCTCCGATTCCTGCGCGAGCAGGCGAAGGGCTACGACTGCAGCGTGTGCGGCCAGAACCACGCGCGGTCCGACATCCGCGTGCTCGGGAAGCTCGAGTCCGCGTGGATCGTGCGGGTCACCTGCTCGAAGTGCGACACGTCGTTCAAGCTGCTTGTGGTCATCGACGAGGAGCGCGCCAACGTGAGCCCGGTCCAAGAGGCGATCCGCAGACCCGAGCGGAAGCGCCGCCCGGCCGTTTCGCTCGACGAGGTGCTCGACGCCCACGAGTTCCTGAAGTCGTACGAAGGCGGCGTGACCGGCATGCTCGAGGGCGCCGGCCGGCGCACGGGCGTCGAGCGCGACACCAAGGCCTAGCGGCGTGGGCCAGAACGCGGTCATCACCGGCTGGGGCTACTACGCGCCGTCGCGGGTGGTGACGAACTTCGATCTCGAGAAGATCGTCGACACGTCGGACGAATGGATCACGTCGCGGACCGGGATCAAGGAGCGACGCTACGCGGCCGAGGGCGAGACGACGTCCACGATGTCGCTCCGCGCGGGCCGGCTCGCGCTGGAGAAGGCGCGCCTTCGGGCACAGGATCTGGACCTCGTCATCGTCGCGACCTGTTCGCCTGACTACCTGTTCCCGGCGACCGCGTGCATGGTCCAGGACGCGCTCGGAGCCGAGCGGGCAGGCGCGTTCGACATCGAGGCGGCCTGCACCGGGTTCGTCTCCGGCATCGCGATCGCCCGCGGGATGATCGTGTCCGGCACGCATCAGAACGCGCTCGTGATCGGCGCGGAAACGCTCTCGCGGTTCCTCAACTGGAAGGATCGCTCGACCTGCGTGCTGTTCGCCGATGGCGCGGGCGCCGTGGTCGTCGAGGCGTCGAACGCCTCCGTCGGGATCGAGTCCGCGGTGCTCCACAGCGAGGGCTCGAAGGGAGAGCTCCTCATGGTCGCGGCGGGCGGTGCTCGCCATCCGACCTCGCAGAAGACGATGGAGCTCGGCCAGCACTTCATCACGATGGCCGGCGGCGAGGTGTTCAAGCTCGCGGTGAAGTCGATGGCCGACGCCGCCGAGGAGGCGATCGCCGAGGCGAACCTTCGCCTCGAGGACATCCAGCTGATGATCCCGCACCAGGCCAACGTCCGGATCATCGAGGGCGTGGCGAAGCGCCTGCGCTTTCCGATGGAGCGGGTCTTCGTGAACATCCAGAAGTACGGCAACACGTCTGCCGCATCCATTCCGATCGCGCTGTGCGAGGCCGCGGCCGAGGGCCGCTTGCGCCGCGGCGACAAGGTATTGCTCGTCGCCTTCGGCGGTGGCTTCACCTGGGGCGCATCGGTCCTCGAATGGTTCGGCGAACACGAGCCCGGCCGGCCGAAGTCGATCGTGGAACGCGCGAGCCGCCGCGTCGAAGATCTCGTCGATCGAGTGCTACCGAGCTAAGCGCCGGTCGCGCGATCGGATGGAACATCCATTCGATGAGTGGTCTCAACACCGCATCGCCCCAAAAAACACCGTCCGACCTATTGACAGCACGCTCGGGTGGCGCCAAAGTGCACCCGCGTGGTGAGTAGTGGGGACTGGTGGGGAACCAGCAGGCCCCGAGATCGGAAGGGCGCACAGGCGAGTTGGAAACGTACTTTGCCGGCGAATTCTCCCACGCGTTGGACGAGAAGGGTCGGCTGGCGGTCCCCGCAAAGTTCAGAGCCCGCTTCAAAGAAGGAGCGGTCGTGACGCGTTGGACCAACGAATGCCTCGCGGTCTTCCCGACCAGTGAGTGGGAGGCGATCAACGCCGAGATCCGCAAGCGGCCGCGCACGGACAAGACGGTCCAGACCTTCGTCCACTTCCTCGTCGGGGGAGCGCACGAAGCGGACCTCGACACCCAAGGCCGGATCAGCATCCCCGCGCACCTCCGCCAGTACGCGGGGCTCACCGGCGATGCGATCGTCATCGGCGCGAACGACCGGCTCGAGCTCTGGGAGCCCGACCGCTGGCACGCCCGCCTCGCCCAGGTCGAAGGGTCGATCAGCGACAGCCTCGCGGACCTTGGGATCTAGCGGTGGGAGGGCTCACGAGCCGGTTCTCCTGGCCGAAGTACTCGCCCAGCTTGCTCCCCATGAAGGTGGCCGCTTCCTCGACGGCACGGTGGGCGGGGGAGGCCACGCAGCCGCCCTCCTCGACGGCACCGCGCCGGATGGCCGGCTTCTCGGGCTCGACGTCGACCCTGCGGCTCTGGCGATCGCGGGACGGGAGCTGGCGCGCTTCGGCGATCGCGCCGTACTCGTCAACGCCAACTTCGCGGATCTCGCCGCGGCGGCCCGCGAGCACGACTTCATCGGCATCGATGGAGTCCTCCTCGATCTGGGCCTCTCGTCGATCCAGCTCGCCGACGACGCCCGTGGCTTCAGCTTTCGCGCGCGAGGTCCCCTCGACATGCGGTCCGACCCGCGGCTCGAGCTCACGGCGGCCGACCTGGTGAACACCTGGGAGGAGCGCGACCTCCGGCGGATCTTCGCCGAGCTCGGTGAGGAGCCCGAGGCCGCGCGCGTCGCGGGCGCGATCGTCCGCCGGAGGGCCCGCGGTCCGTTCCTCGCCGCAGATGAATTCGGCCGCTTCGTCGCGGGCGTGAAGACTCGCCGCCCCGGCAAGATCGACCCGGCCACCCGGGTGTTCCAGGCGCTCCGCATGGCCGTCAACGACGAGATCGGCAACCTCGCTCGCGGCCTCGAGGCCGCGCTGTCGGTCCTTCGCCCCGGTGGCCGCCTCGCGGTCATCGCGTTCCACTCGCTCGAGGATCGTGCCACCAAGCAATTCATGGCTCGTGAGTCGCGCGATTGCATCTGTCCTCCCCACCTCCCCACCTGCGTCTGCGGTCACCGCGCGGGTTTGCGCGTCGTCTCTCGTCGGCCGTTGATGGCGGCTGACGCCGAGACGATGCGCAACCCGCGCGCCCGCAGCGCCAGGCTTCGCGTCGCCGAGAAGCTCGGCTC
>CAZMLV010000112.1:1679-5885 GCA_964567235.1 uncultured Chloroflexota bacterium | reverse complement strand
TGAGAAGAAAGTGGAGAGCCATGAGCAAAGGCCAACGGAAGCAGAAGACCACCGGCAAGCTGGGCTGGCGGTCGAAGAAGGCGAACCACGGGCGTAAGCCCGGGATGGGCCGCGGGAAGCGCAACTAGGCCCAGATCGACCTGAGTAGAAGAAGGAGCCGCCCCTCGGGGCGGCTCCTTTTGGGTTCGAGATCGCGCGCCTGATCACTTGCGCTTGCGGGTCGTCTTCTTTCGCCCGGTGCTCTTGCGGGCCGTCGTCTTCTTGCGCCCGCCGGTGCTCTTCCGAGCGGTCGTCTTCTTGCGCCCGGTGCTCTTCCGGCCAGTCGTCTTGCGGCCGGTGGTCTTGCGAGCCGTCGTCTTCTTGCGGCCGGTGCTCTTGCGCGCGGTCGTCTTCTTCCGGCCGCCGCTCGACGTCGTCTTCCGACCGCCGCCGCCACGCGTGGTCTTCTTGCGTCCGCCGCCGCTCATGCCGCTCGATGCGGGCATCGGCGCCGGCGGCGGGGGCGTGCCCGGAAGCGGTGACGGCCAGCTCGACGCCGGCTCCTGCTGAGATCCAGACCACGTGTCGCCGCGATTGCCTTGTTCCATTGGGTCCTCCACCTGTTGATGCGTCGTGGTGTGGCATACCGCGTTCTTCGCATCGTCGCAAGCGGATCACGATCGATCTCGTCATCTCCACGCGCTACGGAGCGCAACCGCCTTGGGCGACCGACGCGGGATCGCCGAGGGTGAGTGCGATCTGCGCATGCTCGCCGGTGTCGGCCGTTACCCGCAGGACGTACGACCCACCCGCCATCGGGGCCCCGAGGGTTCCCGTGTACACGCCGTAGCGATCGGTCACGGCCCGGAACGCATAGTGCTGCCCCTGCCCGTCGACGGTGATCGCGGCGCTCCCCTGCGGGCGGAAGCCGTAGGCGTGGTAGATCCGCAGTCCGTCGCCGCGCTCGGCTGACACGAGGATCCCCTGGCGGCAATCGCCGAGTGCGCGGCCGGGGAGCTCGATCACGAAGCGAGCGAGCGGCTCGGTGAGGGCGTCTTCGATGGCCGCGGACGGGACGACCCCCGCACCCATCCGCTGCAGCATCGGCACCAGCTCCGTCTGCCCGATCCGATCGACGAGCACGCGCACCGCCTCGGCGGCGACCCCGTAGGCGTGCCCGCCGAAGTCGGTGTTCTCCTGCAGCCAGGACCGTTCGTCCCCGAAGATCGTGAGCACCGCCGGATCGTTCGCCAGGAGCGAGAGGGCCGTGGCCCGGTCGACACCGAACGCGTCGCCGGCCTCGACGATCGTGGCGAGCCCCTCGTCCAGCCACGCCGGGACCGAGTCGCCCGTGAGCCGGTGGACCGCGACATGGGTGAGCTCGTGGCGGAAGATCGTCGTCCGCCCCGCGCCGAGGATGCTTTCACCGTTGATCGCGACCGCGTCGATCCCGGCGAGCGTCACGCCGCCGGTCTGGCGGGCGAGGAGCCCGGCGGTGTCGGCCGAGAACCCGAACTGCCGCTCGAGCGCACCGGCGAACGACTCGCGTGACGTGAACACGAAGACGGCCGGCGGATCGTCGAACTTGCGACCGAAGTACGACTCGACAGCGGCCGCGTCCTGCACCAGCGTCGCGAAGATCGCGTCCGCGATCGGCGCCGCCATCGAGGTCTCGGTCCACAGATCGACCGAGCCGGTGCCGGCCCTCCTGAAGTCCGCCCCGAGGCGCTGCCGCAGGAGCACCAGCGCCACCTGGCGCTGCAGGACCTCCGCGGATGCGGACCCGGCCGGGGGTGACAGGCAGAACCCCGGCGCATCGGTCGGCGCGAGCTGCGCGCACGCGTCCTGCCGCCGCCCGAGCAAGACCGTTGGGTCGCTCGTGTCCGACGCGATCGGGAGGGCGAGGCAGAACGACGCGAGCGCGACCGGATCCTCGCACGGACGCGCCTGGTCGATGAGTCGCGCCGGGGGAACGTCCGGCGATCGGAACGGCGGCAGGGTCGCGCAGAACGTGAGGGGTGCCGTAGCGCACTGCGCGGCGGCCGGAGCGGGAAGCCGCGGACCGATCCAGACCAGCAGCAGCGCCGCGACGCCGGCGACGACGAGGACCGCGACGAGCTGGGTGCGGCTCAGGTCTGCCGCTCGGCGAGGAGATACGCGCCGACCGCGATGAGCACGAACGGCACGAGGTACGGCTCGATCGACGCGGGAATGAACGACGTCCCGGTCACCAGCCGGCCGGCCGCGACGACACCGAGGAGCACCGCTGGCACGAGCGGCCAGCGACGCTGCGGCGAGAGCGCGAACGCGACGACGAAGCCGATCGCGATCACGCCCACGAACGCCGGCGCCGCGGTCTCCGGACGCATGGCGATCCAGGTCGGGAGCAGGAGCGCGACACCGAACGACACGAGCGTGACCATCGGGATGAGGTACACGTACTGACGGCCGCGCACGTACGAGATGAGGAACGCGACGCCCATCGCGATGAACAGGTACGACGCCGCGTTCGGGACGCCGAGCGGCTGGAGCACGAACGGCACACCGAGCGCGATGACCACGAGGCCGCCCAGGACGCCGCGACGCCGTGTGGGCGCGGCGGCGGTCGCTGCGACGACGCGCGGCGAGGGCGCTCGGGCGACCTGCGCGCGCAGCGCATCGGTGAGGGCACTCGCCTTGATCGGCTTGGTGAGATACGCGTCGAAGCCGCTCGCGATGCCAAGCCTGCGATCCTCGTCACTATCGTGACCGCTGAGCGCGAGGATCGGCACATCGAGGCCCGAGTCCCGCAGCTGACGCACAAGAACAAAGCCAGTCACGTCGGGTAGGCCGATGTCACACAGGATCGCGTCCCACGACTCGCTGGTCGCACGCTGCCGGCCGCTCCGGCCGGTGAGCTCGCCGACCGCTGAGTGCCCATCTCGCGCGAGGACGGAGAGGAGCATCTCCAGGGTCTGCGGATCGTCCTCGATGACCAGGATGCGCACAGGGCAACGGTACTAGACGATCCGGACGAAGACCTCGTTCGCGACGAAGCGGCCCCGATCGGTCAGCGCGACGCGCTCGCCGCGCCGCTCGATGATCCCGGTGCGATCGAGTCCCTCGAGTGCGGCATCGACCCGCGCGCGCGCAGTTGCCCCGAAGCGCGCGCCGTACGCGACAAGATCCAGCCCTTCGTCGAGCCGCAGTGCGAGGATCGCGGTATCGATCGCGAGGTCCGCGCCGTCGTCGGCGATCCGACCCTCGTGCCGCTCGATGCGCGCGAGGTAGACGACCAGCCCGCCCGGCTGCCGCGAGCGGCGCCCGCCGAGATGGGAATGCGCGCCGGCGCCGACGCCGAGCCACTCGCCGTTCCGCCAGTACACGAGGTTGTGCCGGCACTCGTGTCCGGGGATGGCCCAGTTCGCGATCTCGTAGTGGCGGTAGCCGGCGCCGCGGAGCATCGCGGAGGCGAGCTCGTAGCGGTCGGCGAGCGCATCGTCGTCGGGCTGCGCCGCCGCGGCCGCCCGGCGCCAGCGTTCGATGGCCGGCCACCCGCTCCCGCTCCAATTCGCCACGCCCTCTTCGGGCTCGAGCGCGAGCTCGAGCGGGTAGGCCGAGAGGTGATCGGGCTCGAGCGCGCACGCAGCCGCGAGGTCGGCGCGCCACTCACCCTCCGGCTCGCCGGGCCGTCCGAAGATCAGATCGAGATTCACGTCGAGCCCGACCGAGCGCGCCGCGGCGACCGCGGGCGCGATGTCCGCGGCGGTGTGGGTCCGGCCGAGCGATGCCAGCGCGCGCGGCGAGAACGACTGCGCGCCGAGCGAGATGCGCGTCGCCCCGAGCACCTGCCACGCGTCGAGCCGCGCGCGGTCGAGCGTCGCCGGATTCGCCTCGAAGGTGACCTCGTCGGGCCGGAAGTCGAAGCTTCGGCCGATCGCGTCGCCGAGTGCCGCGATCTCGTCCGGCTCGAGCAGGCTCGGGGTCCCGCCCCCGAAGAACGCCGTCGCGATGCGCGGCCGGCCGAGGGCCGCGCCCTCACGGGCGATCTCGGTGCCGAGCGCCGCGAGGTAGCGCGAGCGCAGCGCGCTCGTGGCCGGCGCGGTGGCGAAGTCGCAGTACGGGCAGCGCGACGCGCAGAACGGGATGTGCACGTAGAGGGAGATCACCGAATGAGCCCCAAAGGATCCGGGAGCTCGGCGTCGGCGGAGAGCTCCGCGGTGCGGCCGAGGTCGACGAGCCACTCGC
>CAZMLV010000112.1:0-1579 GCA_964567235.1 uncultured Chloroflexota bacterium | reverse complement strand
AGCTCGGCGTCGGCGGAGAGCTCCGCGGTGCGGCCGAGGTCGACGAGCCACTCGCGCGACTCGTACACGAACGCAAGGAGGTGGGCCGGCCGCCAGTCGTCGGCCGCGACGATGCGCTCCTCGCCGAACTCGGGCAGGAGCAGCACGTACGCGACACCGCGGTCGACGAGCCGCGCGGCCGAGACGCCGAGCGAGAGCAGCCGCTCCGGTCCGCCGAGCACGCCGAGCGCGGACTCGCGGACGGGCCCGACCACCTCGGCGAGCCGCGCGTCGGCGCCGTCGGCCTCGACCGAGGCGGCCCGGTGCAGCGCGATGCGGGCGCCCGCGGCGTAGCGGCCCTCAAGGAGGCCACGCGATTCGCGCGACAGCCGCTCCCACACGGCCGGCCCGTCGTTCTCGGCGAGCGCCCGAAGGAACGTCGACGCGAGGAGCTGCGTCGGGTGCTCGAACGCGACGCGATACGGCCGCATCACTCCTCCTTGATCCGCAGCACGGCGAGGAACGCCTCCTGCGGGATCTCGACCGCGCCGACCATCTTCATGCGCTTCTTGCCGGCCTTCTGCTTCTCGAGCAGCTTCTTCTTCCGGGTGATGTCGCCGCCGTAGCACTTGGCGAGGACGTCCTTGCGCTTCGCCTTCACGGTCTCGCGCGCGATCACCTTGCCGCCGATGGCCGCCTGGATCGGGACGTCGAACATCTGCTTCGGGATCAGCTCGCGCAGCTTCGCGGTGAGCGCGCGGCCCATGGCCATCGAGCGCTCGCGGTGCACGATCATCGAGAGCGCATCGACCACCGTGCCGGCGACGAGGATGTCCAGCCGGACGAGGTCGGCCGCGCGGTACTCGCGCAGCTCGTAGTCGAGCGAGGCGTAACCCTGCGAGCGGCTCTTCAGCTGGTCGTAGAAGTCGACGATGACCTCGGCGAGCGGCATGTCGTAGATGAGCATCGCCCGGGTCGGGTCGACGTAGCTCATGTCGGTGAGCACGCCGCGCTTGCCCTGCGCGAGATCCATGATCGGACCGACGTAGCCCTGCGGCACGATGATCGTCACCTTCATCCACGGCTCTCGCACCTCGAGGATCGTGCCGGGGTCGGGCAGCTTCGCGGGGTTATCGATCGCGATCTCGCCGGTGTGCGTGATCACGCGGTACTCGACCGACGGCGACGTCGCGATGAGGTCGACGTCATATTCGCGCTCGAGGCGCTCCTGGACGATATCGAGATGGAGGAGCCCGAGAAAACCCGCGCGGAAGCCGAACCCGAGGGCCTGCGAGTTCTCCGGCTCGTAGATGAGCGACGCGTCGTTCAGCCGCAGCTTCTCGAGCGCATCGCGGAGCGCCGGATACTCCTCGCCGAGGACCGGGAAGAAGCCCGCGAAGACCATCGGCTTGGCCGGCCGGTAGCCGGGGAGCGGCGCTTTCGCCGGCTGACCGGCGAGCGTGAGCGTGTCCCCCACCCGGCAGTCGGCCACGGTCTTGAGGCCGGTCGCGACGTATCCGACCTCCCCTGTGGCGAGTCGTTGGATCGGTACGGCGTTCGGCGCGAAGACGCCGAGCTCGAGCAGCTCGGCCTCCTTCTG
>CAZMLV010000111.1:0-5941 GCA_964567235.1 uncultured Chloroflexota bacterium | reverse complement strand
TGGTCGCGATGGCCGACATCGCGGTCGCCGTCGAGGCCGCGGTCTTCGCGTTCACGGAGGTGCGGCTCGGGATCGTCCCGGCCGTCGTGTCGCCATACGTCGTGCGCAAGGTCGGCCCGAGCTTCGCGACCGCCGCGTTCACCACCGGTATCCGGTTCGACTCGCATCGGGCGTTCGATGCCGGCCTCGTGCACAGCGTGGTCGATGAGGGCCAGCTCGATGCGGAGGTCGGACGATTCGTCGACGCGATCATCTCTGGCGGCCCGGAGGCGGTCAACACCGCGAAGCGGCTCGTCCGCGAGGTCACCGGGCGGGCGCCTGCCGACGTGCGCGACCTTGTGGTGCAGCGGATCGCGAACGCCCGCGTCGGCGCCGAGGGCCAGGATGGCATGCGGGCGTTCCTCGAGAAGCGCGCCCCTCGCTGGCTCGGCGGATCACGCCGCCAGAACTAGCCGCAGCAGCGCGACCACAGCGACGCCTGCGAGGACCCCGGCCAGGAGGTTGCGGCGCCAGGCGACGACGGCGACGACCACCAGCGCCGCGGCGAGCTCGGGTCCACGGGTCACCGTCCCTCCGGGCACGAGCACGGCCGGACCCGCGAGGGCCGCGATGATCGCGGCCGGGAGCGCGTCGAGGTAGCGCGCGACGCGACCTGGCAGGGCGGCCGGCATCGCGACGCGGAACGCGAACGCGCGGATGAGGTACGTGACGACGGCCGAGCCCGCGATCGCGAGCCACGTCACGCCGGAGCCTCGTCTCGGGCAAAGATCACGAGCAGCGGGGCGAAGGCGCCCGCGGTCACGACAGCGACGACCGATGCTCCGGCATACGCGAGCACGGACGCGAGGAGCGCCGCGGCGAGCGCGACGACCGCGTCCGACCGCCGACGGACTCCCAGCACGACGATCGCGATGAACGTGGCGGTGATCGCGAAGTCCACAGCGAACCGGCGGGGCTCGCCGATCGACGGGCCGAGCACCATGCCGATCACCGTCGCCGCGTTCCAGAGGATGTACAGCGCCACGGCGAAGGTCGCGTAGTAGGCGAGCTCCGTGCGGCCGCGGCGGAACCAGCCGATGGCCATGGCGAACGCCTCATCGGTGAGCACGTACGCCGCGGCGAGCCGGCGGGCGACCGGCACGCGGGCGAAGTGAGGACGAAGTGCCGCGGCCATGAGCAGATGCCGGAGGTTGATCAGGAACACGGTCGCCACGACGAGCGGCCAGGCGACGCCGTCCTTGAACAGCTGGACCATCGCGAACTGCGACGCGCCGGCGAACACGAACACGCTCATGGCGACGATCTCGGCGGGCGACAGGCCCGATTGGCGGGCCACGATGCCGAACGGGACGCCCACCACGACGACCGAGAGCAGCACCGGCCAGCCCTCGGCGAGCGCGGCGCGTTGCGGTGACAATCTGAGCACATGATGACCGTCCTCGTCGCGAATCGCGGCGAGATCGCGCGCCGCATCTTCCGCACCGCGAAGCGCATGGGCCTGCGCACGGTGGCCGTGTACTCCGACGCCGATGCGGACGCGCCCTTCGTTCGCGAGGCCGACACCGCGATCCGCATCGGCCCTGCGCCAGCGCGCGATTCCTATCTGAACATCCCGAGTGTGGTCGCAGCCGCTCGCGAAAGTGACGCGGGGCTCATCCATCCGGGATACGGATTCCTGTCGGAGCAGGCTGCGTTCGCGGATGCGGTGGCCGCGGCCGGCATGACCTTCGTCGGGCCAAGCCCCGACGTGCTCCGCCGCCTCGGGGACAAGGCCGAGGCGAAGGCCGCGGCCGAGCGGGCCGGCGTGCCGGTCGTCCCCGGCTACCGGGGCGCCGATCAGCGGGACGACGCCTTCGCGTCCGCCGCTTCGACGGTCGGTTACCCCGTGATGCTGAAGCCGGCGGCCGGGGGCGGCGGGATCGGCATGCAGCACGTGGCGCACGACGCGGACCTGCGCGACGCGCTCGCCCGGGCCAGGCGCACGGCCCGCGCGGCATTCGGAGACGAACGGCTCATCCTCGAGCGCGCGATCAACGGCCGCGCCATGTCGAGATCCAGCTGCTCGCGGACACGCACGGGACGGTGCTCGTCCTTGGCGAGCGCGATTGCTCGGCGCAGCGCCGGCATCAGAAGGTCGTCGAGGAGGCGCCGTCACCCGCCGTGGACCAAGAGCTCCGGGCGCGGATGAGCGAAGCGGCGATCGCGCTGGCGAAGGCGGTGGGCTACGTGAACGCCGGGACCTGCGAGTTCATCGTCGATCAGAACGGCGACTTCTTCTTCCTCGAGGTCAACGCGCGGCTCCAGGTCGAGCATCCGGTCACGGAGCTCGTCTGGGGCGTCGATCTTGTGGAGCAGCAGCTTCGCATCGCGATGGGCGAGCGCCTCGCGCTCGACGCGGCGCCGCGGGGACACGCGATCGAGGCACGGCTCTACGCGGAGGATCCGGCCAGCGGGTTTCTCCCGTCGACCGGGCGCATCGCCCTCCTCGAGTGGGCGGATGGTCCACGGATCGATTCGGGCATCGAGGAGGGCAGCGCCGTCACCGCCGACTATGACCCGCTGCTCGCGAAAGTCACCGTCCACGCGGCCGATCGCGCAGCTGCGCTCGAGGCGCTCGGCGCTGCGCTGCGCGGCTCGACGCTGCTCGGCGTGCGCACCAACGAGCGCTTCCTTCGAAATCTGGTGGCGGCCTCGGCAATGCGCGCCGGACAGGTCGACACCGGCCTCATCGAACGGACTCCGGAGCTCGCGCGCGGGCCGGGCGACACGCCGACCGAGGCTCGCGCGCTGGCGGCGGCCGCGTTCGCGGCGAGCACCGCGTTGACCGCCGACCCGCGTGACCCTTGGCGCGCGCTCGGGGGCTGGCGGGCCGGCGGTCCGGTGACGATGACCGTGCTGCTCGACGACCGGCCGGTGAGCGTGCGCGGACGTGGCCCGTACGCGGTCGACGGGCACACGATCGGGCCGGGCGAGAGCGCCGGACGCTGGACCGTCGACGGCGAGGAAGGGATCGCGGTCCGCGATGGCAGCGACATCTGGGTGAAATGGCGAGGTGAGACCTACGTGCTCGACTCCGCCGGACGGGAGTGGAGCATCGATGCGCTCGCGGGCTCGGAGATCACGGCGCCGATGCCCGGAGTCGTGCTCGCGGTGCACGCGCGCGCGGGTCAGCGCGTGAAGCGGGGCGACCTCGTGTGCGTCGTGGAGGCCATGAAGATGGAGCTACGGGTGGAGGCGCCCACTGACGGGACCGTGACAAAGGTGCTGTGTGCCCAGGGTGATCAGGTCAAGCGTGGCCAGCGGCTGGCGGAGTTCGAGGGGGCCTAGGTCCAGGCGGTGTCACGCATCGCAGTATTTGTACGTCGCCCGTGCGGGTGGCGGCTCCCCCCATCCGGGGGCGCCGCCGGAGGGTGCCGGGCACTGATACGGGAACCTCACGAGCGCCTCAGCCTCGGGCGGACGAAGGGGCGACGGCGCTCCGTGCGGCGGCCATCCGCAGGCCGACGGCAGCGATCGTGTCGCCGAAGAACGGCTCGACCTGCTCGAGCTCGCCCCTGGCGTCGACCGGCCGGCCGCTCTTTAGCAGGAATTCCACGTGCCGCAGCTGGATCCAGGCCTTCGGGACCGTGAACTCGGTCGCGCCCATGGCGTCGAGCGCGCGGCGGTAGTCGGCCTCCGCCTCGGCGGGGCGCCCGAGGGTCTCATGGATCCGGGCCGACGCGTACGCGACGTAGGCCACCGCGAAGAGATCCGTCGGACGCGCCAGCCCGCGCGCCTCGCCGATGAGGCGGTCGGCCCGCTCCCGGTCGCCTTGCAGCGCGGCGACGAGCGCGATGCTCGCGGTGAGCTCGGCGCGGCTCCATCGCTCGTTCATCCGGACGCTGAGCGCGAGCGCCTCGTCGAGGACCGGCCTTGCCTCGTCGATCCGGCCGAGCTCCATCAGATTCTCGCCGCGGTTGCGAAGCGTCGTCATCTCCAGGTTCAGGTCGCGCTCCGCGACCGCCTCGTCGCGCAGGCCGCGCATGCACTCGGCCGCCGCGGCGAGATCGCCCCGGACCGCGTGGAACTGACAACGACCGGCCCGCGCCCAGAACGGCAGGCGCAGCCCCAGCGATGCGCCGAGCTCCTCGGCCTTGCGCAGGTAGTCGGCGGCCAGCTCGTTCCGCCCCGACGTGCCGGCTGCGCCGATCAGTCGGGCAGAGATCAGCATCTCGCGGGGACCGTCGCCCAGCGCGCGGGCCCGCTCGAGCAGCGCCGCGCCGCGCGCGAGCATGACCGTCAGCGAACCCGATGCCCAGTAGCGCTCGAGGTCGACGAGGCCCGCTTCGACGGCCGCGCCAGCGTCGCCGCTCTCGGTGAAGAGCCGGCCGGCTTCGGCCAGGTCGTGGTCGAATCGCCTGATGGCTCCGGCGTCGAAGTCGCCCGCGAGCACGTACACCCGCGCGGCGCCCAGATGGGCCCAGGCCGCAAGCTCGGCCCGGCCGGCCGCTCGGGCGAGCTCCGCGGCCCGATCGAACGCCGGGAGCGCCGATGCGAGATCGCCGGTCAGCCGAAGGTCCTCCGCCTGCAGGAGGGCGACGTGGGCCCGGTCGTCCGCGCTCGCGCGATCGCCGAGCGCCGCGATCGCGGCGGCGGCCACGGCGGCGTTCGGCCCAAGAAGCCCGACGTCCTCGCGCCGCCGGGCGCGATCTCCGAGGGCGAGCGCCTGATCGAGCGCGAGCCGCGCTCGTCTGGCAAGAACGTCCGGCTGCGCGCGGATCTCCGCCGACAGCGCGAACGCGCGCTCGGCATGATGAGCCAGCACCTCCGCGAACTCGCCGCGGCGATCCCCGACCGCACGCTCGAGCTCCGACCCGAAGCGCTCGTGCAGGTCCGCGCGGATCGCTTTCGGCAGACCCGCGTACGCGACGTCGCGCATCAACAGGTGCTTGAAGCGGTACCGGCCCGGCTCGTGGCTCTCCCGATCCTCGAGCACGAGTCCGGTGCGGCGCAGCGATGCGATCGCCGCGCCGACGTCGAGCCCGGGCACGAGCGCGGCGACCTCGCTCGCACCGAATCGCTCGCCGGCGATCGACGCGGCCTGCATCGCGCGCCGCTCGTCGTCGCCAAGGCCGTCCAGCCGAGCGGCGAGCAGCGCGTGGATGCTCTCGGGCACCCGGACCTCGGCCACCATGGCGGTAGCGCGCCATCGGTCGCCGACCCGCGTGACCCGGCCGTCGTCGATCAGCATCCGCAGGAACTCCTCGCAGAAGAGCGGGTTGCCCTCGGACCGTTGCACGACGCGATCGCGCAGCTCCGACGGCAGGTCGTCGATGTCCAGGAGCCGGGAGATCAGTGTCTTCGTCTCATCGCCGGTCAGCGCGTCGAGCGTGATCGTCGTCGCGTTGGACCGCCCGGCGCCCCAGGCCGGCCGCTGCTCCAGCAGCTGCGGGCGCGCGACACACAACAGCAGCAGCGGGGCGTCCTCCGCGCTCTCCGCGAGCCCCTCGACGATCTCGAACACGGCTGGCGCGGCCCACTGGAGGTCGTCGACGACGATCACGGTCGGGGTGCGGGCGACCGCGGCCAGATACTGCCGGGCGCCCCAGCCGATCTCCTTGGCGAACTGAGCCGGCACGACCTCGGGCATCGCGTCCTCGGCGCGCTCGAGGCCGAGCATCGTGGCAAGCCGAGCGCGGACGGTGCCCGCTTCGGGGCCCAGCAAGGACCCGACGCGGGCCTCGAGCTTCGCCACCGCGCGCTCGCGATCGTCCTCGCCTGTGATGCCGGCGTCGTCACGGATGATCTCCATGAGCGGCCAGTACGTGATGCCGGCGCCGTACGGCAGGCAACGGCCCCGAAGCACGTGGGCGCGGTCCGCGGCCGCGATCCGGGCGAGCGCCTCGCCGACGAGACGCGATTTCCCGATGCCGGCGTTGCCGACCAGCGTGAAGACGTGCGC
>CAZMLV010000110.1:3283-5993 GCA_964567235.1 uncultured Chloroflexota bacterium | reverse complement strand
TGGTCGTAGCCCCGCTCGCGCTCGCGGCGCGGGTGCGCGCGTACCGGCACGAGCGCGTCGAGCCGCACGCCCTGCGCAAGGTCCGCGGCGATCCGGCCCGCGACCAGGGTGCCAAGCTCCGCCGCCAGCCCCGGCTCGTTGCCGTACTTGAGCCGGTGGATCGCCTCGCGGAGCGGCCCCTCGTGCGCGCCGACCGCGCTGAGGGCGAGCGCGCCGATGCGCCGGACGATCGGCTCGGATCCGTCGCGGCACGCGACGCAGTACCAGCTGCCGGCGACGCCGCAGCCCGCGCAGCGTGGCGGGACGAGCACGTCGCGCAGCGCCGCGAGCCGGCTAGCGGCCATCTTCGAAGACGAGGTCGTCGCCGGCTTGCGTGCCGCTCTCGGCGATCGTCCCGGCGCGCAGCTCGACGACCTCCTTCGCGCCACGCGCGGCGACGGCGGGGACCCACGGCCGCAGATCGGGCACCGCTCGCACGACCCGCCCGGCCCGATCGAGGAACACGACATCGATCGGAAAGCGCATGAACAGCATGGTGATGCTGGACGTCTTGGTGATCCGGAGGGCCTCCCCGTCGGCAAGGCGGCTGTGCAGCAGAAGGCCGATGCCCCGAGTGAGCGGGTTGTTGGCGGTGCGGCAGTCGGTCGCGAGGATGGTGCCCCGCGTGCGATTGCGGAGCCGCGCGGTGCTAGAAGCTACCGCAGCTGCTCAGCGCCGACAGCGCGGCGGGCGCGAGGATGACGATGAACAGCGAGGGGAAGATGCAGCCGATGGTCGGCAGCATGATGAGGATCGGGGCCTTCGCGGCCTTCTCCTCGGCGCGCTGCCGGCGCTCCTGGCGCATCTGCTCGGACTGGATCCGCAGCACCTTCGACATCGACACGCCGAGCTGGTCCGCCTGGATGATCGCGGAGATGAAGTTCGTGAGCTCTTTCTGCTCGACCCGATCGGTGATGCCCCGAAGCGCTTCCTGGCGCGACTTCCCGACGCGCTGCTCGCCGGCCGCGCGCTTGAACTCCTCGGAGAGCGCGCCCTTCAGCTTCTCGGTCACCTTGACGAGCGCCGCGTCGAAGCCGAGGCCGGCCTCGACGGAGATCGTGAGCAGATCGAGCGCGTCCGGAAGGGTGTCGAGGATCTGCTTGCCCCGGCCACCGGCCCGGTTGCCGAGGTAGAAGTCGGGAGCCATGAATCCGACGATCAGCCCGCCGGCCGTGCCGACGAGGGTCTGCGTCGGGTCGCTGGTCAGGAGATTCACGATCGCGGAGACGGCGATCGCGCCGACGATGGCGGCGAAGGCCTTCACCCCGAGGAAGAACTCGGCGCTGGTCTGCTCCATGCCCGCGCGCTTCAGCTTGAGCGGCAGCGCCTTCATCGTGTTGGCCGGGTAGAAGCGGGCCATGAGGCTCGCGAGGCCGCGGATGATCGGCTTGAGCGTGCGGTCGGAGAGCGGGCGCTGGAGCTCGAGCTCTTCGAGGCTCCGCGGGCGGACGGCGATCTGCTGCAGGCGGGCCTGGACGGGATCGAGGCTCGAGCCCATCTGCGTCCCGAGGATCGCGACGATGATCCCGACCGTGACGAGGATCGGGAGGACGATCTCCATCGCTTAGACCTTGATGTCCGTGATCTTGCGGATCGCGAGGAACCCGATCGTCATCATCACGGCACCCACGCCGATGAGGATGCGGCCGACGGTCTCCGTGAACAGGGGCGCCATGAACGCCGGGTTGATGGCGTTGAGGGCCACGCCGAGGCCGATCGGCAGGAACGCGACGAGGTAGCCGGACACGCGGCCCTGCGCGGTGAGGGTGTTGATCTCACCCTTGATGCGCACGCGCTCGCGGATGGTGAATGCGATCGTGTCGAGGATCTCGGCGAGGTTCCCACCGACCTGCTGCTGGATGCCGATCGCGGTGACCATCAGGTCGAGGTCGTCGCTCTTGATCCGGCGCACCAGGTTGTGGAGCGCCTCCTCCATGCCGAGACCGAGGTTGACCTCACGGACGACGCGGCCCATCTCCTCGCTCATCGGCGGGCCACCTTCGCGCGAGACGAGCTCGATCGACTGGAGGAAGCTCGAGCCGGCCCGGAGCGAGTTCGACAGCAGGGTGATCGTGTCGGGGAGCTGCTTGTTGAACGCGTTGAGCCGGCCGCTGATCCGCCGGCCCACCCAGAACCGCGGCAGCATGTAGCCGACGAGGAACCCGACGATGCCCGAGATCGGGTCGCGGAAGACGAACAGGATCACGCCGAGCGCGAGCGACGCGCCGATCCGGATGTAGTAGTACTCGGCGACGCGAAGCTTGAGGTTGGCGCGCGCGAGGTCGCGCTGCACCTTCGTCGTGAAGCGTTTGTCCTCGACGTCCGCCGAGAGCGTGGCGAACGGATCGACTTCCTTGCGGTCGCGCTTGCGCTTCGCCTTCTTCTTCGTCTTCTCCGCGGCGTCCGCCGCGATCTGGCCGGAGCCGGGGCCGGCGTACCGGGCCATCCGGGCTTCGACGCTCTCGCTCCCGCCGCCGAGCATGCTCGAGATCGCCCCGAAAACGAGGAGGATCCCGAGAAAGAGCCCGGCTGGGAGCGCGTACTCCACCTAGCGAAGGCCCACGGACATGTCGCCGAAGACACCCTGTGGCAGCCGGATGCCGGCGGCCTCGAACTTCTCGGAGAACTTCGGGCGGATGCCCGTCGGCCGCAGCTTGCCGATGACCTTGCC
>CAZMLV010000110.1:0-3183 GCA_964567235.1 uncultured Chloroflexota bacterium | reverse complement strand
CGCGGCGAGTTCGCGTGGCCGGTGGACAGCGAGCCGTCGTGGCCGGTGTTCATGGCCTGGAGCATCGAGAGCGCTTCACCGCCTCGGATCTCACCGACGACGATCCGCTCGGGACGCATCCGGAGGGCGTTCTTGACGAGGTCCATGATCGTGACCGCGCCCTTGCCTTCGATGTTCGGGGCGCGTGACTCGAGGCGGACCACGTGGTCCTGGACGAGCCGGAGCTCGGCGGCGTCCTCGATGGTGATGATCCGCTCGTCCTCGGGGATGAAGCCCGACATGATGTTGAGGAGCGTCGTCTTACCGGATCCGGTACCACCCGAGATGAAGATGTTGAGCCGCGCTTCGACGCACGCTCGGAGGAACTCCATCATCTCGTTCGTCGCGGTCCCGAACTTCACGTAGTCGGCGACCTGGATGCGGTACTTCGGGAACTTTCGGATCGTCACCACGGGGCCGTTCAGGGCGAGTGGCGGGATGATGATGTTCACGCGCGAGCCGTCCGGAAGACGCGCGTCCTCGAACGGCTTCGATTCGTCGACGCGCCGGCCGATCGGAGCGATGATCCGCTCGATGACCCGCATCACGTGCTCGTCGGCCTGGAACGTCACATCAGAAAGCTGGAGCTTGCCCTTCCGCTCGACATAGACCCGGAACGGGCCGTTCACCATGACCTCGGTCACGGAGTCGTCGTTGAGGAGCGGCTGGATCGGCCCGAAGCCGAGGATCTCGTCGACGATCTGCTCGAGCATCCGCTGACGCTCGACGCGCGTGATGACCGTGCCGTCCTCGTCGATGAACCGGTTGAACATGTTCTCGATCTCGGCGCGGACAGCCTTCACGTCAGAGAGGTTGAGCCGCGGGTCGAGGTTGTTGATGATCTTGGTCTGGAGCGTCGAGCGAAGGTCGCGGTTGAGGTCCCGGGCCGGTGCCGGCGTCTGGGTGAGCGGGCCGGCGGCGGGAGCCTGGGAGCCGAGCGCGCCCTGCTCCGGACCATTCGCCTGTCCGGGCGCGGCCGGGGTCTCGGGGGTGCCAGCGGGGCGCTGGCCTTCGATTCGCCTCAGTAGCGACATATCCGGTCCAAACCCTTCAGGGGCCCGTCAAGCGGGCGCTCCGTCCGTTGCGATGCTACGACCCTAACGGCGTACCGGGATGGTCCGGAAGGGGCACTTTTGGGCTATAGAACGGGCTTAGACCGAGTTGACCGATCGCTCCCCTAACGAGCGCCGAACAGCCGCAAACCCTGCCTGGGTGCGGCCTTTTGCGGTGTCGCTGACAGGGCGCCGGCGCCCGCGCTAGAGCCGGTGAGCTTCTCGGCCAGGGTGAAGATGTCCTTGGCGACCTGGCTGTCACGGTGGCTGATGACGAATGGGACGCCTCGGTTCACGGCCAGGACGAGCGCCCGGCCGTCCGACACGATCGTGTGCGGGATCTTGCGGGCAAGGCTCGCCTCGACGTCGGAGGCCTTGATGCCGCCGGAGCTGTCGTTGCGGTTCGCGACGAGCTGCACCTTCTGGTCGTCGTAGCCGAGCTTCTCGGCGATCTCCATGAACACGCGGACGTTCTTGAGGCTCGTGATCTCGAGGGTCATGAGAGTGAGGATCACGTCGGCCACGTCGAGCATCGTGAGCACCTGCTCCTGGAACGACGGCCAGGTGTCGACGACGACGTACGCGTAGGACTCACGCAGCGTCTCGAGGACCTTCTTGATGTTCGCGCCGGTGATGAGTTCCGCGGCCTCGGGGGTCGGCGGCGCAAGGAGGACCTTGATCCCCGTTGAATGCGCGACCAGGACCGACTCGAGCACCTCGGCGTCGACCTGGTCGAAAGCGCCGACGAGGTCGGCGATCGTCTTGGCCTTGGGGCTCATGTTCAGGATGACCGCGATGTCACCGAACGGGAGACTCCCGTCCACGAGGCACACCGGCTGACCGGTCGATTGGTGGAGGGCGACCGCGAGGTTCGTCGCGATGGTCGTGCGTCCGACGCCGCCTTTCGGCGAGAAGAACGTGATGATCTTGCCGCGCTGCGGCTGAAGTACCGCCGTGAGGTTCTGGCCTCCGGTGCCTCCACCGGTCCCGGTGAAGACCGGCGCCGGCGCGGCCTGCTGATAGCGGGAGCGCTTCACCTTCTCGATCTCGTGCACGTGACGGATCGCGTTCACGAGCTCGTCGGCGGAGAACGGCTTCACCAGGAACTCGCGTGCTCCGGCGAGCATCGAGCGGCGGAGGTAGTCCTGCTCGCCCTGGACGCTCATCATGATGATCGGCGACTCGGGCACCGTGTTCGCGATGATCTCCGTCGCCGTGATGCCGTCCATGTCCGGCATGTTGATGTCCATGAGGATCACGTCGGGGCGGTCCCGCTTGGCGAATTCGACCGCCTGCTGGCCGCCGTCGGCCGAGGACACGATGGTCATGTCGGACTCGAAGCCGATGAGCTTCGCGAGGTTTTCCCGCGTTTCGGCGATGTCATCGACGACGAGGATGCGGATCTTCTCAGCCATGGGCGGGACTCATGATATGCCGCGCAACTGGTTCAACTGGATCGCAAGCGCCGCGAGTGCGCCGAGTCCGAGCGCGACGCCGTACGGGATCCATGTGTGCAACAGCCCACCGACCGTCTCACCCGTGCCGGCCCGAGCCGCCGCTACGCGACGCGCGACGATGAAGCCGATGGCGATGACCCCTCCGACGAGCGCGCCCCAGACCGCCGCTTGCAGGAGGAAGAGCGTGCCCATGAGCGCGCCGACGGCCATGAGAAATTTCCCGTCACCGGCCTTCAACCCGCCGCCCGCGTAGAAGGGATACGCGACGAGGAAGCCGACCGCCAGTCCGACGACGTGATCGAGGATCCCGCCGTGCACGGGTGCGAGCACGCCACCGGGGAATCCCGCCGGGCCTGCGCTCTCGACTGCCCCGAGCACGAGGCCCACGAGCATGGTCGGATACGTCACGGCGTTGGGGATGCGACGCCACCGCCAGTCCGTGACGATGATCGTCACGACGAAGACGACGAGAACGAGGTCTTCGATCGCCAGCAGTCCGTCGATCTTCTGTCCGCTCCCCTCTCGCCGGACGAAAAGAGCGGCGGTCGCCACTTGGCGAACGCCGCCCTGTTCATCGTGTTCGCGTCGCGAAAACTAGGTGAGGTTGTTGCCGATGTTGCTGAAGATGTTCTGGA
>CAZMLV010000109.1:0-5996 GCA_964567235.1 uncultured Chloroflexota bacterium | reverse complement strand
CCCCGGAAGGACTCGGGGGCGCCGCCACCAGCGGAGGGTGTCGAGGAGGTAGCGGGCTAGCGGGCGGCACCAGCGAGCTGGGTGGCCGTGTAGGTGATCGTGAAGTCCTGGGTCAGGGTCTGGAACGTGTTGTCGGCGGTGACCGGGAGCGAGAAGTCGAAGGTCAGCGTGTCGGTGCCCGTGGTCGCCGCGACCGTCGGGGAGGCCGCGAGGACGAGGTTCTTGAGCGCCCCCGTGTAGACGGTCGTCGCGCCGCGCTTCACGGTGACCTGGAGGCCGTTCGTCGCGTCGGTCCAGAGGGCCGTCGACGCGGTGTTCGAGATCGCACCCGTGTACGTGAAGTCCGCGTTGCCGGTGTTCGAGATCGTCACGGTCCGGTGGGCCGTGTCGCCGGGGACCAGGTTCGAGATCGAGATCAGTGAGCCCGCCGCGCTCTTGTCGTTGCTCGCGGTCAGGGTCGCCGATGCGAACTGGTTGCCGGGGTTCGTGGTCGTTGCCGTGAAGCTCGCGCTCGATTTGTCCGCGCTCACGGTGAGGCCGACCAGCACGAGGGCTGAGAGAGCCATGCCCGCGAGGAGGACTGCTGGCTTGCGCATCGCTTGGTTCCCTTTCTCTCCGCCTCGCCTGTCTTTTTTTGTCATTCGCGGGCGGCTGTGACAAGGGGAACTGTGCGTTCCAGCGTTCTGCGCTCAATCGGACCTGGGAGTGAGACCGTCTCCCACGCTGGTACGACGGTTCCGGTCGGGACTAGTACCACCCGTCACCCTTGTGGGTGAGGGTTACGGGAACTCGATCGCGTCGAAGACGAGTGCCAGGTCCTGAACGAGGCCCTGGAACGCGTTCGAGGCACTCGTTGGGAAGGTGACGGTGTAGCTCAGCAGCTCGGTCGTGCCGGGCGCGAGCACCGTCGGGCCCGCAAGCGAACCGAGCCCCGACAGCGGACCCGCGTAGATCACCATGCCGCCGGCGTCGCGGACGGTGAGCTGCAGCCCGTCGACCGTGTCGGTCCAGAGGGCCGTCGACGCCGTCTGGGTCGCCGAGACCGTGTAGCGGAACGCGACCGAGCCGGTGTTCTGAACGGTGATCGCGCGGGTCATCGAGTCGCCCGGGACCAGCCGGCTGAGGTCAAAGGCCGCGGTCGCGCCCCGGTCGATGCTGATCGCGAGGGCGGGTGCAGCGGTCGGCGCCGGGCTTGCGCTCGGGGTGGGCGACGCGGTAGGGACAGGCGTCGGCGACGTCGGCGACGCCGTCGGCGCCGCGCTGGGCGCTGCGGTCGGTGCCGGCGTGGAGATCGGGCCCGGAGTGCTCGGCGGAGTCGTGGGGCTCGGCGGCGTTGGCGACGGCAGGCTCGTGGCCCCAGCCGGGGACGGCGTCGGCGAAGACGGTGGTTGAACGGCCGGCACCTTCGAGACGCTCGGAGATGGGGACGAAGACGGCGAGCTTGCCGGGCTCGGCGACGCCGTTGGCGGCTGGAGAACGGAGTCTGGCGACGGCCCGAAGAACGACGGAGCGATGTCGTGGATCTTGGCGAGCAGACCACCGAGGAACGGGATCTTCGTGATCGGTGGATCCTCGGGTCGCACGGCGGACGCGCTGACCCCGCGCATGGCGTCGATGTCGGCGTAGACGCTGTCCGCGGTGACGACCAGCGCCACCGTCAGGATGCCGGCCAAGCCCATCGCGAGGAACAGCCACGCGCGCAGGACCAAGCCCCGGCCCCGGCGGGGACGGTCGGGGACCTTCGGCGCGGGTTCGAACTCGAATACCTCGTTGGGCAGATACCGACTCATGACGGCAACGATGGCCGGACGGATGCCGGTCCGGAACGGACCCGTGGGTGGATTCGCTCCCCCGCCGGTACTAGTGGGGGTATGAGGACAGGCCTAGCTGAGCAGCGTCGCCTTCCGCTCGGGCCCCACCCCGACCATGCCGATCGGCGCGCCGACGGTCTCCTCGATGCGCCGAAGGTACGCCCGCGCGGCCGGTGGCAGCTTGGCCTGCTCGCGGATCTCGCCGATGTCCTGGCACCAGCCGTGGAGCTTCTCGTAGCTCGGCGTCACGCGATCGAGGAGCTTCGTGGGAGGCATGTCCGCACTGAGCTTCCCGTCCAGCTCGTAGGCCGTGCAGAACGGGATCTCCTCGTACGTGCCGAGCATGTCGAGCTTCGTGACCGCGAGCTCGGTGAACGCGTTCAGGCGTTGGGCATGGCGCGCGGCGACCGCGTCGAACCAGCCGATGCGCCGCGGCCGCCCGGTGGTCGCCCCGTACTCCTCGGCACGCTCGCGCAGTGTGTTCGCGGCCTCGCCGGCGAGCTCCGTGGGGAACGGGCCTTCGCCGACGGCGGTGCTGTACGCCTTCACGACGCCGATGACCCGCGTGATCGACCGCGCAGGGATCCCCGCGCCGATCGACGCGAATCCCGCGAGCGGATTGCTCGAGGTGACATAGGGGTAGATGCCCCAGTCGAGATCGCGCATCGCGCCGAGCTGGCCTTCGAGCAGCACGCGCGCGTCGGTCGCGACAGCACGCTCAACGAGCGGCAGGGTGTCCGCGATCCGATCGCCGAGCGCAGCGGCCGCCTCCAGCACGCTGTCGGCGACGGTACGGGCATCGAGGGGCGCGTCGCCGAACTTCGTGAGGATCACGTTCTTCGTCTCGAGCTCGTGTGCGACGCGCTCGCGGAACGAGCGCTCGTCACGGACCTCGTACAGCTGGATACCATGACGGGCGACCTTGTCCGCGTACGCCGGCCCGACGCCCTGGCCGGTCGTGCCGAGCTTGCGTCGGCCCCGCTCGCGCTCATCGAGGCGGTCGAGCGCGACGTGCCACGGCATGAGCAGGTGCGCGCGATCCGAGATCCGGAGATTCGCGGTCGAGACGCCGCGCCCCTCGAGCATCCGCGTCTCGTCGCGCAGGACCGCGAGGTCGATGACCATGCCCGTGCCGAGCACGCACATGGCGTTCGGATTGAAGATGCCGGACGGGACGAGGTGGAGCTTGAAGGTGCCGAAGTCGTTCACGACGGTGTGACCGGCGTTGTTGCCGCCCTGGTAGCGGATGACGAGATCCGCCTCCTGCGCGAGGAGATCCGTGATCTTGCCTTTGCCCTCGTCGCCCCACTGCGCTCCGACGATGGCGGTCACCGGCACGTGACGGAATGCTAGTGGATGACGTTGCTCGCGATCTCGATCGACAGCTTCGCGAGCTCAACGGCTGTGAGCGTCCGCGCGGGCTCGTGCAGCCACCACGTGTTCGGATCCCAGTCCGGATCGCGCGCCGGGTAATTGCTGAACGTGAGCGCGTCCGGGCCGAAGACCTGGCCGAAGAGATACGCGGCCCGGCGCTGGTGATACGGGCTGGTCACGAGGATGGCCGATCTCAGGCCATGGGCCTGCATCAGGTTCGCCACGAGCCGGGCGTTCTGCTCGGTCGTGTTGGAGGACGGCTCCACGAGGATGGCGGAGTCGGGCACGCCGAGCGCGACCGCCTCGCGCTTCATGATCTCGCCGCTCGCGACGGAGTTCGGGTCCTCCGCGGCGCCCGCGAACAGGATCAGCGGGGCGTACTTGCGTTTCCAGAGATCGACCGCCGTCTCGGTGCGGGCGCCCGTATCGCCGGAGAGCGCGACGATCACGTCCGCGGGCGCCAGCGGATCTTCGATGTCGAGGAGGTGCCCGATGCCGACGAAGAACAGGCAGGCAATGGCGAGGCCGGTCAGCAGCCCGCCCAGGAACCGGCGCACCGCGTCTGGCCTGGACTAGGTCGGCCGCAGCGCGGCGACGGTACGGCGGAGCCCGTCGGCGAGCGGGACGGCAGAGCGCCAGAGACCATCCCGAGCGGCCTTGGCGGAGTCGAGACAGCTGCGCTGGATCTCGCCCTGCCGTTCCCCGGCGCGGACCACGTCCTTCGGCGGGCCGAGCAGCGCGGTCATCTGCCGTACGAGCTCGGTCACCGAGGTCGCGACGCCGGTGCCGATGTTGTACGTTCCGACCGCGCCGCGGTCGAGCGCGGCGACGATCGCGGCGACCGCATCGGCGACGTACAGGTAGTCCCGCTCGGCCGAGCCGTCACCGTAGATCGTCAACGGCGCGCCGCGCTGCCAGCAGCCGGCGAAGATCGCGATGACCCCGCCTTCGAGGTCGGTGCGCTGCCGCGGCCCGAAGATATTCGCGAAACGCAGGGTGACGGCCTTCAACCCGGCGGTCGATCCCGCGAGCTTTTCGGCCTCGGCCTTGTAGCGGCCATACGGCGACGGCGCGTCGATCGCGGTGTCCTCGGTCGCGCAGGTCGGCGTCTCGCCGTACAGCGCGCCGCCGGTCGAGACGTTGACGAACGAGCGGGCGCTGGCCGACTGCGCGACGTCGAGCACGTTGGACGTCCCGTTCACGATGACGCGGTGATAGAGCGCCGGCTGGGCGATGGATTCCACGACCTTCGTCTTCGCGGCGGCATGGACGACCGCGTCGAATCGCTCCCCGGCGAGCCGGTCGTGCATCGCCTGGCGGTCGCTGATGTCGACGACGACGAGCGGGACGGCCGGATCGAGGTTCGCCCGGTCGCCGGTGGAGAGGTCGTCGAGCGCGACGACGTCGTCGCCCCGCCCGCGGAGGGCGTCGACGATGTGCGACCCGAAGAATCCCGCCCCGCCGGTGACGAGCACGCGCATGTGACTTATCCCCCTTCGCTGTGGACAACAGTGTGGAAGACCGGTGACGCGCCATGGACAAGTGAACGCAATCTGGGGAGGCGGTGCGTCCCCCGCGGTGGGTAAGGGCCTCGTCCCCGGGCGACCGCCCCCCTAGCGTTCACCGGGTGGTGAGACCCCTTGACACGACTCGAACAAGCGTTCTAACTAGCTAAGTGACCTTGGTCAACTCGGCGCAGGCGGCCGAGCGCGCCACGCCGCACGACCTTGCCGCGGAGCAGCGCGTCCTCGGCGCTCTGCTGATCGACCGCGACGCCATCTTCAAGGTGGCGGACCTGCTCCGGGCCGAGGACTTCTATCAGGCGAAGCACCAGCGGGTCTATCGGGCAGCCCAGGCGCTGCTCGAGCGACGCGAGCGGATCGACCCGCTCACCATGCAGGTCGAGCTTGCCCGCAACGAGCAGCTCGACCAGGTCGGCGGGCCGGCCTATCTGCGCGAGCTCGTCGATGCGACGCCGACGGCCGTCGACGTCGAGCGCCACGCACGGATCGTCCGGGATCGGTCCCTGCTCCGGCGCCTGCTGAATGCAGCGAAGGACATCGCTGCCGACGCGTACGACGAGCCCGCGGACGTGACGATCACGCTCGACCGCGCCGAGCAGCGGATCTTCAGTCTGCGCGACGACGCGATGAACGCGCAGTTGCGGCACATCCAAGCCGCGCTCATGCAGAACTACGACCACATCACCGAGCGGATGGAGCACCCGTTCGAGGTGAGTGGTATCCCATCGGGGTTCCGGGAGATCGACGCGTACACCGAGGGCTTCACGCGCGGCGATCTGGTGATCCTCGCGGCGCGGCCGTCGGTCGGGAAGACGAGCCTCGCGCTGGCGATCGCGCATCACGTCGCGCGACGCGGCACCGGTGTGCTGGTGTTCACGCTCGAGATGGACACCAAGCAGATCGTCGCGCGCTTCCTGGGCCTCAACTCGCGGACCGACCTGCTCGCGCTGCGCACGGGCAACATCAGGGACACCGAGGCGGCGAGCGCGCTGGCCGGTCTGCCGATCCTCATCGACGACACGCCGGGGATCTCGATCATGGAGCTGCGCACGAAGGCCCGGCGCGCGATCGCGCAGGCACCCGGCGGTCTGGGGATCATCATCGTCGACTACCTGCAGCTCATCCGCACCGGCGAGCGCGAAGAGAACCGCGTACAGGAGCTCGCGACGATCACGCGGAACCTGAAGTCCCTGGCGCGCGAGCTCGACGTGACGATCGTCGCGCTGTCCCAGCTGTCGCGCGCGGCAGGCGACGGCGGCAGCGAGCCGAAGCTGTCGACGCTGAGAGA
>CAZMLV010000108.1:2939-6002 GCA_964567235.1 uncultured Chloroflexota bacterium | reverse complement strand
TCATGCGTCGACGATATAGGTCGGCACAACGCTGCCCGCGCCGGCGGTCACGTTGAGCAGTGCGCTCGAGGACAGCCGGGTCAGGCAGCCGCTCACCGAGCCCCAGAAGAGATACGGGTCGTGGTCGATCGCGAGATCGAGGTAATGGATGCGGTCGAGGAGCACCGGGAACGGATAGCGCGGCACCGAGACCTTCTCCTGGACGACGTACGAGGCGGTGAGGCCGGCGAGGACCGTCTGCTCCCATTCGTGCTGCTCGACCGTCCAGCCCAGGACCACGCCTTTGCCGCCGTACTCGTCGTTCGGCTTCAGCACGAGGCGGTCCTTCCACCGTGTCACGTGGTCGACCAGATCCACGGTCTTCCCACGGTAGGTCGTGTGACCCTCGCGCATCTTGCGGGTCCACGGGATGTGGGTCGCGATCGCCTTGCGCTGCTCGGGCGTGTACAGCTTCGCGTAGCGGTCGTCCGAAAGGAGCGCGAGGCTCATCTTCTTGTGCAGCAGCTTCGCGCGAAAGCTGTTCACCACGGTGACCGCGCCGTCGAGGTACGCCTGCACGAGCGGCTTCGCGATGTCGGGCTTCGCGAGAAGCTCGCTCGTGAGCACGCGCCGGTACACGAGGTCGATCCTCGTCCCGTTCGCGCGAAGCGCATGCCGGGCGTACGTGAGGTCCTCGGGCGCGCAGATGATCGCCTCCAGCCCCTGCTCCGCGAAGTACCGCGCGAACATCTCGAACTCGGTGAGGGTCGGCAGGCCGCGCCAGTCCACGATCGCGACGGTCTTGAGCTCGCCCCGCGGGCGATGCGCGCGGCGGAGCACGCCGAGCTGCTTGCCACGTACGGGGAACGCGCCGAGCTTATGCCGCTTCTTGAACAGCTTCATGACCGGGAGCGTGGCGAAGACCGCCGAGAGCTCGTCGTTGTACGCCATGCCCGCCGGCGACTCGGCGTTGTACTCCACGAACCGGATGACGCCGTCGTCCCCGACGAATCCGTCCAGCCGGGCCGACGGCGACGAAGCCCGGAAGCCGGGATCGGCGAGCGCCAGCTCGGCTTCGCGCGGATCGAGATCGAGCTCGAGCCGGAGGTCATCATCGGCGAGGAGCGCCTGCTCCAGCCGATCGAACGCCGCGTACAGCGTCTCGGACGCCGCCGAGATCGCGTCGTACTGCCAGCGGGAGATGAGATTGGGCCGCAGCGCGACGCAGAGCGGCCGGTCGCCGAACACGAGCCGGCGGGCCCGCTGCCCGTCGGACAGGGCCGCGGCGCTCTCCGCCGCGAGGTCTCCGTCCTCGAGCAGCCCGTGGTACTCGATCAGCGGATGTGGCGCGACCACCGGTGATCCTTGCGCCACGGCGGCTCCGCGACGCCGGTCGCATAGTCGATGACCAGGTCGCTCATGTGCTCGAGCACCCAGTCGAAGTTCGCACCCTTGATCGAGAACGAGTCGAAGTCCGGCGCCGGGTTCAAGAAGTCGATCGCGTAGAGGATCCCGTCGCGGACGGCGAACTCGACCGTGTCCATGTCGTAGCCGAGCGCGTCGGTGAGGGCGATCGCATCGTGGATCGCGCGGTCACGCACGTTCCCTTCGACGGGCTTGTCCACGACGTAGCGCTCGTGGAACGGCGCCGTCGGGTCGTAGCGGATCGGGTTGATGTGCTTGCGGCCGATGCAGATGCACCGGATGTAGTCGTCCCAGTGGATGAACTCCTGGAGGATCATCGTCTTGGGCCGCTGGCCGAACGTGGACGTTCCGGTCTGGTCGTACGCCCAGAGCAGCTGCTCCATCGTGTCGACCTTGTACACGTCCTTCCAGCCGCCACCGGTGTTCGGCTTGAGGATCGCGGGCAGGCCGGTGTACGCGACGATGCCATCCCAATCGATCGGGTACTGGAGGTTCCGCAGCGAGCCCTCGTTGATGTCGGGGATGTACGACTTGTTCGGCAGCACGACCGTCTTCGGTACGGCCACGCCGAGCTTCCGCGCGAGCGTGCACTCGAAGAACTTCTCGTCGGCCTCCCACCAGAACGGATCGTTCACGACCGCGGTGCCGAGCAGGGCCATGCTCTTCAGGTGGGCCCGGTAATAGGGCACCTCGTGGCTGATGCGATCGACGATCACCGAGTACTTGGGCTCCTCCAGCTCCTTCGCGCCGCCGAGTGTGGCCATCTCCGCGCGCACGCCCTTTGCCTCACCCTTGCGGTTCACGGTGTCGATGAATGGCTGCGGGAACGTGTTCTCACGTCCGACCAGCAGGCCGACGACCTTCGATGTCATAGGAACGTATCCACCATCTCTTTCCAGAACGGCCAGTCATGCGCCCAGCCGTTCCACAGGTGCAGCGTCGCGGGCACCCCCTTCTCCTGCAGTGTCGCCACGACCTGGCGGGACCCGGCGACGTTCGGATCTTCCTCGCCGGTCGCGATGACGAACTCGGTCTCGCGGAGCGGCTGCAGGAGCCGCTCGTCGGCAAGGCCTGGTAGGAAGGCGAGCGGGTTCGCGAAGTACGCGTCCTGCTCGCGCATGCCGTCGAGCCACCGCGACGCGTCGTACGCGCCCGAGAGCCCGATCGTCCGGCTTGCGATCCCGGGGTGCCGCGTCGCCAACGTCACGGCGTGGAACGCGCCGAACGACGCGCCGAGGAGCTCGAGCGCGGGATCGGGGTTCTCGTGCCGGATCGCCGGCACGACCTCCGCGGTCAGGTACCGGTCGTACGCAAGGTGGCGTCGCGCGCGGTCGAGCGCGGACGCCTGCTTGTTGTAGAAGGACTCGCTGTCGACGCTATCGACGCACCACAGCTGCAGGAGCCCCTCGGCGATGCGAGGCTGGAGGTGCCCGACCATCCCGAAGTCCTCCCACTGGTAGAACCGGCCCATGGACGTCGGGAAGACGAGGACCGGCGTGCCACGCTCGCCGAAGACCAGCAGCTCCATCTCGCGGTCGAGCGCCGGGCTGTGCCACTTCCGGTAGTCGCGCCTCACTTGGGCTTCCGCTTGCGCGCGGCATCGATCACGCGCCACGCCGTCTTCTCGTCGTGCCAGCCGCGCACCTCGGTGTCGTCGGA
>CAZMLV010000108.1:0-2839 GCA_964567235.1 uncultured Chloroflexota bacterium | reverse complement strand
GGTGCGATGACCACCGTGACCTCCCCCTTGGGACGCTCGGAAGCATACCGAGCGGCAAGGTCTTTCGCCGTGCCGCGGACGAACGTCTCGTGCACCTTTGTGAGCTCGCGCGCGACGACGACGCGCGCGTCGGGTGCCAGCGCGGCCACATCCGCGAGCAGATCCCCCGTGCGGTAGGGACTCTCGTAGACGACGATCGTGCGGCCTTCCGCGAGCAGCGCGCCGATGAGCTTCTGCCGCTGGCCGGTCTTCTTCGGAATGAAGCCGAGGAACGTGAACGCGCGGGTCGGCAGTCCCGACGCGACGAGCGCCGCGATGGCCGCGTTCGCGCCGGGGATCGGCGTGATCGTGTGGCCCGCGGCGATCGCGGCGACGACGAGCGCCTCGCCGGGATCCGAGAGCGCCGGCGTTCCGGCGTCCGATACGAGCGCGACATCCCATCCGCGGTCCAGCTGGCCGACCAGGACAGCGACCTGCCGCTTGTGGTTGAACTCGTTGTACGCCGTGAGGTGCTTGGCCCGGATCTCGTAACGGCGGAGCAGGATCTGCGTGTGCCGAGTGTCCTCGCAGGCGACCATGTGGACCTCTTGGAGGATCTTCAGCGCGCGAGGCGACACGTCCTCGAGGTTGCCGATCGGCGTCGCCACCAGGTACAGCGTCCCCACGCGGCAAGTGTGCCCGAGCGCCTGCGGCGGACGCCGCGCGGAGGGCCGCGGTGATGGATGGGCAGGATTCCTGCAGAGACACCAGGCGTGGACCCGATCAAAGGTGCGGTCGCCGGCGCCATCGGTGGCGCCGCCGGTGCGTACACGATGGAGCTCTTCCAGGATTGGTGGAACGGCGCTGAGCGGCGGCTCGCACCGAAGCAACAGGCCCATGCCGCCAAGGACACCGCCGAACGGAGCGACACACCGGCGAGCGTGAAGGCCGCCGACCGTGTTTCGCGCAAGGTCCTCAACACCGAGCTTCCCGAAGAGAAGAAGCCGGCGGCCGGCGAGGCGGTGCACTACACGACCGGCGCGACCATCGGGGGGATCTACGGGTTCGTCGCGGAGATCCTTCCACCCGCGCGCATGTTCAACGGCCTGCTGATGGGCTCCATCGTGTGGTGGACCGCTGACAACATGGCGGTCCCGGCGGAGGGTCTCGGCAAGAAGCCCGGGCAGACCCCGCCGTCGAAGCACGCCTACGCGCTCTCTTCGCACCTCGTGTACGGCTTCACCACCGAGGTCGTCCGCTCGATCGTCCGCCTCGTCATCTAGCGCGAAGACCCGGGGAGAAGACCCCGGACTGCGGCGGTCACTGCCTCGTTCGCGCGATCCCGTTCGGCGGGTGCGACGTTCGGGACGCGAGCGCGCCGTCGAGATCCACCCGATCGGCGGGGGCCGTCGACCGAGGCTCGAGCATGTCGCGACGCGACCGGTGCAGGAGTGCGTCTGCCTCATGCCCGAGCTCGAGCTCGATGTCCGCAAGATCGGCGAGCAGCGGCCGGAGGGCCGGCGAGTCCGGTCCGAAGGTCAGCTCTTGGATCCGCAAGGCGCGCGCGTAGAGTGCGAGCGCCTCGTCCGGCGCGCCGCGGCGTGCAGATCGCTCCGCGACGAGCTGCAGCAGGATGGCGACGTCCGGATGATCCGGTCCGAGGGCCTCGATCCGCTGCTCCAGCTGACGCCGCTCGAGCTCCTCGAGGTGCCGCGTGCCGTCGTCCGCGAGCGGCGGGATGGGATCGGGCTGGACCGGGTCGGGCTCGATCGGCAGCCGACGACTCCGACGGATGCGGAGCCCGGCTGCGGCCATCACCAGCCGATGGACGACCCACCGGGCCGCACGTTCTGCCGCGCGACCGACGCGCCCTCCGGCGACGCCGATGGCGCGCACGGCCATGCCCACGTACGCCCAGGTGGCACGCGACGCCCGTGAGATCGCGTCGCCGGCGCGCCGCCGGCTCCGACCGATCCGCGGGCGCAGGTCCGGCGGCCGGAAACGGGCGAGGATCGATCTCGGCGCGATGGCTGCCGGATGCGGCAGCCGGTCCAGCTGCGCGAGCGCCGGGAGCCGCCGACGAGGGCGTTCGGGCTGCCACGCCGCGGGGCGCTTGCGAAGCGTTTCGCGGAGCTCGCTGAGGGGGTCCTGGTCGCCACCCATGAGGACGCAAGGGTACGCGCGGTGATGACGCCTGGGCCATGACGGGCCGCAAGACACGGCCGATGTCTCTCGCCGTGGACGACGCTGCGCTCCGGTTGGCGGAGCTTCTCGATCTCCTCAACGACTCGGTCGTCATCCGGCCGAACGGTGACACGTTCCAGGTCGTCCTCCAGGACGGCGTGGTCCGCTACCTCCCGATCGACGTGGACGCCCTGGTCCGGTCCGGCCGGCGGTCCGCGGTGCGGCGGCCGGTGACACGTTTCCCGCTCGCCGGGTAAACCCGTAGCCGCGCCTCGGCAGGCGCTGCGGCGCAGAGCTTGCTTGGTCGTTTGCGCGCATGTACTCAAAACACGGTATGACTAGTCGTCAGGACCATCGTGGGATAGGTATGAGTACGCTCGCCATACATGCTTTACGGCATGAAGCAATCGACACGTACCGCAGCCGTTCTCATCGCCACCGCCGTCGTGATCTCCCTCGTCGGCCAGCGCCTCGCCGGCGCCGACTTCAGCCCTGCCGCGGCGCACGAGCCCGTACCGGCAGCAGTGGCGGCCCTGGCGACCAGCTCCTCCGCCGGCGACCCGTCCCTCGACTCCACTCTGGTGCCGGCCCGTGGGCGGGCCCGCGCCTCGACCCCTGAGACCGTCGAGCCGGTCGTGGCCGAGGCGCCCGTCTCGGTGCCGGTGACCGCGGCCGA
>CAZMLV010000107.1:0-6069 GCA_964567235.1 uncultured Chloroflexota bacterium | reverse complement strand
TCACGCCGTACCACGCGCGCTTGACCGTGCCGTCCGGGTCGAGCAGGACGGTCGATCGGATCACGCCCTCGCCGCGTCCCGGCCGCTCGCCCCAGGCGCCGTAGGCCGCCATGGTCTGGTGCCCCGGATCCGACAGCAGCTCGAACTTGAGGCCGTACTTGTTCCGGAACTTGACGTGCGAGCGGGTGTCATCGGGAGAGACGCCGATCACGGGTACGCCGGCTTGCTGGAACTGCTGGAGGTTGTCGTTGAATTGGCAGGCCTCGGTCGTGCAGCCAGGCGTGTCGTCGGCGGGATAGAAATAAACGACTGCGGGCTTGCCCTTCAGTGCCTCACTGGAGACTGGCTTGCCGTCCTGATCCGGCAGTGAGAAGCGCGGTGCGGGGTCACCGGGACCAAGCTGGGGCATCGCTCGGAGCCTAGTCCTTCGTCGCGACCCGGACCTCAAGGGCCGCGACCCGCTGCTGGAGATCAGCGACGGCGCGGAGCCGCTCGTCGGGGTCCAGCTCGAGGTAGCTCTCGGTCGGTGCGACGTGCGCGTGGGCGGCGCTGATGGCGGCGAAGCCTTGGTCGTGCTCGGGGCCGGCGAAGGCCTGCATCGGATACCCGCAGAGCAGCGAGAACGTGAGTCGTGCCGCGAGGCCGTTCCACAGCCGCTCGAGCTCGATCGCGCCGGCGGAATTGCCGTCGGCCCAGAGGCGCGCGACCATCTCGCCGAAGGCGCGCACCCGCCGGAGCGGAGGCCCCTGGATCGACCGCTCGATGAGCGCGCCCACGACCTGCTCGAATTTCGCAGGCTCCGGAGCAGGGCCGACCATGAACTTCGCGAGCGTGTCCGCGGCGTCCAGCGCGACGTACGAGCCACGCCGGCGCGCGGCGTTGAGGTCGAACCCCCGGCGGACAAGGCGCGCCTCGAGCTCGGTGCGATGCGCCTTCGTCCCGATGACGATCGAGCAGTCGCCGTCGCTGATGCCCGCGGCCACGAATCGGGTCACGCCCTCGAGCAGGAAGTCGTCCCGCTCGTAGAACTGGACGGCGTGCTGATCGAGCGCCGGATGCGCACCCGACGGCCGCGGCGGCGCGAGGCGGAACGTCTGGGAATCGCTGGCCATGCGTGGAGTCTAGGTCGCGTTCTCGTAACGGACAGGCGTTGTCATGGCGATAGGTCGGCGACCTGTCGAAGAAGCGCTTCGACCACGAACGGCTTGCGCAGGACCGCCTGCGCTCCGGCGAGCGCGGCGCCCGAGCTTGCTGTCGCGGTCAGCAACAGCACCGGTGTGTGTTCGTGGCCCGCGACCGCGCGCAGGCGACGCATGAACTCCCAGCCGTCCATCCGCGGCATCACGAGATCGAGGACGATCACGTCGGGCATGCAGTCGAGCTGGGCGATCGCCGAGACGCCATCGGGCGCGGCATGGACCACGTACCCCTCATCGGTGAGCACCTGGGCGCAGACCTCGCGTACTTCGGCATCGTCCTCGACGACGAGGATCGTGCGCGTCGCGATCCGTGCGCCCGGCAGGCGCGTGATGCTCACGCCGCAGATGCTCGCATCAATGGCGCCAGGTCACGGATCGTCAACAATCGGATAGAAGGCCCGTTCGGGGCACGGACGGTGCGGTACCTGACGCATGCGCTCTCCTCAGCTAGCCATCAACGGTCGCGAAGCGGCCAGCCGTGCGTTGATCGAGCTGGTCGCGAACGTCGCGTGGTCCGAGCGTCAGCATGCCGGGGAGCCGCAGCTCGCGCGGATGCGTGATGAGGCGATGGCCCTCCTGCCGAAGGTCCAGCTTGGCGATCGCGACGCCACGCGTCGGGCGATGGAGCTGGTGAGCGCCGCCGGAGGGCCTGCGGCCTAAATCGGTCTCCCCCGGACGTCCGTCCCCCGGTGGTGGTCCTTCCGGCTGCGAAAGTACTGCTGGTGAGCGCGGAGGGCCGTCCATAGCATTCGCGCATGGGACGAGCTTGGCTGCTTGTCGGGTTGATCGCCTTCGCGTGCGTCGGCTGCGATGTCGCGCGCGCGGCTGACCCGGCCGCGCCGGGCGCGCCTGGCGCTGCAGGCTCGGTCCAGCCCGGCGCTCCGGCTGCCCCCGCGCCGGGCGCCCCGGCAGCCCCGACCGCACCGGCACCGGCTCCGTCCGCGCCGACTGCCACGGTTGCTCCCACTGATGCCCCCGCCGCCACTGTTCGCGTGACCGCTCGCCCGGTGGCCACGACCGCACCGCCGAAGACGAACCCGCCCGGCCCGGTCACCGGCGCTCGGGTGAGCGTCAGCCCGACCGTCGGTAAGGCCGGATCGTCGTTCGTCTTCCAGTTCGCGGGCTTCATGCCGGGCGGCGTGAACGTCACGTTCACCGGACCGACCGGGGTGTCGCGGACGCTCGGCGCCAGTGTCGGGCTCGACGGCACCGGAAAGTTCACCTACACGACGAAGACGACCGACGCGGTCGGCGGTTACGCAGTCAAGGTCGACGGCGGTGGCTTCTCAGCCTCCACCTCGATCCAGCTCACGGCCCCGTAGGGAAGACAGCGCTCACGGCTGAGAACAGCAGGGGCGGCCATGTGGCCGCCCCTTCGTTCGTCCGCAGTGATCGCGCTATTCGCAGCCGGACCGGATGCCGTGGTCCGTCTGCTGGTTCAGGTTGGACCCCGGCGGGCAGTTCGCGCTCATGCCGAGGAGCGCGGAGGTCTGCGCGTTGGTGTAGTTGCCGTTCGCGGATGATCCCTCCCCTTGGGTTTTCGCCGGGCACCAGACTCAGGCATCATGCCGCGCGTGGACGTCCTCGTAGAGCTCTTCCGGCACAACGCGATGATGAACAGCCGGCTGATGGAATGCTGCCGCGGGCTCTCACCCGACCAGCTTGCAGCCGGTGCTCCGGGGACCTACGGCAGCGTCGGCGCGACGCTCGTCCATATCGCGAACGCGCAGGAGGGCTACGCGGCGAGGCTGCTGGACCTCGAGCGGCCCGAGCGCCTCACCGAGGATCCATTTCCCGGGCTCGACCTGGTCGCCGCCCGACTGGCCCACGGCGACGCGCAGCTCGAGCAGGCCGCGACGCAGACCGGTTCCGAGCGCAAGGTCAAGGTGACCGGGGACGACCCGCCCGGTACCTGGTGGATGCCGGTGTCGTTGTTCCTGCTGCAGGCGGTCAACCACGGGACCGAGCACCGTTCGCAGGTGGCCACGATCCTCACCCAGCTCGGGGTCGAGCCTCCGGCGATGGACGGCTGGACGTACTTCTTCGAAAGCGGCCACCTGGTCCCGGTGCAGTGATCAGCGGGCCGCACTTCGCGCATTGATCCCGACGGTCGCTGTCGTCGCCGGTGGCGTGGTGCTCATGCTCGTCATGATCGGACTGGTCGTGTATCTCACGCTCAACAGCCCAGGCCTCTTTTGAGCAAGGTCACGATTCGCTAACGAAGTCCCACCGAAAGGCACACGCGGCACGCGCGCTGCGGCGTGATGCCCCGTGTCTAGCGAGACCGCGGCCTATGTCCCGCCGGCCGACGCGCGACAGGCCCTGTTCGGTCTCGTCGCCGACATCGCCTGGGCTCGGCGTTCACCCCGACCACCGGCGTCGCTCGAGCGCATCCGCAATCAGGCCCTGACGCTCCTCGTGCGCGTGGACCGTGGAGACCGGGACGCCGCACGGGAAGCGATCGAGTTCGTGCATTACGCGGAGGATCGCGCGGCCTAGCGTTCCGCGATCAGTTGCCCACGGCCGGGTCGGGCGCGAACTCGCGGACCTCCTGTGAACAGCGGCAGGCGGCGGCGATCTTGGCGGCCCACCGCAGCGCCTCCTCGACCGAGGTCACGTCGATGATCGTCACTCCGGCGATGTACGCCTTGCGCTTCGCGCTGTCAGTGACCGTTCCATCGGGGGCCACCAGCTTCACGCTCACCTGATCGTGCGGGAACACACCACCGGCGAACACCCATACCCCGGCGTCCTGCGCGTCTTTGATCACCGCGTGCGCGGCCTTGCCTACGGCGAGCATCTCCTCCTCGGGGATGAAGTCCATCGCGCCGTCATCGAACGAGATCAGGTATCGCGCCATCTCACGACTCCCTTCCCGGGTCTACCCGGCCGCGGTACTTTTGCGGACATGCGACCCCTTCGGTACTCCATCAACGTCACCTTGGACGGATGCTGCGATCATCGTGCGATCCCCGCGGACGAGGAGCTGCATCGTCATGCGGCAGATATTCTCGATCAGGCCGACGCCCTGCTCTTTGGCCGAGTGACGTACCAGCTGATGGAGTCGGCGTGGCGGCCGCCGGCGCCCGCGGGAGCGATGCCCGATTGGATGCGATCCTTCGGTCGGACGATCGACGCGGCAAAGAAGTACGTCGTGTCGAGCACCCTGCAGCAGGTCGATTGGAACGCGGAGCTCGTGCGCGGGGATCTGGGCACCGCCGTTCAGCAGCTCAAGCACGAGTCGGGCAACGGACTGCTCGTGGGCGGTGTGGCCCTCCCGCTGGCATTGACCGAGCTCGGATTGATCGATGAGTACGAGCTCGTGGTGCACCCGAGGCTCGCGGGCCACGGGCCGACATTGTTCGCCGGCTTATCGAAATACGTCGATCTGAAGCTCACAAGCCGGCAGGAGTTCGGCTCGGGGGCAGTGGCGATGCGGTACGAGCCGAGACGGTAGCCATCCGCGACCCGACATCACCGCGGGGCAGCCCGGGATCTCCACGCATGTTCCTGTTGGCACTACTGGGCTCGAATCTGTGTAGTTAGGCCGTCAAGATTGGCCGTCAGGAGGTGCTGACGCCAACTGGGCCTAGCTCGCCGCAACGTTTCGGCACGAGAATGGCCGCCGGCGCGTTCACACCGGCGGACCAGCGAAAAGAAACGCACGTGCATCCGGCGACGGACGGCGGGCCTACTCCGCTGGGTCGCGTCCCTCGCCGAGCCGCATGACATCGTCCGCCAAGTGCAGCCAGTTCCCGATGGCTAATACAGCCTCATCATCGTCGCGGAGCGGCGCGGGTGGATCGAACAGCTCGAGCTCAGCCAACACAGTTGCGCGCTGCTGCATATCCCCTGCCAGCGCGGCGCCCAAGTACAACGACGGCCGCCCGGTGAGTGGCGGCCGGCCATCCGGCCGCAGGAATCGCCAATGAATCCGGTGGGCTCTACTGGGCTCGAACCAATGACGCTGTGCCATGTCAACGTCACGCAGCGGGTCTACCACGGTCCACGGCATGCGGGATTCGGCCCACATTCGTCTCCCTGGGTCGCGCTCCATCTGTGCAGTTAGGCCGTCGATTGGCCGTCAGGATGTGCCGCCGCTAACAGGGCCTTAGCGAGCTTCGATGTAGCGGACCCAGCGAGGAACAGCGCGCACGCATGCGCGAGCGAGACAACAGTCATTCGACCGAGCGGCCGAGGTCGTGCGCGCCCTGGGCCGAGCGGACCGATGCCTGAGACCGTGGGTCTAGGCTCGCGCCGTCACCTGGCGAAGGAGGTAGGCGCAATGCCGATCATGGCTGTGCATCAGGTTCCCAGCCTGACCCAAGAGAAGTACGAGGAGGTTGTCCGCCGCCTCACGGGTGGCAAGTCTCGTTTCGAATCGCCCTCTGATCTGCCGTTTGAGGGACTGTTGGTTCACATGGCCGGGCAAGGCAAGAACGGCTTCTGCATCGTCGACATCTTCGAGTCGGAAGAGGCTGTCGCACGGTTCAACGAAGCCATGGCGACGATTCCACGCGAGGCCGGGATCGAAGAGCCACCCGATTTCTTCCAGACCCACACCTTCATCATCGCCTGAGCAGGCGCGCACATGGACGCCTGCGCGAGCGAGACACCAAACACATGAGCCGAACGACGTGAAGGGCCTCGTCACAGGCCCGTATCGCTGGATCGAGGAGTTCGGGATCGAGGGCGGCCACTTCGACGGACTGCGTAAGGGATGGATCGGGCGCTGGGCTCAGGGGCTTAGGCCGTCAGTTGTCCGTCACACTCGGCGCGCGACCGGCTCCGGTCGCTGAATCCCCTGTGTTCCCAGTGGGCTCTACTGGGCTCGAACCAGTGACCTCTGCCATGTCAAGGCAACGCTCTA
>CAZMLV010000106.1:0-6191 GCA_964567235.1 uncultured Chloroflexota bacterium | reverse complement strand
AAGCGGTTCGAGGGCACGCTGTCGTTCCGGTACACGGGTCCCTGGCCGCCCTACAACTTCGTGACCATCCGCCTGCAGCTCGAGCGCTCGGCGTCGGTCTAGGCCGTGTTCGGCCTCGGCAAGCTGCTCACACTTCCGTACTCGCTTCCGGCGGCGGGCATCCGCTACTGCCTTCGGCAGGTCATCGACATGGCCGAGCAGGAGATGACCGACGACACTGCCGTCAAGGAAGATCTGATGCTCCTCAACCTGCGCTTCGAAGAGGGTGAGATCGACGCGACCGAGTTCCGGCGCCAGGAGGCTCCGCTCCTCGCGCGGTACTCCGAGATCAAGGCGTACCGCAGGCAGCTCGCGGAGGACCAGCTCGCGGGTCTGCTCGCCGAGACCGGCGACGAGCGGGTCGCCGTCATCGAGACACCCGAGGAGCTCGACCGCCCCGCGTGAGCCTGGTCTACGTCTACGCGATCGCGCGTGCCGGCACCGCCCCCACCCGTCTCCGCGGGCTCGACGACGCCGCCGTTCGGACAGTCGCCGCCGGAGATCTCGTCGCCTTCGTCAGCGACGTCGCGGAGCGGGATTACGCGGAGGAGCCGCTGAACGCGCACATCGCCGATATGGAGTGGCTCACCCCTCGCGCGGTGCGGCATCAGGAGGTCAACGCGGCGCTCGCGGCCGTGTGCGACCCGCTCGTCCCGCTCGCATTCGGCACCGTGTTCCGCGACGCCGCGCGGGTGACGCGCATGCTCAGCGAGCGCGCGGCGGAGCTCGGTCGGCGATTCGAAGCACTGCGCGGCCGCTCGGAGTGGATCGCGGTCGTGCGGCGCGACCGAGCGAGGGCGCTGGCGGCGGTCGAATCGGAAAGTGGGCCGCTCCGTGCGCTCCGTTCGGAGATCGAGGCGGCCCCGCCCGGCCGCGGCTATCTGCTCGCGCGCCGGCTGGATGAGACGAAGCGGACGGAGCTGCGCGCGTCGGATGCCGCGGCCATCGTCGACGCGACCGAGGCGTTCGAGCGCGCGCAGATGCGGCTCTTCCGCGAGCCGCTGGTCGAGGATGCCGGCGGCGGGATGCTCGCGCGGTTCTCCGTGCTCGCACGTCGCGACGCCGGCGCATCGCTCGACGGCATCACGGCCGCGTACGCCAAACGGTGGGACGCGCGCGGCTACGCGCTGGAGCTCAGCGGGCCGTGGCCGGCATATCGGTTCTCGACGGTCGAGCTCGCATGACCGGCCCGCTCGCAGCCTTGCCCGACGAGGAGCTGAGCGTCCTCGACCTTGCCGACCGGCTGCTCAATCGCGGCGTCGTCATCACAGGCGAGGCGACGATCTCGGTGGCCGGCGTCGATCTGATCTACCTGGGCCTCAACGTGATCCTCGCCGCGACGGAGTCGATCGCACAGCTCGAAGCGCGCAAGAAGTGACCCGCCTCCTGGCCCACGCGATCACGCGGCGCGCGACCGGCGGACCAGAGGCCGGGATCCGCGGCCGGCCGCTCGAGCAGATCGCCGCCGGAGAGCTCGGGCTCTGGGCCACGATCTGGGACGGCGAGCCGACGCTCTCGCGCGACGACGCGTTCGCGCACCACGACCTGGTCGCCGTGCTCTGCGACGCCGGCCCGTGCGTCCCGGTCCGATTCGGGACGTGGCTCGCGGACGCGGAAGCCGCGCGGCGGTCGCTCGAGGCTGAGCAGGACCGGTATGTCGCCGCGGTCGACCGGCTGGCCGACCGCCGCGAGATCGCGGTCACCCTGCTCTGGCAGGACGCGCCTCGGACCGAGGGCCGCGGTCACGCCGTGGCGCCCTCGGGTCGTGCATTCCTCGAGCGGCGCCGCGCGGCGAACGCCGTGACGGACGAACGCCGAAAGGCGGGGGAGGCGTTCGCGGCGCGGCTCGCGGCCGACCTGGCGGTCGACCAAGCGGACGTTCGGCACGAAAGTTGCCCGAGCGCCGAGGTGGCGCTGTCCATGTCGCTGCTGGCCGGGAGGGACGAGGCCGATGCGCTGAAGGCGCGAGCGACCGTGGCCGCAGGTGCGATCGACGGCGTGCGCGCGGTGGTGAGCGGTCCATGGCCGCCGTACAGCTTCACCGAGGAGCTGAGGAACGGCCGTGGATGACGAGATCGGCGAGCTACGGCGTGAGCTGGAGCGCGTGCGGGGACTCCTGCCGGACCGGGTCAACGTCGATCCCGAGGGCGTCGAGCAGGGGCTGGCGAAGCTGGTCCTCACCCTGGTCGAGTTCCTTCGGCAGCTTCTGGAGCGACAGGCGATCAGACGGATGGACGGAGGAACGCTGACCGATGACGAGATCGAGCGGGTGGGTGTCGCGCTGATGCGCCTCGAGGAAAAGGTGAGGGAGATGGCCGAGGCGTTCGGCCTGGACCCGGACGACCTCAACCTCGGCCTCGGTCCGATCGGAAAGCTATTGTGAGCCGCCAATGAGCATGTCACGCAGCGTTGCCCCGGGGCCGTCGACGAGCATCATCGACATCCTCGATCGGGTCCTCGACAAGGGCCTCGTCGTGGCAGGCGATATCAGCATCTCGCTCGCGAACGTCGAGCTCCTCACGATCCGCATCCGCCTCTTGGTCTGCTCGATCGACAAGGCGGAGCAGATCGGGTTGAACTGGTGGCGCTACGACCGCAACCTCGTCGCACCGGCGACGATGGCCAGCGGTGCGGCGCCTGCGACGACGATCAATGGCGCCTCGGGCGAGGGAGCCAGTGAGATCAAACGTCTCGAAGCACGCATCGCCGATCTCGAACGCACGTTGAAGTCCGCGACTCCGAAGCGCTAGGAGAAGAGAACATGCCCGTTGAACGCGCCGCTGGTGGATCGAGCCTCATCGATGTCCTCGACCGCATCCTCGACAAGGGCATCGTCATCGACGCCTGGATCCGCGTGTCGCTCGTCGGCATCGACCTCATCACGGTCGAAGCCCGCGTCGTCGTGGCGTCGATCGACACGTACCTCCGCTACGCCGAAGCCCTCGGGATCACCGGCACGGTCGCGCGCCCGGCACCGGGCGGCAGCACGACCGGTGGTTCGATCGGGTCGGGCGGGATGTCCGGAACGCCGTCGTCGGCACCGGCCGGCGCCGCGGAACGTCGCTAGCGACTTGGTGACCGGCTGATGGCCGGAGCGACCGAGCGTTCCGCGCTGGACGACATCGACGCGCTGCCGCGCGAGCTGCTGGCCGGGAGCGATCCTGAGGCCGCGCTTCTGCCCGTGCTCGACGGCCTCGCCCGCGCGTTCGGCTATGAGCGCTCGCTCGTGGCGATGGTCGACGATCGTGCGCGGGTCATCCGTGGCCGCTTCGGCCGCGGCATCGCCGACCAGATCGCCGAAGCATTCACGGTCCCGCTGGCGAACCTGCAGGACCCGAGTGTGGTCGCGTTCCACAGCGGGGTGACCCAGCGCGTCGACGACGTGGCGTCCGACGAGCGGATCAGCGCGACGACGCGCGAGGTCCTCACGGAGCTCGGCTTCGAGACGTTCGTGGTCACGCCCCTGCGCAGCTCCGGACGTCCACCGATCGGCGTCGTCCTCATGTCCAAGGGCGCGCCGGCGAGCGACGCGGACGTGCAGGCGCTGGCGCCGTTCACCAACCAGGCCAGCAGCCTCCTCGCGCAGGCCCGCGACGTGGCGGAGCTCCGCCATGGCGGCGAGGCCCACGCGATCGAGAAGGAATGGCTCTGGTGGATGGTCAACGCGTTCGCCGACCCGGTCGTCGTGACCGACGAGCAGAACGAGCTCGTGCTCGCGAACCACAGCGCCGAGCTGCTGTTCAAGAGCGGCAAGGACGACAGCCCCGGAAAGTCGCACGCGATCTCGATGAACAACTTCCTGTTCACCGCGGCCCTGTCGACCTGGAATCTCCAGAGCGCCAGCGAGCGCACCCGTGAGCTGACCTTGGTCGACCCGATCGAGGGCGACGAGCTCATCTTCGAGGTCATCACCTCGCCGGCCACCAATTTCCGCATCGGCACGAAGGGCGTGGTGTCAGTCCTCAAGAACGTGACCGATCTGCGCCACGTGACCCAGGAGCTCTCCGCGAACATCCAGCGGCTCCAGTCGGTCGACCAGGAGATCCGCATGGAGCGCGACCGGTTGGACCTCGTCCTCCGGAACGTGCCGAACCCGATCATCGTGGTCGACAACACTGAGGAGATCGTGAGCCTGAACGCCGCCGCGGAGCGGCTGTTCAAGCCGCCGCGAGATCCGCTCGGAGAGCCCCGTCGGGCGCAGGTCGCGATGCGCAACGACGCGAAGTTCACGTCGTTCCTCGCCCAGCTGTCGCTCGACCCGTCGCCCCGCCGATCGGGCGAGCTGCGCCTCACCGACGCGGACACCGGCGAGGAGCTCGAGATGCAGGTGACCGCGAACGAGGTGCGCGACGCGATGGGCGCGACGGTCGCGACGGTCTCGGTCATGCAGGACGTCGGCCGGCTGCGCGAGCTTGAGCGCCGCCGGCTGGAGCAGGCGCTGTTCGATTCCGAGAAGCTGGCGGCGACCGGCCGGCTCGCTGCGTCGATCGCGCACGAGATCAACAACCCGCTCGAGGCGATCCAGAACGCGCTCTACCTCCTCGTGAAGCGCATTCCGGGCGACGATCCGAACGCGAAGTTCCTGAACATCGCGATGAAAGAGACCGAGCGGATGAGCCGGATCCTCAGGCAGATGCTCGGCTTCTACCGGCCGGCCGCCGACCTCGTGCCCACCGATCTGAACGCGCTCGTCGAAGAGGCCGAGGCGCTCGTCACCAAGCGGCTTCGGGAGCGGAACGTGAAGGTCGAGAAGCAGCTCGAGCCGGACCTGCCCCGGGTCATGGCTTCCGCCGACCAGATCAAGCAGGTCATCCTCAATCTCGTGCTGAACGCCGCCGAGGCCATGCCGAAGGGTGGGCTTGTGACCGTCTCGACGGAATCGCATCGCGACGCGGCGTCGGGCTTCATCCGGACGGACGCGGTCCGGATCCAGGTCGCGGACACCGGGCCGGGCATCGCCGAGGAATACCTCCCGCACATCTTCGAGCCGTTCTTCTCGACCAAGGGCGAGAAGGGCACCGGCCTCGGCCTCTGGGTCAGCCTCGGGATCGCCCAGAGCCACGGCGGCCGGCTCCAGGTGCGCAACCGCCCGGGCGGCGGCTCGGTGTTCAGCATGACCCTGCCGATCGGAGGCCCACCGCCGAATGCCGCCTAGGGTCCTCATCGTCGACGACGAGGAGAGCGTCACGATCACGATGGCCGCCATCCTCGAGATGGATGGCTACAGCGTCGCGACTGCGCTCCGCGCCGACGACGCGCTCGCGCAGATCGAGGCGGAGGAGTTCGACCTCGTGCTGACCGACCTGCGCTTGGACGACTTCGACGGGATGGACGTGCTGGCCGCGGCTCGGCGCAAGTCGCGGGAGACCGTGGGCATCGTCCTCACCGGCTACGCGTCGCTCGAGTCGGCCGTGAAGGCCCTCCGCGAGGGCGCATACGACTACATGCTGAAGCCCGCCGACGTCGAAGAGCTCCGTGCGACGGTCGCCCGCGGCCTCGAACGCCGCAAGCTCGGCGAGCAGCTGCGGGCGCGGGTCGCGGACCTCGAGGCGGCGAACCGCACGATCAACGAGCTGAATGAGGGGCTCCAGGACCGGGTCGCGCGCGCGACGGCCGAGCTCCAGGCGCGGGTCCGCGATCTCGACGAGGCCCGGACCGAGCTGCAGTCGAGCTACGAGAAGCTCCAGGAGCTCGACAAGCTGAAGTCACAGTTCCTCTCGATCGCCTCGCACGAGCTGAAGACGCCGATCACCGCGATGTCGGGCTTCGTCCAGATCGCGGTACGCCGGATCAAGCGGCGTCTCGGCGCCGGACGCCCGAGTGAGACGGATTGGAAGAAGGAGGAGGAGACCCTGCTCGAGCAGCTCGAGGTGGTGCAGCGCCAGACGTCGAAGCTCGCGCGTCTCGTCGACGAGCTTCTGGACGTGTCGCGCATCGAATCGGGCCGGCTCGAGCTGCGCGTTTCAGACGTCGATCTGCCGGAGCTCATCGCCGAGGTCATGCGTCGCCACCAGCTCATGGCGACCAAGCACGAGCTCCGCCTCCACTACGACCCTGAGGCGAAGCTCAGCGTGCGCGGTGATCGCGACCACCTCGAGCAGGTGCTGAACAACCTCATCGGCAACGCGATGAAGTACTCGCCGGACGGCGGC
>CAZMLV010000105.1:0-6309 GCA_964567235.1 uncultured Chloroflexota bacterium | reverse complement strand
TTCCCGATCATCCTCGAGGCGTACCGCGAGTGCCTGCAGGACGTCTTCGACATGCCGGCCCTCCTTGAGGTCCTCCGCGCGATCCGCAGCCGCGATATCCGCGTCGCGACGGTCGATTCGCGCTCTCCGTCGCCGTTCGCGGCGGCCCTGCTGTTCGAGTACGTCGGCAATTTCATCTACGAAGGCGATGCGCCACTCGCGGAGCGCCGCGCGCAGGCCCTCACGGTCGACCCCGCGCAGCTGCGGCAGCTCCTCGGCGAGGTCGAGCTGCGCGAGCTGCTCGACGCGAACGCCCTTGCGGAGCTCGAGCTGCAGCTGCAGCACCTCGAGCCCGACCGCGCCGCCCGGCACGTCGACGCGGCACACGACCTCCTCATCCGCCTCGGTGATCTGACCCGCGACGAGCTGGCCGCGCGCTCGGCGCCCGGCGTCGGAGTGGACGAGTGGCTGTTCGAGCTGCAGCGCGACCGCCGGGCCATCGCGGTGCCCATCGCGGGCGAGACGCGGTGGATCGCGGCCGAGGACGCCGGCAAGTACCGCGACGCGCTCGGGGTCGTCGTCCCGCCAGGCCTCCCGGACGCATTCCTGGGCAGCGAGCTCCGGCCGCTCGTCGCGCTCGCGCGGCGCTTCGCGCGGACGCACGGTCCGTTCAGCGCAGCGGAGCTCGCCCGCCGGCTCGGTATCGGTCCCGTGCTCGTCGCCGGCGCGCTCGGCGAGCTTGCCGAGACGGGCACGGTCGTCGAAGGCGAGTTCCGACCGGGCGCGAGCGGCATCGAGTGGATCGACAGCGGCGTGCTTCGCACGCTGCGACAGCGTTCGCTCGCGCGGCTGCGCAAGGAGGTCGAGCCGGTCGAGCAGGTCGCGCTCGCGCGCTTCGCGCTCGCGTGGCACGGTGTCGACTCGCCGCGCTCCGGCGAGGCCGCGCTCCTCGACGCGATCGCACAGCTGGAGGGTGCGTTCGTCCCCGCATCGGATCTCGAGTCGCGCATCCTTCCGGCGCGGGTCGCCGGGTACGACGAGAGCGACCTCGATGCGCTGCTTGCCTCCGGGGCGGTCATCTGGACCGGTGGCGGCGCGATCGGACCCCGCGACGGAAAGGTCGCGCTGTACCTGTCCGAGCACGCGCCGCTCGTGCCGGGCCCCACGAAGAACGACGGGTCGACGCACCAGCGGATCCGCGAGGCGCTTGCGACGCGCGGCGCACTGTTCTTTCCGCAGCTGCTCGTCGCGCTCGGCGGCGGCTTCGCGCCGGATGTGAAGGACGCGCTGTGGGACCTCGTGTGGTCGGGCGAGGCGACGAACGACAGCTTCCACCCGTTGCGCGCGTTCCTGCGGCCGCCGGTCCTGCGGCACGCCCGCCGGCGGGGACCGTCGCAGCGGGGCCTGGCGCCTGACCTCGCGGGCCGCTGGTCGCTCGTGTCCTCGTACGCGGCGGATGTGACGGCCACGCCGACCGAACGACTCGCCGCGCGCGTCCAACAGCTGCTCGAGCGGCACGGCGTCATCACCCGCGAGCTCGTGCAGCACGAGGGCGCCGAGGGAGGGTTCGCGGCGGTGTACGCGGTGCTCAGACGGATGGAGGAGGCCGGCCGGGTGCGGCGCGGCTACTTCGTCGCGGGCCGCGGCGCGGCGCAGTTCGCGCTTCCCGGCGCGGTGGACCGGCTCCGCACGCTGCGCGAGCCCGGCGACGAGCCAGCCGTCATCACGCTCGCCGCCACCGACCCCGCGAATCCGTACGGCGCCGCGCTCGGCTGGCCCGAGCGGGCGGAGGGGCGCAAGACCGCGCGCGCTGCCGGATCGCTCGTGATCCTCGTCGATGGCGCCCTGGCCGCATACGTCGCGCGCGACGAGCACAGCGTCGTGACGTTCATCGACGGCGAGGTGTGGGACATGGCCCGCCTGCGGGCCGCGGTCGCGCGGGCCCTCGCGGCCGAGGCCGTGCCCGAGCGGCGCGACCCGCTCTTCATCGAGGAGATCGACGGCGCGCCGGTCGACGAGTCGGCGCTGGCCGAGCCGCTGCGCGCTGCCGGCTTCGTGCGGACGCCGCGCGGGTACCTGTTGCGCAGTGCCTGAGGGAGACACGATCCATCGCACGGCGGTCGTGCTGCGGCGCGCGCTCGCGGGTCAGGCGGTCACGGGCTTCGCGGTCACCGCGCCGAAGGTGAGCGCCGCCGCGCGGGACGAGGCCATCGTCGGGAGCCGCGTGGACGCCGTCGAGTCCAACGGCAAGCATCTGTTCATCACCTTCGACACGCCGCGCCGCGTCGTCCTGCACACGCACATGAAGATGAGCGGGTCGTGGCATGTGTACCGGCCGGCCGAGCGCTGGTGGGAGCCGGAGTCGGAAGCGCGCGTCGTCATCCGCACCGAGCGTGTCGTCGCGCCGTGCTTCCACCCGCCGATCGTGGAGCTGCTCACCGAGAAGGAGCTGGGTCTGCATCGGGTGGTGAGCCAACTCGGTCCCGACATCATCCGCGACGACTTCGAGCTGGAGGAGGCGATCCGCCGGATCCGCTCGAACGAGGATCGCGACATCGCGACCGCGCTCCTGGACCAGCGCGCGATCTCAGGGATCGGGAACGTGTTCAAGGTCGAGGCGCTGTTCCTTGGCCGCACGTCGCCCTGGGCGCAGGTGCGCGACCTCGATGGCGAGAAGCTGCGCGAGATCGTCGAGCATGCCCGGCGGCTGATCCGGCTGAACCGCGACGGAGGCCCGCGGCGCACGCACTTCGGCCTCAACCGCGGCGAGCGCGTGTGGGTCGACGAGCGCGCGGGCCTGCCATGCCACGTGTGCGGGACGATGGTCGAGTCGGGCTGGCACCCCGAGGAGGTGCGCAAGTCGTGGTTCTGCCGGAAGTGCCAGAACGTCACCGACGTCCCGCGGCTCGCGCCCGTGCCGGCGATGCACGTGCGCCATCGCGACCGGCCGCTCTAGCGTGGGAACATCGACCGCATGACCCGGGCGCGGCTGGCCTTCCCGCAAGGCGATCCGATCGAGTTCGCGCTCGACGAGGTCGCCGCGTTCGGACCCCACATCACCGGCTTCCGAGCGTGGCTCGGCGCGGTGTACGCGTCCGCGGAGGGCCGCTGGGTGATCCGGCTCGTCGACGACGAGGTGCTCGGGTTCCGGCGCGCGGAGCTGAAGCGCGTGCGCGCGACGCCGGTCGGCGCCGAGCTCACCCTCGGCGACGACGAGGAGGCCGTTCCGGTACGTGAGGCCGACGTTGTGGCATACGGGCCCGAGCCAGAGGGCGTCCGCGCCTGGCTCGGGCGCCTGGCCCACGGACGGGGCGACGCCTGGATCACCTTCACCGACGGACACGAGCTGCGCTTCGCGCTCGGGAACGGCCCGCACGTCCGGCTGCTCGAGCCGACCGATACCTTGCCCGAGGCGGGCATCCGCCTCCCGCTCGCATAGAAGGAGGACCGTCATGTGCCGAAGCATCAAGCGACTGCGCACGATCGAGGGCGTCGCCGGGGAGGATGAGATCCGCGCCGCGGCCCGGCAATTCGTGCGCAAGGTGAGCGGGGTCAGCGAGCCGACGACGAAGAACGCGGACGCGTTCGAGGCCGCGGTCGACGCGGTCAGCCGCGCCTCACTCGAGCTCCTCGTCGCGCTGCCGCCGTCCAAGGCCGCCGTCCCGGTCCCGCGCCCACGCACTCGCTGAGCATCGGTGGACGAGCACGGCCACCCGAAGCTTCCGCCGCGGCCGTCGCTTCGGCAGCTTCGCGCCGCAGTGCAGCGCTGCCGGGCCTGCGACCTCTGGGCCCACGCGACCCAGGCGGTGTTCGGGGAGGGGAAGCGCAGTGCGACGGTCGTCTTCGTCGGGGAGCAGCCCGGCGACCAGGAGGACAAGCTCGGTCATCCGTTCGTGGGTCCAGCCGGACGCGTGCTCGACGACGCGCTCGCAGCCGCCGGGATCGACCGCTCGGAGATCTACGTGACGAACGCGGTGAAGCACTTCAAGTGGAAGCCCGCGCCGACCGGCAAGCGGCGGATCCACGAACGGCCGAACGCCGGCGAGATCGCGGCGTGCCGATTCTGGCTCGAGACCGAGATCCAGCTGCAGCGGCCGCGGCTCATCGTCGCGCTCGGCGCGACCGCCGCGCAGGCGCTGTTCGGCCGGACGTTCAAGGTGACCAAGCAGCGCGGGAAGCTGATCGCGACGCCGCTCGCGGCGCACGGGATCGCGACGGTGCACCCGTCGTCGATCCTCCGGGCCACCGACGAGGCGAGCCGGCGGACCGAGTACCGAGCCTTCGTGAAGGATCTGAAGGCCGTCGCCCGGCTGATCGCGCAGCGCTGACCGCTACCGAATTCGGTCCTGGTGTAATCTCAGTAACAGTACTTACGACTAGAGAAAGAGGCGCACAAGTGGCTGAAATCGATGAGATCAAGGGTTGGGTCGCCGGGCGGGTGCCCGCGGACTGGTTCGAGGGAGCGCCCGAGGTGACCGCGGACCGCGAGGAGATCCTCGTGGTCGGCAATTTGAAAGTGGCGAAGGTCGAGGGCAACGACGACGCGCAGAAGGCCGCTACCGCGGGCCGGGTCAAGCAGCATCGCGAGGACACCCGCGAGAAGCGCATGCAGATCTCGAACGAGGCCGAGCGGCGCTTCGACCGCCCGATCTCGTGGGGCGTGAAGGTCGGCGACAAGACGTTCCTGTTCACGCACCTCTCGATCCCCGTGATGACCCGCCTCCGCCAGAAGGAGCGCATGGTCCTCGATTCGCTGGTCGACGCCGGCGTGGCCCGCAGCCGCAGCGAAGCGGTCGCGTGGTGCATCCGCCTCGTCGAGCAGCACGAGAGCGACTGGCTCAAGGAGCTCCGCGACGCGATGTCCAAGGTCGCGCAGGTGCGCTCCGGTGGCCCGCTCAACTAGCGCCATGATCGAGACCGGCCCCGACGTCCTCGACGCGTTCTCGGCGGCCGTGATCTCGGTCGTCGAGCGCGTCGGGGCGTCCGTCGTCCACGTGACCTCGGGCCGCGGCGGTGCGAGCGGCTTCGTCATCGCGCCGGACGGGTTCATCCTCACGAACGCGCACGTCGTCGAGGGCGGTCGCCCACCCCGGATCACCCTCCACGACGGCACCGAGCTCGCCGGCGAGATCGCCGGGTCCGACCCGAGCACCGATCTCGCGGTCGTGCGCGCCCTGAACGCCTCGACGCTTCCCGCGGCGACGCTGGGCGATTCCGACGCGCTCCGCGTCGGCCAGCTGGTCATCGCCATCGGCGACCCGCTCGGTTTCCAATCCACGGTCACGACCGGCGTGGTGAGCGCTCTGGGCCGATCGCTCCACGCTCAGGACGGCCGGCTCATCGAGAACATCATCCAGACCGACGCGGCGCTCAACCCGGGCAACTCGGGCGGCCCGCTCGTCGACACGCGCGCGCACGTCGTCGGTGTGAACACCGCGATCATCCCGAACGCGCAGGGTATCTGCTTCGCGGTCCCTTCTGGCACGGCCCGCCGCGTCGCGGGCGCGCTCATCCGCGACGGCCGGATCCGGCGCGCGGTGCTCGGTATCGCCGGTGCGGCGACGCCGCTCGGCCGGGGGCTCGCGAGCGCGCTCGGCGTGCCGCTCGCGGGCATTCGGGTCGTGGAGGTGACCTCCGCGTCGCCGGCGGATCTCGGCGGCATCAAGGCCGGTGACGTGATCGTCGCCGTCGACGGCGAGCCGGTCCCCACGCTGTCGCGGCTCCAGGGCGTCCTCACCGATCAGCGGATCGGCCGTGCGGTCCCGGTGATCATCGTGCGCCGCGGCGAGCGGCGCGAACGCTTTGTCGTGCTGCGCGAGGCGGAGCCCGCGCCGAGGCGCTAGCTCGATACTCTCGCGTGATGGCGCGCCCCGTGTTCCTTGATGTCGACAACACGCTGCTCGACAACGACGCAGCCAAGGCCGCGCTCGAGTCGCGGATCGCGGATGCGGTCCCGCCCGAGGCCGCGCACCGGTTCTGGGAGCTCTACGAGCGCGTCCGGGACGCGAAGGACTACGTCGACTTCCCGGCGACCATCGAGCGCCTCGGCATCGAGCATGCGGCCGCCGCGGCGCGGATCCGCGAGATCCTCGACACGCTGCCGTACCGGGTCTTCGTGTATCCCGGCGTCATGCGGATGATCGAGCGGCTGTGGCGCGCGTGGACGCCGGTCATCCTGAGCGACGGCGACCCGGTCTTCCAGCCCCGCAAGATCGAGCGCGCCGGTCTCGCGGCGGCGGTCCACGGCAACATCCTCATCTACGCGCACAAGGACGATCGGCTGGCAGATATCACGTCTCGCTTCGAAGGCCCGCGGCCGGTGTTCGTTGA